>JBDTQF010000001.1:0-57294 GCA_039932275.1 Burkholderiales bacterium
ACTGGGTGCGAACGTTGAGAACCTGACGCTTGGAGGTTCTGCGGCGATCAATGCCACCGGCAACGCGCTGGACAACGTGCTGACGGGCAACAGCGGCAACAACGTGCTGGACGGCGGTGCGGGTAACGACACCATGAGCGGCGGTGCCGGCGACGATACGTACGTGGTGGATTCTGTCAGCGACGTGGTGAGCGAGGGCGCTGGCGGCGGCACGGATACGGTGCAGACTGCACTGGCCTACACGCTGGGCAGCAACATGGAGAACCTGACGCTGACAGGCTCAGGCCATGTCAACGGGTATGGCAACGAGTTGGGCAACGTACTGACGGGCAATGCCGGCAACAACACGCTGGCTGGGCAGGCGGGCGACGATACGTTGCTTGGTGGAGGCGGCAACGATCTGTTGATTGGCGGTGAGGGTGCCGACGCGATGGCGGGTGGCACAGGCAACGACACTTATGGGGTCGACAACGCGGGTGACACGGTGACGGAGGCCAGTGGCGAGGGCACGGACACGGTGGTTTCTCTGCTGAGCTTCGCACTGGGTGCGAACGTTGAGAACCTGACGCTTGGAGGTTCTGCGGCGATCAATGCCGCCGGCAACGCGCTGGACAACGTGCTGACGGGCAACAGCGGAGCCAATACGCTGACAGGCGGCGACGGCGTCGACACACTCATCGGCGGTGCCGGCAACGACACCTTCGTCTTCGACGCAACGTTGAATGCCGCGACCAATGTAGATGTGATTTCAGATTTCAGTGCGGGTGACACGATCTTGCTGGACAACGATGTGTTTGCTTCCCTCGGTGCTCCAGGCGCACTGAATGCCAGCCAGTTCCATGCCGGTGCGGGTCTGACCGGCAGCACGTCGGTTTCCGAGGGCGCTGGGATCTACTACGACACGAGCAACGGCAGCTTGTACTACGACGCCGACGGATTTGGAGGCCAGGCAGGAGTTCAGTTTGCGGTGGTCTCAGGTCACCCGGCACTCACCGGGGCCGCTTTCGCCGTGCAAGACTGAAACCCGAGGCGTTCGTTGTGGGTGGGTCGCTGGTGTCGCCGCGGGCTGCGGCGGCACCGGCCCATCAGGCGGTGCTACGTTTACGCACCGCCGACCGGATGTCCTGCAAGTACTGTCCCACCACGAGTTGTTCACCAAACTGACGCTCCATCTTCCGGCGTCCACACAGGCCCATTTGTGCCAGTGGCGGCGCGGGCATGGTGGCGATGGCCCCCATCTTATTGGTCAGGTCGTCTACGTCCCGCGGGCGTACCAGGTAACCACTCAAGCCGTCGTCTACCGTGTCGCGGCAACCCACCGCATCGGTTGTGATGACAGGCCTACCCAGGCTTGCGGCTTCCAGCAAACTGCGAGGCACTCCTTCGCGGTAGGACGGCAACACCACGCAGTGCGCGCTGGCCAGCAATGGCCGCACGTCGCGGGTCGAGCCTAGGTAGTTGATCACGCCTTCTGCGTGCCACTGCTCCACTGTCTGCCGGGGAATTCCTTGAGGGTTGCCCTCGTCGATGAACCCGAGCAGGCAACATTCCACGTCCACACCTCCGGCGCGCAGTCGGCGGGCCGCTTCGACGTACTCCCCCACGCCCTTGTCCCACAGCAGCCGCGCAACCAATAGAAAGCGAAAGGTGCAGCCTGGGCCGACGGCGGGCAGCGGCTGTGGCGCAAACTTGGCGAGATCGATTCCCGAACCGGGCAGGCGCATGGTCTGCTCCTCGCGCACGATGCCTGCTTGAAGGAAGGTGGCGCGGTCATCCTCGTTTTGGAAGAACACGCGACTCGACCGACCGAAGGCCCAGCGATACAGCCTTTGCACAAGTGGCGTGAGCCTCGAATTCGGTGCGAAGGCGGCGCCCAATCCGGTGACGTTGTTGATGACAGGAATACGTAGCGCGCGGCACACGAGTGAGCCATAGATGTTGGGTTTGATCGTGTACCCGAGATACACATCGGGCCGTTCACGCATCAGTACCCTTGCCAAGCGAAGCAAGACCCCCAATTCCGAGAAGGGGTTGCACCCTTTGCGGCTCAGTGAAAGAGGCACAAAACGTGCGCCAAGGGCCACGACATCCGCAGCGTACTCATCGCTTGGAGCAATGGCCACCACCTCATAGCCAGAAGAGATCATTGAGCTGACCAAGCCCGAGCGAAAATTCAGCACATTCCAGGCTGCATTGACGCACAGCACCACGCGCCGCCCCCGGTATCGACTCGCCGCCTGGTGGGTGCGTGACAGCCCGGCACTGCTCGATGCAATAGCTGGCGGGCTCTCTGTCAGCGTAGCGAATTGCGAATTGGTCATGGTGGGCCGTACTGCTGGTAGGTGGTGATGAGGACTGCACGACCGTCCGTGACGCATGTCGCATTCCTCTGCACCAGCGCGGCTAGACGAGTTGCGAAACCTTGATGGCGTGACACCGCCGCGTTGGTGTGTCGACAGTTTCGGTGGCCCAAGCTCTTTCTGTCGGAAGCCTGAAGACGGGTTCGTTGCATCCTTCGCGGATTTGCATTTGAAGTGCGCGTGTCCTTGATGCGCGGCGACTCGGCGCTCTCACGGTGGCTTCTGTGGCCGCGAAGCGCCCACATGTCAGGCGCGCCTCAGCCCGGCAAGAGTGGGCGAAATTTGTCCGCGCATCTGCGTGAATTGAAAATGCAATCCCCGAGAATGGAGGGTGAGCAATGTTGAGCGCGGCCCGCAATTGAAGAAGCAGGTGCAAGCGCCGGGGTGCCAGCGCGGCACTAGCATCAGTCAGCCAACCACCCATGGTTTAGGGACGCAATGAGCAGCAAAAAACCGGTCTATGTCACCCAGCCCTACCTGCCTGCGCTGGAAGAGTTCATCCCTTATCTGGAACAGATCTGGGCCAACAAGGTTCTCACCAACGGCGGGCCGTACCACCAGCAGTTTGAGCAGGCGCTGTGCGAGTACCTGGGTGTCGAGCACATCGCGCTGTTCTCCAACGGCACGCTGGCGCTTGTGACCGCGTTGCAGGCGCTGCGCGTGACGGGCGAGGTCATCACCACGCCGTACTCATTCGTCGCCACGGCGCACTCGCTGCTGTGGAATGGCATCAAACCGGTGTTTGTGGACATCGACGAAACCACGCTCAACCTTGACGTCGCCCGCATCGAGGCCGCCATCACCCCCAGCACCACGGCCATCATGCCGGTGCATTGCTACGGCCACCCGTGCAATGTCGAGGCGATCCAGAAGCTTGCCGACAACTACAACCTGCGCGTCATCTACGACGCTGCACACGCCTTTGCGGTGGAAGATCAGGGCGGCAGCGTGCTGCGCCATGGCGACCTGAGTGCACTGAGCTTTCATGCCACCAAGGTGTTCAACACCTTCGAGGGCGGCGCGTTGATCTGCCCCGACGCCAAGACCAAGCAGCGCATCGACCATCTCAAAAACTTCGGCTTCGTCGATGAGGTCACCGTGGTGGCGCCGGGCATCAACGGCAAGATGAGCGAAGTCAATGCCGCGTTCGGCATGCTGCAGCTCAAGCATATCGACCATGCACTGGCCCGGCGTGCCGAGATCGACCACACCTACCGCGAGATGTTGGGGCCAGTGAAGGGCATCCGCTGCGTCGAAGAGGTGGGTCAGACCCGGGCCAACCATGCGTACTTTCCAATCCTCGTGCAGCCCGACTACCCGTTGAGCCGGGACGCCCTGTACGAGCGGCTGCGCGAGCACAACATCTACGCCCGCCGCTACTTCTACCCGCTGATCTCGGAGTTCCCGATGTACCGCGGCCTGCCCTCGTCGCACCGCGAGAACCTGCCGGTGGCTACCAAGCTGTCGCAACAGGTGCTGTGTCTGCCGATCTATCCCGCGCTGACGCGCGAGGATCAGATGCGCGTGATGGATGTCATTGCAGGAGCCTGAGCCATGGGGCTGCTGAGCCGAGAAGCACTACTGGCGATGGGCTTCGCTGCTGTCGGAGACGACGTTCGCATTTCGGACCGCGCTTCGTTCTACGGATGCGAACGCATTTCGCTCGGCAATCACGTGCGGATCGACGACTTTTGCGTCCTGTCTGCCGGGTCAGGCGGTATTCGACTTGGCAACTTCATTCACATCGCCGTTCAGTCCAGCTTGATCGGGGCGGGCACCATCGCGCTCGCGGACTTCTGCAACATTTCATCCCGGGTGTCCATTTTTTCCAGCAGCGACGACTACTCTGGTTGCCACATGACCAATCCCATGGTGCCTGCTCGGTACACCGGTGTGCACAGCGCTCCAGTGCAGTTGGGTAAGCATGTGATCGTCGGCAGCGGCAGCGTCGTATTGCCTGGTGTCACGCTGCATGAAGGCGTTGCCGTGGGCGCGCTGAGCCTGGTGCCAAAGGACTGTGAAGCATTCGGAATCTATGCCGGCTCACCCGCAAGGCGGGTCAAGGAGCGCCGACGCGACCTGCTCGACCTGGAGCGTCAGTTGCGAAACGACATGAACGTTACCGGCTCATGAGTTTCAAGCGCAACCTCGTCGCGAACTACGTCAGCCAGATCTATGTGACGCTGGTCGGCATCGTGATGGTGCCGCTCTATGTGCGCTACATGGGCACCGAGGCCTATGGATTGGTGGGCTTCTTCGCCATGCTGCAGGCCTGGTTCCAACTGCTGGACATGGGCCTCACGCCCACCACTGCCCGGGAGAGCGCGCGCTATCTGGGCGGTGCCACCACTGCGTTGGCGTTAAGGCAGCTGCTGCGAGCTCTGGAAGGCATTTTCATCGCCATCGCAGTAGTGGGGGGCGCCGGCATGGTGCTGCTGACGCCGTGGATCGCAACGCATTGGCTGAACGTCGAGAAGTTGCCCAGGGCGGAGGTTTATCACGCCCTCGTGCTCATGGCCGTGACCATCGCCTTGCGGTGGGTCTGCGGCCTGTACCGCAGTCTGATCAACGGGTTTGAGCAGCAGGTCTGGCTGGGGCGGTTCAACATGCTGTTCGCCACTGCCCGCTTCGTGCTGGTGATCCCGTTCTTCTGGCTCGTGGGTGCCGAGCCCAGCCAGTTCTTTGCTTACCAAGTGGGCGTGGCATTGTTGGAGGTGGTGTTGCTCGTCAGCAAGAGTTACCGGGTGCTGCCGGGTGTGCCTGCTGGCGAGAAGCTGCGCCCCGAATGGCGGTCGCTTCGCGGCGTACTGCGGTTTTCGCTGAGCATTGCCTTCACCAGTTCTGTCTGGGTGTTCGTTACTCAAAGCGACAAGCTCGTGTTGTCAAAGCTGCTGTCGTTGAGCGACTACGCCTGCTTCACGCTGGCGGTGCTGGTGGCCAGCGGCGTGGCCATCGTCAGCGGCCCGCTTAGTGGCGTACTGCTGCCGCGGCTGAGTCGCCTGAGCGCTGCTGGCGACGAACAGGCGTTGATGACCCTGTATCGCAACGCCACCCAAGGTGTTGCCCTCATCGCCTGGCCAATGGCATTGATGCTGGCCTGCTTTTCCGAACAAGTGCTATGGGCCTGGACTGGCAACGCCGAACTTGCTGCCCGCGCCGCCCCTGTTCTTGGCCTGTACGCACTGGGCAACGGAATCCTGGCAGTGAGCGCTTTTCCTTACTACTTGCAATTTGCCAAGGGCGACGTGAAGCTCCATTTGATTGGCAACGTGCTCTTTGTGTTGCTGCTTATTCCAGCGGTGATCGTGTGCACATGGCAATGGGGGATGACTGGCGCCGGGTGGGCCTGGCTGTGCGCCAACGCGCTGTACTTCGTATTCTGGGTGCCGCTGGTACACCAGCGCTTTGCCAGAGGGTTGCACTTTCGCTGGCTTGTTCGCGATGTTTTAGGAATCGTGGCGCCAGCAAGTCTTGGCGCTTTAGGTGCGATTTCAACTATCAGGTTTCCAGTGGAGCGCGCTCCACTCCTGATGGCGCTTATTAGTGTTGGCGTAGGAATCCTCATTGTTGCGTGTCTCGGATCATCGGTTGCGCGAAATGGCGTGAAGGCGAAGTTTTCTCCACCAACCACAGTCCGTAAACCGATAGGCTGAGCGGGTAAATAATAATGTTCTATGGCGATTAAATTAAATATGTCGAAGAGGATTGCTTTCATAGGTTCTGCAAATGCCCTGGGCATGATGTATGCGATAGAGTTGCGGGCCGCGGGGGTCGACGTTACCTATTTCGTGACGACGACCGAGGTAGATACATTATCTCGGCCAGAAAATCATTATCCAGAAGTTGGCGTTCCTTATGAGAAATGGGTCATAGAATATATAGTAAAGAATCCTCTTCGCGCCAACATATTTCCACACTTATATATAGGAGGTCTGGTTCGCGAGTTAAAGACATTTGATTTCGTTTTTCTGTCTGGCATGTATCTAATGCTCGCCCCGATTGTTTCTCCTGCAAAGGCAGTTTTTTTGTCGCATGGATCTGACTTGGATGTCTGGTGTGATAAGAAGAGTTATGGTCTATGGTTGCAGGAAATTCGGCGTGGATCTGCCATGGTTGGGTCGCTATTTTCACTGATTGGTGTCGCCAAGATGCGGAAGGCTTTCAAATCTTGCGCTGCATTGATAACCTTCCCGTTTGGACTAAGTTCAGATCGAGACCGGGTCGTCAGGGATATTTCGAGAAACTGGCGAGGCCGTCTCGTCGAGCGCTTTGATGTCTCATTTTCGCCGGTCTCCATGTCGGACAAGAAGCCACCTTTTCATGAGAATCGACTCGTGCTGCTATGTGCGGTTCGTTGCTCATTCCTGCCCTCTCCGGGCAGGTCGCCGAGTGACATGAAGGGTGTCGATGTAATTCTTAAGGGGGTCGAAAAATACATTGATGAAAGACGACTGCCTGTTGTTCTTCATATAGTTGAAAAGGGTGTCGACTTAGAGCTGGCTAAAAAAATCGTGTCATCCGGCGCATTGAGGGAAAACGTTGTTTGGCACAAAGAAATGCCGTTTAATAAGCTCTTGACATTGTACGAAGAGGCAGACATCTGCTTTGATCAAACGTCAACGTCTTGGTTAGGGGCGATCGGAGTCTATGCGCTATATATGGGCCGGCCATTGATAGCGAATTCAAGGTCGGAAGTTCTTGGTCACATGTGGACTGGGAGCAATCCAATCTGTGAGGCTGTCAGTTCTGCTCAAGTTAGGGATTGTCTCGTGGCATTAGAGAGTGTTGAAGTTAGAAAAGAGGTTTCGGAGAGGTCAAAGGTTTTTGCTAAAACGAACCTTGGTCCTTCTCGAGTTGTGGGGGAAATACTTGATTTTATCTAGCAGCACCGATGGAAAGATAACTTACGGACGAGCGGCCGTAATTTTTTCCATCGCTTGCGTTATTACATATTTGATTGCGTTCTTGATCGCGGCCAATCGGACGGATGTTCTCGACAACGAAAATTATTTAAACTACTTTTCGCACAATGATCTTCTGACCGTCCTTTGGCAAAAAATTGTCAGTGAAGAGTCGATACTCAAGTCATTCTTAATGATATTCACTGAAGAAATTTTTTGGCTCGTCCTTGCCCATTTGGTGGGGGCTTTTCTTTCTCCGGCTGCGGCTACTGTAGCCGCAGTAATTTTCCTAAATGTTGCCATATTCCTTGGGATGTCTCGATTTAAGGGGTTTCCTATTGGAGTTATTCTTTGGATTGCCCTGCCGATGTGTCTGTCGGTGGTTGGGTTTTTTCAAATCCGACAAGGGTTGGCTTTTTCTGTGTTCTGCTTGTTTTATTTTCTCGGAGGTCCTGTTGTTCTTGGGGCGGTTATTGCGTCTGCAATTCACACCACTTTTCTTGTTCCCCTTGTGATTGTTCTAATGGCCAGAATATTTCGGGGAGAGAGGCGTCCACTATTATTTATATTTGCTTGTATCGTAGTATTTGGTGCGATCGCTTCTTTGGGTGGAATTCTATTCGCTGATTTTGCGGGTCGCCGCGCAGATATCTATGAGACAGATGAGGGTGTGTCCAGTTTTAACTATCTCGTTGGCGTTATCTTACTGGCTGCTCCGTCGCTATCGTTGGTTCTTTCCAACAAAGATAGGCCTGTTGGTCTATCTCAACTTGGTTGTCAACTATCAGTCGGAATTTCTATATGGCTAATTGTGTGCTTTTTTCTGTTTCCGATAGGGACTTCGCGGGTCGGATACTACTCGGCAATGTTCTTCTTGTTCCCGTTAGTTATGGAAATTGATGAAATCTGGTCCCGACATAAGATGGCTCTCATTTTAAATTTTGCTGCTGTTATTATTCTAATATACGGCGGAATAAAAAGTGGAACATATGATCAAATATTAATAGGATTTAGGGGAATATTATGATGTTGCTTGAATTTATGGCGCAATTTTGTTGCTAGATATTTTATCTATTTCTTCTCAAAAAGCACTTTGCATTCGATTAAATATGAAGTGTCATCGATTTCAGTGGCATGGGAAACCTATGAGAAGCGAATCATATCGTCCCGACGTGGACGGGCTTCGCGCTGTTGCGGTACTTGCAGTCTTGATTCATCACATAAGCGCCGCGTTCCTTCCGGGTGGTTTTATCGGGGTGGACATCTTCTTCGTCATCTCGGGCTACTTGATCACATCCCAAGTGTTCAAGGAGTCGTTGGACGATAAGTTTTCTCTACGTGAGTTCTACAAGCGTCGCATTAACAGAATCATCCCTGCTCTGTTGCTCGTACTGATGGTGTCGCTGGTTGTCGGCTGCGTGCTGCTGTCTCCGGCCGATCTTGTGCGCCTGACCAAAAGCGCGATCTATGCAATGGTGGGTATGTCCAATGTGTTTTTCTGGCGCGAGTACGGCAACTATTTTGCGGGTACGGCCAGTGAGGCGCCTCTTCTGCATACCTGGTCCCTGGGTGTAGAGGAACAGTTCTATCTTCTTTGGCCTTTGATCATCGTTCTGCTGGTCCGCTTCGCTCGGCGGTACGTGGTGGTCATACTCGTCATCGCCACCATCGGCGCTGTCGCAGTGTCGGAAGTCGCGGTGGGCAAAGTGGCCTCGGCGTCGTATTACCTGCTGCCCGCGCGCTTCTTCGAGTTGATGATTGGTGGTGTATTGGCGCTGATGGCGCGCAACGGGAGGCGGCCCTCACCGATGTTGGCCACCGCGTGTGCCGCTGTCGGCTTGGCGCTCATCGGAGGGTCGTTGTGGTTGCTGGACAAGGCAGCGTCCTTTCCCGGCCTGAACGCCCTTTGGCCGTGTCTGGGGGCGGCCCTGCTGATTTGGGCAGGCGGTGCGCAGCATGGGCTCTCGCGCATCTTGACGAACCGCCCGATGGTCTCCATCGGCCTCATCTCTTATTCGCTGTACCTGTGGCATTGGCCGATCATTGCGTACCTGAACTACACGCACGTTGCGATCAGCCCGCTGGTGGCTGTGCTTGTGGCAAGTGCCTCCATTGGGTTGGCATGGCTGTCCTGGAAGTTCGTTGAGGTGCCCCTGCGCAAGACGGGTGCTTCGCGCGCCGCCTCGGGCGTGGTGCTGTGGCGCTTCGCCCTGCCAGTGGCGGTGGTGGCGTCCATTGGGTTGGTTGCAGCGCGAGCGGAGGGCTTCCCAGGGCGTTTCGATGCGCGGGTCGCGGCCTATGAAAGAGTGTTGGAAGCCAAACCTGACCTGCTTCGCAAGGGTTGCCATGTGCCCACGGCCTTGTACGACACGCCCCCGAGTCCCGCCTGTCGCCTGGGTTCCGACAAACCGGTACTCGATGGCATCTTGATCGGGGACTCCTACGCCAATCATTTCACCGGGATGCTCGATGTCATGGCCAAGGCGCAAGGGCTCTCGCTGATGGACTACACCATGGACGGCTGTCCGCCGTTGCTGGGCTTTGACAATGGTGCGGCACCGTCTTATGCCGAGCGGTGTCGCAAGCGCAATGAGAGCGCTTTTGCGCAAGTAACGAACGGCCATTTCTCCCACGTCATACTCGCGGCCAATTGGCCGCGGCAACCCGACGTAATGGACAAGCTGATGCGCTCGATCGAAACCGTGCTCAAGACCGGTGCTGAACTGACCATCGTGCTGGCCAACAACGGCATTGACCGGGCCAGCAGTTGCCCTGTTCGGAGCCTGATGTACCGGTCGAGGGACACCTGCGAGGGTGCAAAACTGGATGCGCCGTCCTACTTCAATCAGATCCGGGCGCGCTACCCGATCGTCCATGTGGTGGACCCGAATCAAGTGATTTGTGCTGGCCAGGTGTGCAGCCCGCTCCTCGATGGCGTTCTGATTTATCGGGACGGCGGGCACCTGAATGACGTTGGGTCCCGGTTGCTTGGGCAGTCGTTGCTGCGGATCGGGGTGTCTCTGTAGGCGGGAAGCCCAGGTGCCTTGTCCGGCAGCGGGCGGGTCCGACTGACCGCAAGTGAGTGAGAGTGGTTTGCAGATTCTTTTTCTTGTCAGTTCGCTGAATTCAGGCGGTGCCGAGCGGGTGGCCTCGGTGCTGTGCAATGCCTGGGCGGAACGAGGCGATGCGGTGACGGTCATACCGACGTATTCAGGCGGGGGGGGATCCTTCTACCGCTTCCATCCGAAGGTCCAAGTGCGCTTCTTGGCCGATGCTGTGAAGCGGCGGAGGTTGGAGCCTGGCTATGTCGCACGCATGCGCACGCTGGCGCGCATGGTTCGCGATGCGGGGCCCGATGTAGTGGTGTCCTTTCTGTCGAATGTGAATACGTCGGCGGTCGTCTCGGCAGGTCGCATGGGTGTGCCCATCGTGATGAGCGAGCGCAGCGATCCACAGCACATGCCGATGTCTCGTCTCCTGCGCCTGGCCTGCAACCTGACCTACCCGCGTGCAAAGGCATTGGTGGTGCAGACGAAGGCGGTGGAGGCCAAGGTTGGCCGGTACTTCCGCCTGCCCAAGCTGGTGACGACGATCCCCAACCCGTTGCCGGAGGCCATTGGGTCGATGCAATGCCTCGCACGTGCTGACGCACCGCGCAAGACGCTGGTGAGCGTCGGGCGTCTGTCCGAAGAAAAGCAGGTGCACCGCATGATCGACGCTTTCGCGTCGGTGGCCGCCCAGTTCCCGCAGTGGGACTACGCCATCTATGGCGATGGTCCGTTGCGCGCTGCCCTGCAGATGCAGATTGACCGCCTGCAGTTGTCCGAGCGGGTCACGCTCAAAGGCAATACGACTGCGCCTTGGGATGCCATGGCCCAGGCGCATGCCTTTGTGATGGCCTCGCGCTTCGAGGGCTTTCCAAACGCGTTGCTGGAGGCGATGGGGCTGGGTCTGCCCTGTGTGGTTTTCGACTGCGAAAGCGGGCCTCGCGAGATCTCGCGCAATGGCCAGGACGCGCTGCTGGTGCCGCTGAATGACCAGCCGGCATTGGCCGGCGCGTTGCTGCAGTTGCTGGGCGATGCGGCGCTGCGCGAACAACTGGGCAGTCGGGCGCGGCAGTCGGTGCGGGAACGGTACGGGCTGCCTCGGGTATTGAGCGAATGGGATGCGGTGTTCAAGGCCGTCGGGGCCGTGTCTTGAACGTCGTTCACGTCATCGTCGGGCTCAATGTGGGAGGTGCCGAGCGCATGTTGCAGCGCCTGGTGGCGGCTCACGGTGCAAGCCATGGCGGGGTGCATACCGTGGTCTCCCTGACGTCCCCCGGTGTGATTGGCCCAGAACTCTCGGCGGCTGGCGTAGAGGTGATTCCATTGGGTATCCGCTCGCCGTTCGACGTGCCGGGTGCGCTGCTGCGTCTGTATCGCCTTTTGCGCCAGCGGCGGCCCGAAGTGGTGCAGACCTGGATGTACCACGCCGATCTGCTGGGTGGCAGCGTCGCCCGGCTGGCTGGGGTTCCGCGGGTCATCTGGGGCGTGCGCACCACCGAAATCGTCAAGGATAGTGCGGGATCCGCGCGGTGGGTGCGGCAAATCTGCGCGGTGATGTCGCGCTGGGTGCCGCATGCCATCGTTTGCGCGGCCAACGCGTCCGCGCGCAACCATCGAGCGCTGGGTTACGCAGGCGGGCGCATGGTCGTCATCGCAAACGGTTTCGATGTGACGACCCGCACGCCGCTGGACGATGAGGCGATAGGCGCCTTCAGGGATTCGCAAGGACTGGGCCGCGAAGATTTGGTGGTCGGTTTCGTCGGGCGCTTCAATGGCGCAAAGGACGTTCCGAATTTCGTGGCCGCGGCACAGCGGGTGGTTCGTGCGGTGCCTGGCGCGAGGTTCTTGATGGTTGGCCGAGGTATTGACGCACGCAATGAGTTCCTGGCCGACTTGATCCGCGACGCGGGGTTGGCAAGTCACATGGTTTTGCTGGGGGAACGTTCAGACATTGCGCAGTGCCTGGGTGCAATGGATGTGTTCTGCCTATCGTCTCGGACGGAGGGCTTTCCCAATGTAGTGGGCGAGGCGATGGTGATGGGCGTGCCCTGCGTCGTCACCGATGTGGGTGATGCGGCGCTGATCGTGGGGGAGACCGGCATCGTGGTGCCCAGGCAGGATGCCGAAGCGCTGGCCGCAGGTATCGAGAGCTTGGCGCATCTGACCCGGGGGCAGCGGCGAGCGTTGGGTCTGCGGGCCCGCCAGCGCATCGTCGCCGAATTCAGCATGGACCGCGCCGTGCAGAAGTTCGACGACGTGTACTGGGATAAATCGAGAACAACAACGGGGAATCCATAAGCATGTGTGGACTGGTGGGGGTTTTGGCCGCGGATTTGGGCGGATCGAACGAAGACTTGACGGGGTTGCTGCGACCGATGGCCGACGCCATCATTGCTCGCGGGCCCGACAGTGATGGTTATTGGGCCGACACGCAATTCGGCATCGGCTTGGCGCATCGACGGCTTGCCATCGTCGACCTCTCTCCGGCGGGCCATCAACCGATGGGTTCACCCAGCACGCGCTACATGCTGGTGTTCAACGGCGAGATTTACAACCACCTTGAGTTGCGCGAACAGCTGGAAGCCACCGGCCGCGCGCCGACGTGGCGGGGACACTCAGACACCGAAACGCTGCTGGCCGGGTTCGATGCCTGGGGTATTGAGGCCACGGTCGGGCGCAGCGTCGGGATGTTCGCCCTCGCGGTATGGGACCGACAGGACCACGCGCTCACGCTGGTGCGTGATCGTCTCGGCGAGAAGCCGTTGTATTACGGGTGGCAGGGTGAGGGCCGGGAGGCGGTGTTCCTGTTCGGTTCAGAACTCAAGGCGTTGCAGCGGCATCCGGCGTTCAAGTCCCGCGTCGATCGCAACGCTTTGGCCTTGATGCTGCGGCACAACTACGTACCGGCGCCGCATTCCATCTTTGAGGGCATTGCCAAGCTCGAAGCGGGTTGCCTGCTCACGCTGCGGGCGGGGGGGCAGCGCACACCGGCCATTAGGCGGTACTGGTCGGGCGCACAAGTGGCGCGGGATGGGCTCACCCACCCGTTCGAAGGCACGCCCGAACAGTCCGTCGATGCGTTGGAGGTGTTGCTGAAGGACGCGGTCAAGCGGCAGATGATGGCCGACGTGCCATTGGGTGCCTTCTTGTCCGGCGGCGTGGATTCATCGTTGATCGTTGCACTGATGCAGGCGCAGTCGAGCCGGCCCGTGCGCACCTTCACCATGGGTTTCCATGATCCGAGGTTCAACGAGGCGGCGCATGCCAAGACGGTGGCCGCGCACCTGGGCACCGACCACACCGAGATGTATGTGACGCCTGAACAGGCGTTGGAGGTGATTCCGCGGTTGCCGACCATCTATGACGAGCCGTTCTCCGATTCGTCGCAGATCCCGACCTTCTTGGTGTCGCAACTGGCACGCCAGCACGTCACGGTCTCGCTGTCCGGCGACGGTGGCGACGAGTTGTTCTGCGGCTACAAGCGTTACCAAGCTTCCGACAAGCTTTGGCGCGGTATTTCGGCGACGCCCATGGGTGTTCGCAAGGTCGGCGCGGGCCTGTTGACGGCGTTGTCACCGGAGACCTGGAGCCGTATCGCGGATGCCTTGAGCCCCGTCCTCCCCGTCATGCGGCGGTGGAACAACTTAGGCGACAAGCTGCACAAGGGCGCGAGGGTGTTGGGGGCCCGCACGGCCGAGGAGTTGTACCTCAGCATGGTCTCGCACTGGCACAAACCGGCCGAGGTGGTGACGGGTGCGACCGAGCCGCCAACAATGATGAACGGCAATGCGCCGCCTTTCGAGGCTTTCAGCGATGTGTCGCGCATGATGGCGCTGGACATGCTGAACTACCTGCCGGACGACATCTTGGTCAAGGTCGACCGTGCGGCGATGAGTGTGTCGCTGGAATCGCGCGTGCCCCTGCTCGATCACCGGGTGGTCGAATTCGCCTGGCGCCTGCCGCTGGCCTACAAGTTGCGCGACGGCATCACCAAGTGGCCGCTGCGGCAGGTGCTGTTCAGGCATGTGCCGCGTCAGTTGATCGAGCGGCCGAAGATGGGGTTTGGCGTGCCGCTCGCTGCCTGGCTGCGGGGGCCGTTGAGACCCTGGGCTGAGGACCTGCTGGACGAGGGGCGCTTGCGCCGGCAAGGGTTCTTCAATGTCGCACTGGTTCGGCGCAAATGGACCGAACACCTCAGCGGCCGACGCGAGTGGCATTACCTGCTGTGGGACGTGCTGATGTTTCAAGCCTGGTTGGCCGGGCAGCCAGCCGCGCATTGAGGGTGCAAGCCCTGTTCGCGGCCGACGTTATTACCGGGCCGCGACATTGCGGTTCCGCGTTAAGTGCGGGCGCTCCCTCGGCGCCAAGGCTGAATGGCATGCTTGAGCCGCGCGAGCTTCTCTGCCACCAGCGGGTCCCGCTGCGCCGCGTTGCGCGCTGCTTCGCGCAGCAGCACGTAGATGACGCTGAAAGTCAGCGCCATCATGAAGCTGAGGACCGTGATCATGCCGCGCTTGGGCGAGGACTTCCACTCGGGCACTGGTGCTGTATCGACCACCTGGATGAGGGCGCCGTCTTTGGCCTCATCCGAGCGCGCAAGCTCGTATTGGCGGGCCATCAACTCGAACAGTGTTTCGTAGTACTTGAATTCGCGAAACCGAGCGACGTACTCAGCACCGGCTTTGTTGGTGTCATCGCCGACGTCAGCGCGTTCTGCCTTGGCTAGTTGGCTGCGCAGAGAGCCCAGCTCGGCCAGCGTTAATTGAAGCTCGGGGTTGCCGGGCGCCATTTGCCCCCGCAGCACTGAGATGCGCACTTCGGTGGCAGTGATCTGGGCTTTGAGCTGTGCGACGCCCGCGATGGCTGCCTCCGGGTTGGTCTTCAGTACGCTCTGGTTCACGCCGCTGGCGCGCAGGGCAGTCTCAGCCTTGACGAGTTTGTCCTTGGCGTCCGATAGCTGCCCCTCGAAGAATACTCGGCGTTGCGCAGCTTCAGTCACCGCGAGGGTCTTGCTCAACTTCTGCAGTTCGTCCACATAGGCATTGGCCATGTCGGCCGCGGCCTTGGGGTCGTGGTCAGTGACGTCAATGTTGATCATCCCATCCTTGCCGGCGGTGACCACCGTCTTCCCGCCCAGGGTGTTGCGGGCCTGGAACTGGTACTCGGCTTCATAACGTTCGCGCAGATTGAAGCGGGCGATCATCGCGTCTTGTACCGTGCGGCTCTTGAGGAAGCCGATCCACTGGTCAGCCGGGTTTTTCAGCGCACCACCGGCGGCGGCACCAGCCAAGCCACCCAACGAACCGAGCAGCGCAGCAGCGCCACTTTGCTGCTGCTGCGGCAGCATGATCTGGGTACTGCTGGTGAAGCTGGGCGTGATGAGGTAGGTGGCGCCCAGCGCCACGGCGCCGATGAGCAAAGGCATGCCCAACACCAATTTGAGATGCCGTGTGAGCACCAGTGCCAGGTCGAGCCCCGACACCTCATGACGCACAGGCGTGGCTGCAATGGGTGGGGTGGCGGGAGGCTGTGTATTCATGGCAGCCTCAATTCCTGAGCGTCTGGATGGCCGCCGCCGTGAGCCCAAACTGGTACAGGATCTGCGACCAGTCCTTGAGCCCTCGCACAAACGCCGTCCAGAAGGTTTCGCGGTTGGTCTTGCCGGGTACCACAACAGAGTCGCCAGGCATCAGGACGACTTTTTCTATGCCCGAGAACAACCCTCTGCGGTTGCTGTGCACTATCGAGCCATCGGCACGTACGACGAACATATTTTCCATGTCGGCCTCGGCGTTCACGCCGGCTGAGTCGAGGTAGTCGGCCAGTTTGCGATTGGGTTTCCACAGCAGAGCGTTGTTGTTGGCTACTGCGCCCACCGCAAATACATAGGCGGGCCGCGGTGGCACCAGCAGGCGGTCGCCGTCTTCCAGGCGCAGATCTGGCAGAGCCTGCGCACTCTCGGCGCGGGGATCAAGCTCCAGCGAGATGCGGCCGCTGGCCTTCATGCTCTTCAGGCGGGAGAGTTGAGCCCGGCTGGCCGCCAGTTGCGCGGCTTGCAACTGGTCGGCGCTCTGTGCATTGGTGGCCGAAAGGTTGGCGGCTTGCGTTGCACCTGCGTTGGCCAGCTCCACTTCCAGGCGCTTCACCGCATCGTCCAGCGCAATCTGCTGCTTCTGGCGCGTTTCTTCGCGGGCGAACTCGGTGCCGTAGACATAGGCTTCCGGCGTCAGGCCCCCGGCGCGGGCGATCAGCGACTGCAGCGTGTCAGCAGGCGCGACCTGGTAAATGCCCGGCGCGGCCACTTCGCCTTCCACACGCACCAGGCGGGTCTGGCGCGCCACGGGGTTGCGGATGTCGTTCTTGGCGAAGATGGTCACCACGTCGCCGGGTTGGAGCAGCAAGTCGTTGCCCTTGTCGTGCTCGAGCACGACCTTGCCAAGGTTGAACGGGAGCAGTTGCATCGTCAACGTGTTGGGGTCAAGACGCTCGACGGCGGCGTATTCCCAGTTGGGTTCGTCGACGATGTTCTTCATGTCATGCGCCACGGTCGCCGTGTTGACGTCGCGTGATTCGGTGAACTGCACCAGCTTGTTCTTGCGCACGTAGTAGTCGGGGGTGATGAGCGCGTCCTTGTCGGGGATGAGGTCGCTCACGCGCATGCCGGGCATATAGGGGTAGCGCAGCGGGGCGGCCACGTTGCCGCGCAGCGTCACGGCGTTGGCGAACTGGGGTGCCACGCTGAACAGGGTGAGCACGTCGCCGTCGCGCAGTTTCATGTTGCCGATGGCACCGGCCAGTTCCACCTTGTTGACGGTGCGCGGTGCGCGCGGGTTGCTGGCGTCAATGCGTTCCAGCTGGGCGTTCTGCATGTTGGTGGCGGCATTGGTGCCCCCACCGTAGGCCAGTACGCTGGCAATGGTTTCACCGCCGGGCTTGAGCTCGTAGATGGCGGGTGCGTCCAAGGCACCGATCAGCGCTGCGCGCGGGCCAGCGGGGATGAAGACGATCACGTCGCCGGGCTGCAGGCGGGCGTCCTGACCCTTGTTGCCGTTGGTGATGAAGTCGTAAAGGTCCAGTTCGGCCACCACGCGGTCGCCGCGCTTGAGCTGCACGCTGCGCAGGCTGCCGTTGGCGCCCGGGCCGCCGCTGGCGAACACCACGTTCACCAGGGTGGAGAGGCTGCTGACGGTATAGCTGCCGGGCCGGCGGGCCTGCCCCACCACGAACACCTGGATGCTGCGCAGCTGGCCCAGGGTGACATTGAGACTGAAGTTCTTGTACAGCCGCCCGATCTGGCTTTGCAGGTGGCCTTGCACCTCGTTGGCCTTGAGCCCGGCCACGCCGATGCTGCCTACGCGCGGCAGGCTGATCTGGCCGTTGCGGTCGACGGTGGCGCGGTAGTCCACGTCGATGGCGCCCCAGGCGCGGATGTACAGCTCGTCGCCGGGGCCCAGCACGTAGTCGGCCGGCACGGGGATGCGGTCGGTCGGCGCGAAGGTGCGCTCGGCCTCGTCGAAGTAACGCTGGCCAAAAAGTGGCAGCGCCTGGCCGGTGGCGTTGTAGACGAAGCGCTGGAACTCGTTGGGCACCAGCGGCTGGCGCACAGTGCCACCGCCATCGGCCTTCACTTCCTGGGTGGCGCGGTCGCCGTTGCCCTGCTGCGGGTTCAGCAAGTCGGCCGGGCCGTTGGTGATGGTGGGCACACCCGGGGTGGTCGGCGCGGTTGCCGGGCCGAGGCCGCTGGCGCTGGGCGCCATGGAACCAGCACTGCCACCACCTGCCGCGCCCATGCCGCCACCCATCCCACCACCGCCACCGCCACCGCCACCGCCGGAGGTCATTGCGCTCTGCGCCTCGGCTGCACTGGGCCAGAGGCCGAGGCTGGTACCACTCACTGCCAGCCAAACCAGGGCCGCAAACCGGGAACGGATCAATCGCATGAAACAGCGTGCCTTCGAGAAGGGGGGAGCGACGAAAAGATGGCGAAGTGTAAAAGCCTGGCGAGGCCGGATCGGCGCTGGGTGCCGAACTGAGAAAATTTGTTTGCGATTTGCATGAACGCGCCCCGATCTGGCAGATCGGGGTGGCCCTTCGATGGCTGCCTGCACGATCGGCCGCGCCCATTGCGGCGTGGCCGCCAAGGCTGTGGCGTCGTCGCGGGCCGGGAACACCATCCGGCCGTCGGTCATTTCAAGCACCAGTACCGGGTCTGGAATGTCGTGCCCCGACAGCGCCTCGGCACTGTTGTCGAGCACTTGCAGGTGCGCGAGCACCGGCAGCAGTTTGATCAGGTTGACGCGGGAGGCGACCCAGCGCTCGCGGATTTTTTGTTCCGCAATGGGGTGGCCACCATGGGCCACGCGCAAGGCGACCCGCGCGAGATGTTGTTCGGGTGACGACAGGCCGCAGAAGAGCATGACGATCCGATGGGTGAGTGTGGCCTGGGCCAGCAGGTCGGCGATGGTGCGGCCGCCCAGGGTGGTTTCGAACGCGTGGTTCGTGCCATCGGCCAGTGCCGCTTCAAGCAGGTATTTCCCATGCTGCCAAGCCTGGCTGTTGGCCTGTGCCAGCGGCAGGTCAAACTGGACCGTCAGTTCGCGGGCATAGGCATCGAGATTGAACCAGGTGAGTCCGTGATCGGCCAGCATGGCGCCACCTACCGAGCTTTTCCCGGCGCCTTTGACGCCGGCCAGGACGAAGATGAACGGCCGTGCGGCGGCAGGCATCAGAACGACGGGCCGGCTTTCGGGCGGCGGGCCAGCTTGCCCTTGGCATTGAACAGTGCAGTCACCTGCTGTGCCGCGTCGGGTCGTTGCAGCACGGCCAGCCGTGTGTTGAACCGCTCGGTCAATGCGTCCAGCGCCGATTGCTCGCGTGCCTTCAGTGCGTGAATGTCCTGGGTTAGTTGCCGGTAGGTGTTTGCGTCCAGCAGCACCATCTCAATCGTCGAATGGTGGGTGACTGCCACGCTGCCCGATTGGCGCACCATTCGCACCACGTCGCCCCACTTGTTCTTCACCTGCGAGGCGTTTTGGCGGGGCAAGGCATCAAGGCTTGGCAGGTCGGTGATCACGGCAGCGCTCCTGGCGCAGGTAGTTGGGGCATTGTGGCAAAAATAGCCACATTCAAGGGACCGGCTCTCCCAGCACCAACGGCAGCTCCCACACCGGAATCACCTTGACATGGCGGGCCAACGGGTAGCGCCGCACCACGGGTGCGACCACATCGGCCTGTTCGATGGCCTGGTCTTCGAGGGCTTGCCAGAAACCGCGGACACCATCAGCGTGTCCACCCGCATCCTTGTAAATTGATCGGCTACCGATCAATTTACAAGGCAAATCCCCGCGCCGCCCGCGCCACGTGTTCGAGCTGCGCCGCGCTGATCTCCGGAAACATCGGCAGCGAAAGAATCCGTGACTGATGAGCGTGAGCCACCGGGAAGTCCTCCGGTCGATGTCCAAAGCGCTGGTACGCGGGCAAGAAGGGCAGCGCGACGGGGTAGTTGACGACGGTCTGCACGCCCTGCGCAGTCAGGTGCCGCGCCAGCGCGTCGCGCTGTTCGTGCTGCACCACGTAGAGATGCCAGACATGTTCGCGGCCATCGGCCACGCTGGACAGGGTCAGGCCCGGTATGCCGCGCAGTGCTTCTGCATAGGCCGTGGCCACCTGCTGGCGGCGCGCGGTCCAGGCCGGCAGGTGGCGCAGTTTGACGCTGAGGATGGCGGCCTGCAGCCCGTCGAGCCGGCTGTTGATGCCTTCGATCACATGCTCGCCCTTGGTCAGGCCACCGTGGCGGGCGAAGCGGGCCATGCGCTCGGCGAGTTGGCGGTCGGGCGTGACCACGGCGCCGGCGTCGCCCATCGCACCGAGGTTCTTGCCGGGGTAGAAGCTGAAGGAGGCAGCGTTGCCGAAGGTGCCCACCAGCCGGCCCTTGTAGCGCGCCAGGTGCGCTTGCGCGCAGTCTTCCAGCACCCAGAGCTTGTGCTTTGCGGCCAGCGCCATGATGGCGTCCATGTCGGCCGGTTGGCCGTACAGGTGCACGGGGATGATGCCCACCGTGCGCGGGGTGATGCGGGTGGCGATCTGCGCCGGGTCGATGGTGAAGGTGGCCGCGTCGGTGTCGCAGAACACCGGCGTGCCACCGGCCTGGGTGACGGTCTCGCTGGTGGAAATCCAGCTGTGTGCCGGCACCAGCACCTCGTCGCCGGGCTGCACGCCCAGCGCGTGCATCGCTATGTACAGGCTGTCGGTGCCGTTGGCGCAGCTCACGCAGTGAGCCACCCCCAGTGCGGCGGCGAATTCTTCTTCGAAGCGCAGCACCTGCGGCCCGCGCACGAAGGCGCTGGTGCGGATGACCTCGGCGATGGCCGCGTCGATCTCGTCCTTGATGCCGAGGTACTGGGCGTGCAGGTCGTTGAAGGGGACAGTGACGTGGGAGGTGGAAGCCATGGCGTATTGTCGGAGCCCGGCAGCCGGATCGTCAGAGCACCCAGGCGGGCACGGCGGCGATGCCGGGCCGGGCCGCCAGCGCAAGCGGCTCCGGCACCATGCAGACCACCGCGCCCTCGCCCACCGGGGCGCCGGTGTGGGCCAGGGCCTGCATGCCCTTGAGCGCATCGGCGCCCGGGGTTGCCGACATCTTGCACTCGACGGGGTGCAGGTGTCCGTTCTGTTCGATGAGCAGGTCGATTTCGCGCTGATCCTTGTCGCGGTAGTAGTGGAACGGCGTGTGCCGACCGGCATGCGCATGGCTCTTGAGGATCTCGGTGATCACCCACGTCTCGAAGATCGGCCCCGACAACGCGCCGGCCTGCAGCGTTTGCGGGCTGCTCCACTGCGTGAGGTAGCTGCAAAGCCCGGTGTCCAGCAGGTAGAGCTTGGGAGTCTTGACCAGCCGCTTGGTGAGGTTGGTGTGCCAGGGTTGCAGCAGGTAGACGATGCCCGAGGCTTCGAGGATCGACAGCCAGTGCTTGGCCGTGTTGGGCGCAATGTCGGTGTCGCGCGCCAGGTCGGCAATGTTCAGCAACTGGGCCGTTCGTGCTGCCGCCGCACGCAGGAAGCGTACGAACGCGCTCTCGTCACCCACGCGCGCCAGGTCGCGCACGTCGCGCTGCAGGTACGTCTGCAGGTACGAGGCGTAGAACAGGTCCTTGTTCATCGCGGGTTGCGTTGCCAGGGCAGGGTAGCTGCCGCGCCAGATCTGCTGGTAAAGGCCTTCGAGATCGTTGCGCAGCCCGGTCGCGGCGTAGATGCGCAGGGTCTCGGCGGTGGGCACGAAGGGCCCGGCGGGGGGCAGCCCGAGCGCTTCTCGTCGCGACAGGGCCAACAGCGGCAACACCGCCACTCGCCCGGCCAATGACTCGGCCACGCCCTGCATCAGGTGAAAGGGCTGTGAGCCGGTAAGCCAGTACGCGCCCGGGGTGTGGGCGCTGTCCACGGCGATCTTGATGAGCGGCAGCAGTTGCGGGGCGTACTGGATCTCGTCGATCAGCACGGGCGCCGGATGGCTCTGGATGAACAGCGCCGGGTCTTCGCGGGCCAGCCGCAGAACGAGCGGATCGTCGAGCGTGACGTAGCGGCGCCCGGCCTCGGCCGCGGCGCGCAGCAGCGTGGTTTTGCCCACCTGCCGGGCCCCGGTGACGAGCACCACTGGAAAAACTGCGCTGGCCTCGGCGATGTGCGGCGTGAGAAACCGGGTGAGATTGTTGGGCGGAACCAAGATTCGTCCAAAATGCAGTGAGATTGCATTTTGGACGAAATCGCTGCGACAGCCAAGGTGGCTGCCGCCGGGATTCAATCGGGCAGCGTGCGCAGCAGCCGCGCCGGGTTGCCGGCGTAGATGCCGGGCCGGGTGATGTCGCGGGTCACCACGGCGCCGGCGCCGATGACCGCGCCATCGCAGATGCGCACCGGCAGGATGGTGGCGTTGGAGCCGATCGAGACGCGGTGGCCGATGGTGGTACTGCGCCACTGGGTGCGGTCGCCGCGGGCCGGGCCGCCGGTCTGGAACAGGTCGTTGACGAACATCACGCCGTGGCCGATGAAGCAGTCGTCGCCGATGCTGACGAGCTCGCAGATGAAGGCATGCGACTGCACCTTGGTGCGCGCCCCGATCACCACACCGCGCTGGATCTCGGTGAACGGCCCGACGAACACGCCGTCGCCCAGCCCGCATTCGTAGACGTTGGCCGGCTCGACGATGCGCACGCCCTCTCCGCACTGGACATCACGCACGCTGACTTGCAGCAGGCGGGCGGTGGTGGATTCGGCGGGCATGGTGGGACGAGCTGACGCGTGGTGTGCGGCAGTGTACGGGGGGTGCTCCGATGGCAAACGATGGCCGCCGAAGAAGGGCGGCGCGACAATTCACCGCATGTCGACTCGGTCTGAACGCCACACGGTCTCGATCGCCTTTGTTCGCGCCGCGCTGGCCAATGTGCCGGGCGAGCGGGCGCAGCACCTGCTGCAGGCCTGTGGCATTGCCCCCGAGCTGCTGGCCATGGACCAGGTGCGCGTGCCGGCGCAGAGTTTTGCGGCGCTGTGGCTGGCGGTAGCGCAGGTGCTGGACGATGAATTCTTCGGGCTCGATGCCCGCCGCATGAAGGTGGGCAGCTTCAACCTGCTGTGCCACGCCGCCTTGCAGGGTGAGACGGTGGAGCAGGCCCTGCGCCTGGTGCTGCGCGGCTTCGGGGTCATCCTCGACGATGTCGCACCGGGCCTGGAACTGCAGGGCGACGAGGCCGCGCTGGTGACGGACAACCGCATTGCCGATGCGCCCGCCCACCACTTCGCCGACGAAACGCTGCTGGTGATGCTGCAGGCCCTGCTGTGCTGGCTGGCCGGGCGACGTGTACCCATCCTGCGGGTGGATTTCGCCAGCGCGGCGCCCGCGCATGTGGCCGAGTACCGGTTGATGTTCGCCGACGCCTTGCGCTTCGGCCAGCCACGCACGGCGCTGTGGTTCGGCGCTGGCGTGCTGTCGGCGCGCGTGGTGCCGGACGACGCCAGCCTGAAGCGCTTCCTGCGCGATGCGCCGCAGTCGGTGTTCCTGAAGTACCGCAATGAAACCAGCTGGACCTCGCGCCTGCGCCACCGCATGCGCCATCGCTACACCCAGGCCACGTTGCAGGCCGAGGATCTGACGATCGACGCGCTGGCCGGCGAATGCCATGTGTCACCTTCCACGCTGCAGCGGCGGCTGGAGGCCGAGGGCAGCAGCTTCCGTCGCCTCAAGGACGAAGTACGGCGCGACCTGGCGATCCACCTGCTGTGTCACGGCACGCAGAACCTGGGCGACATCGCAGCGACACTGGGCTTCCAGGAAGCCAGTTCCTTTCACCGCGCTTTCAAGGGCTGGACCGGCGTGCAGCCGGGCGCGTACCGCAACCTGCGGCTGGGTGATCCAGCGGGCGCCCGGGCCGCGCCGGTGCCCGATTGACGGCCTTGGTGGTCGTTATTCGCGTGGCACCGCCCATTGGGAGGGGTCTCAATCCCGGCCACAGTCAGTAACATCCGGCGGCCTGCGGCTGTGCTGCGCAGCGCATCAATGTTGCGCATGACCATGGCGCAAGACGCACAAGGATCCATCGATGAGTTCACCCTCCGTCACGCCGGGGCTGGAAGAGAGCGTTGCCGCCGACGGGGCAGCGATGGCTGACGTGGCTTTCCGGCCGGTGGATCTCTGGGCCCTGCTGGAGCCCGAGGGCTCGGTGGCGGCAGGGCGCGCTGGCGGGGCCTTGTCGCAGGTCGGGCCGGCGCGGGGGCGTTTGCAACGGGCCCGGCTGGTGCGCGATCCGCTGGATTTGGCGACCCATGTCGCGCGGGTGCTGCAGGAGTGCCATGCGGCGCTTGAAGGCGGCGATGCGGCGGCGCAGGAGGGCGCCCTGTTCGACGCGCTGCTCGATGTATTCCTGGCGCTGGGGCCGAGCGGGCCCGAACTGCGCGCTGGGCTGCTGGCCCGCGCGCGCCCATGGTTGGCGCCGGATCACCATGCTTACCTCGCGCGCCATCTCGGTTCGGGGCTGGGGCCTTACACCGCCTTGCCGGCGGCCTCGCAGGCGGTGCTGGGCCGGGGGCTGATCGGCGCCATCGCCTTGGTGCGGCCGCCGCAGGCGCCGGTTCGCTCGGTCTCGGCCAGCCAGCTGCTGGAGCAGGCCATCGACCTGGTCGACCGGGGCGATGCCGAGGCGGCGCAGCTGTTGCTGGAGCAAGCGCTGCTGGCCGACCCGCACGACGGCGAGGTGGCCGACGAACTGCACCAGATGTACCGCCTCAACGGCGACGACGCGGCCCTGGCCGCCATGACCCAGCGGCTGCGCGCCCAAGGCCTGCCGGTACCGGCAGCCTGGCCGGCGGCTTGAGCAGCACAGCACAGAGCCCCGACGATGGAAACCTACACGCTCAACGGCCCGTACCACCTGCACCCCACGCCGGCGGGGGCGTTCTATGCGGTCACCCATACCGAACGCGATCTGCCCGCGCAGTTCCTGCAGCGCCTGCTGCGCGAGGCCGAGGCGCCGCTGATGAACACTGAGTTGCTGCAGGAGTGGACCCATCTGCAAGACGCTGCTGCGCTGGAGTTTCTGTTTCGCCTGCAGGAGGCCGGCCTGGTGCAGGGCCTGGCCGAGCCGTTGCGCGCGCCGGCCGCCGGGCTGGAGGCGGCACTGCCCGCGCTGCTCGGGCCGTTGTCGAGCGAGGGGCGGGCGCTGCTGGCCGACCCCAACGGCCTGTGCCTGGGTGGTGCGGGCTACGCTGAGGAACCCAGCGCCGAGCTGGCAGCCCTGGCGGCCGACGTGGCCGCGCTGCAAGGGCGCCACGCCGCGTTGCTGAATCGGCACTTCCGCCTGGGTCAGCAGGGCTGGGGCATCGTCGCGGCCGGCGGCTACAGCGAACTGGGCTTCTGGCCGCTGCACTTCGGCCCGGCCCATTTCATCCTGGTGGTGAGCGGCGAGCCACGCCTAAACCAACAGGCCTTCACGCAGCTGGCCTGGGCCCTGGGAGTGCACTATGCGCGCTGAACTGCTGAGCGCCATCCTGGAGGAGCTGAACGGCTCAAGCGCCGACATCGAAGCCTCGGCCGTGCTGTCCACCGACGGCCTGGTGATGGCTGCGCAGTTGCCGCCAGCACTCGAAGAAGACCGCGTCGGCGCGATGAGTGCAGCGCTGGTCTCGCTGGGCGAACGCACCGCGCGCGAGCTGGCGCGCGGCGAGCTGGAGCAGGTGCTGGTCAAGGGACGCCTGGGCTACGTGCTGATGGCGCATGCCGGGCCTGAGGCAATCCTCACGGTGCTGTGTACGCCGACCGTGCGGCTGGGGCTGGTGCTGCTCGACCTCAGGCGCGCGGCCGACAGCATCGAGCGGGTGCTGTGATGAGGTTGCGTGTGGGCGCCGGGGTGCTGCTGGTTTCAACCCTGGCTTGGCTGGCCATTCCCGCGCTGGCGCAGCCCGGCGGGCTGGTTCCTGCCCCGGTGGCATCGCCGGCAAGCAGCAGCGGCCTGCGCTCGCTGCGGGTGAGCGAGACGCAGGGCGCAGTGCGCATCACCGTGCCCGGCGATTCGCTCTGGGAGATTGCCGGCGCCGCCGTCGGCAGCAGCAATGTCGACCGCAACCAGGCCATGGTGGCCATCGTGCGGCGCAACCCGCAGGCGTTTCCCGAAGGCAACCTGAACCAGATCCAGCGTGGCCTCTCGCTGGTGATTCCGCCGCTGGCCGACATGCGTGCCGAAGACCTGTCGCGGGCCGTGGCGCTGGTGGCCCAGCACCGTCAGGCCCATGCCAACCGGGCCCTGGTGCCTGTGCCGTTGCATGCGCTGCCCGGCGCGGCCAGTGCACCGGGCTTGACCAGCCCGCCAGCGCCAGCATCTGCTTCGACCGAAGCGGCTGGCCCGGTCGCCGCGCCGGCATCCGCAGCCGAAGCCGGTGAGGCGACTGCCGCCCCGGCCCCGCCGGGTGTGCCCTGGCTGCCGTTGGGCGTGATTGCCGCCTTGGGCGTGGTGGCGGTGGGGCTGTTGCTGCGGCGTGGCCGTTCGAGCGAGGACGCGGCCGACCGCGCGGCCGACGCCGAACTGGCCTCGCGGGCCTTCGCCGATTCCCGCCTGCAACTGGCTTCCCAGCTCGAAGAGGAGCTGGAAAGCCGGCAACTTGCCGCGGCCGATGACGAACCCCTGTACGCGGCGCTGGACGACCCGATCGAGCTGGCCGATGCGGCGGTGCCGGCCCCGCCCGCGCTCCGTGCGGTGGGCCCGCTGGTCTGGCGGCCGGGGCAGGCCACTGTGCCGGTGACGCCCGCTGCCGCGGCCGCCGACGAGGCGCCGCCGCCGGCCAGCGGCGAGGCCCTGGCCCTGGCTTTGACGCTGGCGCACGCCTATGCCGACGTCGGCCGGCCCGACACCGCGCGCCGCTGGCTGCAGGCCATCGACGCCCGGGGCGCCGCGCCGCTCTGAGTCGGGGGCCGCGAGCAAAGCGAGCGTGGGGGCGTGCAGTGCCCGCCGGGCCGCCCCAAGGGCACTGCGCCCCCTCGGGGGGCAGCGAGCAAAGCGAGCGTGGGGGCGTGTTTCAGGCGGGAATGCGCATCCGCAGGCGGGCCAGCATGGCTTCGAGCCCATGCATCGGCACAGCCTCGAAGCCTTCTTCGCCCAGGTCGGCGCAGATGTGCTGGCCGGAGGCATGTTGGCGCAGGCCGTCGAAGGCGTCGATCAGCGCGGGCCGCATCGCCTTGAGGTCGGCGCTGACGCACAGGGCAGGAAAGGCCGCCCGGCTGTGGCTTTGCGCCACGAGGTAGAACGCATGGCGCGCGGCGGGCTTGAGTTGGTCCCAGTCGGACACCGCCAGCAGCGCCAGTTCGCAGGCGCCGTCAAGCAGCGCCGCCAGCGCCTGGCCGGCCGTGGCGTGGCTGTGCAGCACCCAGTCGTCTTCGCCCAGGCCTTGTTCGGCCAGCAGATCGAGCCCAAGTTCGGGCAGCAGCCAATGGTCTTCGCCACAGGCCACTGCGACCGGGCGGCGGGCGCCCGAGGTCACGCCGCGGCGCGCGAGGATCAGCACTTCCTCGAACTTCTTCATCGGCCGCATGACCGGGATCCAGCCGGCCTCGGCCACGCCGCGGGCCACGGTGTGGGCCTGGCCGTAGACGATCAGGCCTCGGTCCTGGGCCAGTGACGGCACTGGGTCGCCCGGCGGGGCGTGCTCGACGCGCAGCGCCAGGCCGAGCGTGCGTTGCAGGTACACGCTCAGCAGGTACCAGCCAGCCAGACGGTCGGCGCCGTCTTCGTGGGGCACCATCAGGCGCAGTCGGGGGCTCTTGTCAGTCATCGTCGGGGTCGGTAGGGCGGCGCGGCGGGCGTCAGAGCAGGTGCCCGGGCGGGCAGTCCTGCGCCTCGGGCAGCGTGGCGGCAGCGCGGGCGGCCTGGGCCAGCAGGCGGTCTGCGGGCATGGGGCCGAGCACCCGGCACAGTGCCAGGTAGAAACGCAGCACCAACTCGGCCAGTTCCTCGCGGGTGGCGGGGATGCGCCAGGCGTGCGAGGTAGGCAGCTGCAGGTGCTGGTACCAGGCGGCACAGGCGGTTTCGCGCGTGACGGCCGAGATCTGAGCGCGCTGGAACTCGACCAGGCAGGCATCGCGCAGGGCCGCCAGGGAGGCGGCATGGGCGTCCTGAACCTGGCGGATCAGCGCCTGCACCAGGGCGTCGAACACCACGTGTTCGGCCAGCACTGCGGTGGCATGTGGCTCTGCCATCGTGGCGAGCCACGGCGCGACGGGTGAGCGCATCGCCGCGGTGGCGAGCCACGGCGCGACGGGTGAGCGCATCGCCGCGGTGGCCGACCACAGGGCAGGATTCCACTGCGGCGCCCGGGGGGCGGAAGGCGCGTGGCCCGTCAACGGCCACGGGTCGGGTGGCAACTGCTCCCGCGGCCCGCGCAGCGTGGCGAACAAGCTGGCGTAGAGCCGTCGGCGTGAAGCGTCGTCCAGAGCGTGGCGCTGCGACAGGCTGTCGACAAAAGCGATCACGTCCGACGCGGCATCGGAGTGCAACGTGTCCTGCACCAGTTCGAGCGCGCCCAGCGCCGCCTGCTGGCCCAGCAGGGGCAGCAGGGTGGCATAGGCGGCGCGGCGGTGGAGGGACTGGGTGGCGGCGCTGGTCACTTCAACGCTCCATCTTCAGCAGCACGGGCGAGTCCTGGCACTCGGCATACGCGAGCACGGCCAGCTCGCTGTAGTCCATGCCGCGCATTTCCTGCGTGGGCGAGGCGCGTACACCGGCGCCCATGCGTGCCAGCAAGGCGAAGCCGCCGTACGCCAATGGAAAGGTCCAGGCGAAGCAGGCCACAGCACCGAGCAGTTGGACGGTCAGGCGGGTGGGATTGAAAAGGTCGTCACTGAAGAACAACCCGGCGGCCAGCACACCCCACACGCAGCCCACTCCATGGATGGCGATGGCATCGACCGGATCGTCGATGCGGGCGTTGCGCAACCGCTGCGCGGCCCACAGGCACAACGGCCCGGCGACCGCACCCGTGACCAATGCGGCCCAAGCCGATTGCGTGGCCGCCCCGGCGCTGCCGGCGACCAGGCCGCAGACGCTGCCCTTGATCAGCCGACGGGCCAGCGTCGGCGTGGAACCACGCGGCTGGCCCAGCGTCGCTGCCAGCCCGCCAGCGCAACCGGCCAGGCCAGTGTTCAGCAGCACCTGGGCGGCTTGCGCATCGGTTGACAAGCCGGCGTTCAGGCCCACCCAGCCGGCCCACACCAGCAGCGCGCCACCGCCCAGCAGCGGCCCGCTGTGGCCGGCGATCTCGCGCACTTCGCCGGCAGGCCCGTAGCGGCCCAGCCGCGGCCCGGCTGCCAGCACTGCCGCCAGTGCGCACCAGGCGCCGACGCCATGCACGCTGGCGGCACCCGCGCCGTCGATGAAGCCGAGCTGCCTGAGCCAGCCCTGGGGATGGCCGCTCCAGTGGACAAAAGCCGGGTACACCACCAACGACAACAACACCGCCAGACCCAGGTAGGCGACCAGACGTCCACGTTCTGCCATGGCACCCGAGGCCAGGTTCAGCGCGGTGGCAGCCACCAGCGCCTGGAACGGCAGCCCGGCCAGGCCGCCATCCGAGCCGGACAATCCAAAGCCGCTGCGGCCGATCCAGCCGCCGAGGCTGTCACCGTGCGCCAAGCCGCGGCCCATCAAGGTGTAGAGCAGGCCGGCGACGACGGTGCCCAGGGCCACCTTGGCGAAACCATGCAGGGCATTCTTGGCCCGGACGGTGCCACTTTCCGTGAACGCCAGCCCCGCCTGCAGCACCAGCAGTAGTGCTGCGCAGGCAGCTGGCCAAGCAGGTGAAACGGAATCAATCATCGGACGCCCAACGCAACACAGACTGCAAAGCGTCTGAAGGTAAGGCTGCCCTCAGTGGGCGTCAACTTTTTCCATTCCCGACGCCCCCCAACTGCAGGGTACGGCGTCGTGCCGATGTCATGCGAAAGGTGGATTTGTTCACAGCTGGGCCGAGCAAACCGGCCGCGCGCTCGGCGAGCTGGCTACATCCACTGCGGCTCAATGCCCCGCGAGCGCAGCCATTGCGCCAGCGCTTGGCCGGTACCGGCGCGCCAGCAACGCACGTCCTGAGGTGCGAACAGCCGGTAGTCCACCAGCTCGGGCGAGAGCCGGATCTCGCCACGGGCCTGGGCGTGGTACGCGATGATGATCTGGTTCATGCGCTGGAAGTCCCATACCCCTAGCAGCGTCAAGGCGTCCACCGCCAGCGAGGTTTCCTCCATCACTTCGCGGCGGATGCCTTCTTCCGGGCTCTCGCCAGCTTCCATGAAACCGGTGATCAGCCCGAAGAACGGTTTGTCGCCCCAGGCCGCATTGCGGGCCAGCAGCACGCGGCCTTCGCGGTCGGTGCACTCGATCACTGCTGCCAGCACCGGGGTGGGGTTGTTCCAATGCGTGAAGTCGCAGGCCGTGCAGCGCAGCCGCGATGTGGGACCGCCGTCTTCGGCCTCTTCGCGCCAGGCCAGTGCGCTGGCGCACAGGGGACAAAAGCGCCATAGGGTGGAGTGACTCATGGTGGCACGTCCTCAGGCTGGGAACACGCCGGTCGACAGGTAGCGGTCACCGCGGTCGCAGACGATGAACACGATGGTGGCGTTTTCTACCCCTCGGGCGATCTGCAGCGCTGCCCAGCAGGCCCCGGCGGCCGAGATGCCGGCGAACAGGCCTTCCTCGCGCGCCAGACGGCGTGCCATCTCTTCGGCATCGGCCTGGCTGACGTTGACCACCTCGTCCACGCTGCGCGGGTCGAAGATCTTCGGCAGGTAGGCCTCGGGCCACTTGCGGATGCCAGGGATGCGTGACCCCTCGGCCGGCTGGGCGCCGATGATGCGCACCGCCGGGTTGGCTTCCTTCAGGAAGTGCGACACGCCGGTGATGGTGCCGGTGGTGCCCATGGCGCTGACGAAATGGGTGATGCGCCCGCCGGTATCGCGCCAGATCTCCGGCCCGGTGGTTTCGTAATGAATGCGCGGGTTGTCGTCGTTGCCGAACTGGTCAAGCACGCGGCCCTTGCCGTCGCGCTGCATTTGCTCGGCCAAGTCGCGCGCGTACTCCATGCCACCGGCCTTGGGCGTGAGGATGAGTTCGGCGCCAAAGGCCTTCATCGTCTGGGCGCGTTCGATCGACAGATCCTCCGGCATGATCAGCAGCATGCGGTAGCCCTTGATGGCCGCCGCCATCGCCAGCGCGATGCCGGTGTTGCCCGAGGTGGCTTCGATCAGCGTGTCGCCCGGGCGGATGTCGCCGCGCTCTTCGGCGCGGCGGATCATGCTGATGGCCGGGCGATCTTTGACCGAGCCCGCTGGGTTGTTGCCTTCGAGCTTGCCGAGGACGACGTTGCCGCGCGCCGCGATGGCCGGGCCGGGCAGGCGCTGCAGCCGCACCAGCGGCGTGGCGCCGATGACGTCCTCGATGGTCTTGTACTGTGGGGGTGAATCAGACATGGAACCTCCTCGTTCGATTGTGGCAGCAAGGCCGTGGCGGGGCACTGCGAAGCAGTCTGGCGGCGCGGGGCTGCGTGCCATAATCGCGCCCCGCGCAAGCACTGCGCGTCGCACCTGCCGGAGTGGCGAAATCGGTAGACGCAGTGGATTCAAAATCCACCGCCCTCAACAGGCGTGCCGGTTCGAGTCCGGCCTCCGGCACCATCGGTCATCCGTTCACCTGCTGCGCAGCTCGAGCTGCGCGTTGCGGTGCTCGCCGAACCGATGTACGGCTGCGCTTCTCGCGCGCACCTCGGGCTGCTCGCGACGGTGCCGGGACGACCGATGAGTCTTGTCTTTCCAGAAGGAATCTATGCCGCAACTGCCCCCGACCACCAAGATCCTGATGCTCGCCTGCACGGTGATGTTCTGCGTGCAGCTTCTGCTGGGCCGCTGGGTGGAGGGGCTGTTTGCGCTGTGGCCCATCGGCTCGGGGTTGTTCATGCCGTGGCAACTGCTGACCTATGCCTTCCTGCATGGCAGCTTCACCCACCTGCTGTTCAACATGCTGGGCCTGTGGATGTTCGGCGCCGAGTTGGAACAGATCTGGGGCCGCAAGCGTTACCTGCAGTACCTGGCCGCCAGTGCGCTGGCCGGTGCGGTGTGTCAGCTGGCCGTGACGGCGCTGCTGGGGTCGTTCGGCGCGACGCTGGGCGCCTCGGGCGCGTTGTATGGGCTGCTGCTGGCTTTCGGCATGATGTTCCCTGAGCGCACCATCGTGCCGCTGATCCCGCCGATCCCGATGAAGGCCAAGGTGTTCGTGGCCGTGTTCGGCGGGTTGGAGCTGCTGTTCGGCCTGATGGGCGGCAGCGGTGTGGCGCACTTCGCCCACCTGGGCGGCATGCTGGGCGGGTGGCTGATGTTCCGTTTCTGGCGCGGACAGGCGCCCTTCCCGCCGCGCAAGCGGCGGTAGCCCTACGATCCGCCGCGCAAGCGGCGGTAGCTCTACGATCCGCCGCGCAGTCCTTCGCGCACTGTGGGGTAGTGCAGGCGCACACGCAATTCCTGTTTCATGCGCTGGTTGATCAGCCGGCGTGATTCGCTCATGAAGCTCAGCTGCACTGGGCGCATGACTTGCTGGGCTTGCGCGCGCGTGACGCGTGGCGGTGCGGGCAACCCACACAGCTCGGCGGCCAGGTCGAAGTAGTCGCCCATCAGCAGCTCGGTGTCGTCACTCGCGTGGTAGATGCGCTGGCTGCTGCCGCGCAGCAGGGCGGCCAGGGCGATGCACGCCAGATCATCGGCGTGGATGTGGTTGGTGTGGACGTCGTCCTGCGTGGCCAGCACCGGCGTACCGCGTCGGATGCGTTCGCCCGGGTGGCCACCCGGGCGGTCGATGGCATAGATGCCGGGCACACGCAGGATCATCGAGCGGCTGCCGCTGGCCAGGGCCCAGGCGCGGACGCGCTGTTCGGCGTCGACCCGCCGGCGGGCCCGGTCGGTGGCGGGCGCGGTGGGCCGGCTCTCGTCGAAGCGCTGGCCTTGCGCATCACCGTACACACCGCTGGTGCTGGCATAGACCAGCCGCCGCAGTGCACCGCCGCGTGCCAGCACCGCCAGCAACGCGGCGGTGCGCGGGTCGGTGGCGCCATGGCCCGGCGGTGGTGCGAGGTGCATCACCCAGGGGGCCAACGCTCGCAGGCGCGTCAGCGAGCGAGGCTCGTCAAGGTTGCCGGCAATCGGCTTGACACCAGCAGTGCGCAGCGTGTCCCGGCGTTCGGGCGATGAGCTCAAGGCACGCACCCGCCAATGCGCTGCCACCGCCCGCGCCACGCGCAGGCCGACGTCGCCGCAGCCCACGATCAGCAGGCGCGGACGCCGGAACGCGGCTGGTCTGAGGACGGCTGGCGCATGGCGGACGGGCAAAATGCGGCGCTTGGTTGACGAGACCATCCGACCCAGAGGATTTGCGATGACGTTCAAGGTGAGTGTGCTGCCAGCAGAGCGCAGTTTCGAGGTGGCACGCGACGAAGCGATTCTGCCCGCAGCGATCCGCCAGGGCGTTGGCCTGCCGTATGGGTGCAAGGACGGCGCCTGCAGTTCCTGCAAATGCCGTTTGCTGGAAGGCCGTGTGATCCATGGCGCTCATCAGCTCAAGGCGTTGTCGCTGGCGGAGGAGGCCGCGGGCTGGGTCCTCACCTGCTGCGCCACCCCGCAGACCGACCTGGTGCTGGAAGCGCGCCAGGTCATCGCCGAAGACCAGTTTGCGGTGGTGAAAATGCCGGTGCGTTTGGCGGCCCTCAGCAAGCCGGCGCCCGACGTGGCGCTTCTCAAGCTGCAGTTGCCGGCCAGCCACACCTTCCGATGGCATGCCGGGCAGTACCTCGAGTTCATCCTGAAGGACGGTGTACGCCGGGCTTATTCCATCGCCAATGCACCGCATACAGTGGCCGGTGGGCTGGAACTGCACATCCGCCACATGCCCGGAGGCGTCTTCACCGACCACGTGTTCGGGGCAATGAAGGAGAAGGAGATCCTGCGCGCAGAAGGCCCGTTCGGCACGTTCTTCCTGCGCGACAGCAACCGGCCCCTCGTGCTGCTGGCGTCGGGCACCGGCTTCGCGCCCGTCAAAGCCATGTTGGAAGACCTGCTGGCGCGTGGAACCGACCGACCGGTGAGCCTGTACTGGGGCTGCCGCAGCAAGGCCGATCTGTACCTGCACGACTGGGCGCTGGCGATGGCGCAGCAGATGCCCGGCCTGCGCTACGTGCCGGTGTTGTCGGAGCCGCTGCCTGACGATGGCTGGCGGGGTCGTACCGGCTTGGTTCACCAGGCCGTGATGGCCGATTGGCCGGACCTGTCGAGCCACGAGGTCTATGCCTGCGGTGCGCCGGCCATGGTCGACGCCGCGCAACGTGACTTCACCACCCGCTGCGGCCTGGATGGCGCGCAGTTCTATGCCGACGCCTTCCTCTCGCAGGCCGATCGGGCGGCGGTCTGACGAGCGGGTGTTGCCAAGAGGGGTGTCACCAAAGAAAAAGCCCGCTTGCGCGGGCCTTTTGCTCCATCACCGAGATCGTGGCTGTCAGGCTGCAGCAGCCAGCGACTTGATCTTGGCAGACAGGCGGCTCTTCAGGCGAGCGGCCTTGTTCTTGTGGAAGATGCCCTTGTCGGCGATCGAATCGATCACACGCTGGGCCTTCTTGAAGGTGTCGGCGGCCTTGGCCTTGTCGCCGGTGATGACGACCTTCAGCACGCCTTTCACTGCAGTGCGGAATTCCGAACGCAGCGAGGTATTGCTTGCATTGAGCTTGACGTCCTGGCGCGCGCGCTTGCGCCCAGAGGCGATGCGCACGGTGCGCTTCTTGAGTTTTCCGGTAGCCATGGATGTGCAGTGCCTGGGTGAGGATAGCCGGCGAGTGTAGCACGCTGACGTGCCTTGACCAAGGCCGGCGTGCCGGGCGGCTGATGCCGTGCCGGCGGCGCCGATAATCGCGCGCTTTGTCGCCCGGCATGCTGCCGGCGGCGTCCCTGTCTGCGCCCGGTGAGGGCGGTCTGCCTGGCCTTGCATGAACCTGCTGCGCGCTGCTTCCCTCGTTTCCCTGCTGACGCTTGCGTCGCGCATCACCGGGCTGGTGCGCGAGCAGTTGATTGCCGCAGCCTTCGGCGCCAGCACCTGGACCGATGCCTTTCAGGTGGCGTTCCGCATCCCCAACCTGCTGCGGCGGCTGTTCGCCGAAGGTGCGTTCTCGCAGGCCTTCGTGCCCATCCTGGCGGCGTCGCGCGCTAAAAATGGCGATGCGGCCACGCACCTGCTGATCGATGCCGTGGCCACGGTGCTGGCCTGGGCGCTCACGCTGACCTGCTTGGTCGGCGTGATTGGCGCGCCGGTGGTGGTGTGGGTGATGGCGTCGGGGCTGCCCGAGCCGGGCTTTGACGCCGCGGTGCATATGACGCGCTGGATGTTCCCGTACATCGGCTGCATGTCGCTGGTGGCACTGGCGGCCGGCATTCTCAACACCTGGAAGCGCTTTGCCGCGCCGGCCGCCACGCCGGTATTGCTCAACCTCGCGGTGATCGCTGCGGCCTGGTGGTTGGCACCGGTATTCAAGGCGCGTGGCATCGAGCCGGTGTATGCGCTGGCGGTCGGGGTGATGGTGGGTGGCGTGCTGCAACTGGTGGTGCAGGTGCCGGTGCTGGCGCGGCTGGGCCTGCTGCCGCGCATCGGCGTCACGCTGCCAAGCCTGCGGCGCGCCTATGCGCATGACGGCGTGCGGCGCATCCTGCGCCAGATGGGCCCGGCGCTGCTGGGCGTCTCGGTGGCGCAGCTGTCGTTGCTGATCAATACGCAGATCGCCTCGCACCTGCCGGCCGGCTCGGTCTCCTGGCTGACCTATGCCGACCGGCTGATGGAATTTCCGACCGCGCTGCTGGGCGTGGCGCTGGGGGTGGTGTTGTTGCCGCAACTCGCAGCGGCTCAGGCGGTGCAGGCCACCGATCGTTATTCGGCGCTGCTCGACTGGGGCCTGCGCCTGATGCTGCTGCTGGCGCTGCCCTGTGCGGTGGCGCTGGTGGTCTTCACCCAGCCGCTGGTGGCGGTGCTGTACCACTACGGCAAGTTCCAGGCGGTCGATGTACAGATGACGGTGACCGCCCTGATGGGCTACGGCGTGGGCTTGATGGGTCTGGTGGGGGTCAAGGTGCTGGCGCCGGGCTTCTATGCCCAGCAGGACATCCGCACGCCGGTGAAGATCGCCGTGGCGGTGCTGGTGCTGACGCAGTTGCTGAACCTGGTCTTCGTGCCCTGGCTGGGCCATGCCGGGCTGGCCCTGTCGATCGGCTTGGCTGCGCTGATCAATGCCGCCTGGCTGCTGGTGGGCCTGCGGCGCCGCGGCAGCTACCGGCCGGAGCCGGGTTGGCCGGGCTTTGCGCTGCGGGTGGTGGCCGGGTGCGTGGTGATGGGCGCGGGCCTGTTCTATGCCGCCGGGCACTGGGACTGGATCGGGCTGCGCGCAGTGCCCGGCGAGCGCGTCGCGCTGCTGGCCGGCGTGCTGGCCGCCGCGGCGGTGCTGTACTTCGGCACGCTGGCGGTTTGCGGGCTGCCGCTGCGCCAGTTCGCCCGCCGAACCTGACCCCGCTGCGCCGATGGGCCCGCACGGCTGTCGGCTTGAACCACCGGTTGTGCAAGATTCGGCGCTGGTTCTACACTGGCTCCATGCGCTGGACCGTGCCGTCGTCGCTGGAATACTTTGCGCTGCTGGTGGGCGATGACAGCCATTTCCCGCTCACCGAGGCCGCCGTGTCGATCGCCCAGAGCGAACACCCCGCACTGGACCTGCAGTCGGTGCTGGGTGAGATCGACACCCTGGCCGAGCGCCTGCTCGTGCGGCTGCCGCGCGATGCCAGCGCGCTGCACCGCGTCAAGTTACTGCACCGCTACTTCTTCGAAGAGCTGGGTTTCGCCGGCAACGTCAACGACTACTACAGCACCGCCAACAGCTATGTGCACGAGGTGCTGCGCACGCGGCGTGGCATCCCCATTTCGCTGGCGGTGATCTACCTGGAACTGGCGCATCGGGTGGGGCTTGGTGCCACCGGCGTGAGCTTCCCCGGCCACTTCCTCGTGAAGCTGCGCCTGCCGCTGGGCGATGCGGTGATCGACCCGATGACCGGCACCTCGCTGAGCCGCGAAGCGCTGCTGGGGCAGATAGAACCCTATCTGCAGCGCGCCGGTGCCGGCGCCGCGGGTGTGGGACTGGAGGACCGTGGCTTGGCCGCCTTCCTGGGCCCGGCGGCGCCGCGCGAGATCGTCGCCCGCATGCTGCGCAACCTCGAAGCCATCCACCGTGCCGCCAAGGACTGGCCGCAATTGCTGGCGGTGCAGCAGCGGCTGGTGATCCTGCAGCCGCGGGATTGGGACTGGCGGCGCGACCGCGGCCTGACCTACGCCCAGCTGGGCCAGACCGATGCGGCCATCGACGACCTGACCGGCTACCTGCGGCATGCCCGCAACGCCGCGGACCGGGCCTCGATCGCCGCGCGGCTGCAGGCGCTGCGCGCGTCCGGGCCGCCGCGCTGGCACTGAAACCCTAGAATCGCGGGCTGGGCGGCGGCCAATGTCGAGGCCGAACCATTCCCCTGCGCCGTGGTCACTCGCCCGCGTGAGCCGGTGCACTCCTCCCCCGATGACCTTCTTGTTTCGTACCCTGCCGTGGTGGCCGGCCCTGGATATTGCCGACGCATGAGTCCTCGCCTGGCCCTTTCTGCCACCGACCCGATGCGCCAAATGACGCTGGCCCTGGGCGCGGCGCCGGCGCAGCGCTTCGACAATTTCGTGCCGGGCGCCAATGACCAATGGCCGCAGGTGCTGGAGGCACTGCGCGCGCCGCGCGCCGGGGTGCCGCTGTTCGTGTGGGGCCCCAGCGGCAGCGGCAAGTCGCACCTGCTGGCCGCCGCCGCCGATGCCGTGCAGGCGCGGGGCGGCCGGGTGATGGCCTGCGGCGCCGACAGCCCATTGCCGTGGACCTTCGATGCCGACCTGCGGCTGCTGCTGCTGGACGATGCCGAGCGCTACAGCGATGCGCAGCAGCATGCGGCCTTCACGCTGTTCGTCGAGGCCACCACCCATGCGGTGCCGGTGCTCGCAGCCGGGCGCCTGCCGCCGGTGGACCTGCCGGTGCGCGAGGACCTGCGCACGCGGCTGGGCTGGGGCCTGGTCTATCAGTTGGTGCCGCCCACCGATGCCGAGGTGCGCGCCCTGATGCGGCGCGAGGCCGACCGACGCGGCATCCTGTTGGGCGATGACGTGATCGACTACCTGCTGACGCGCCATGCGCGCAACCTGAGCCACTTGATGAACCTTCTCGACCGACTCGATGTGTTCTCGCTGGCCTCGAAACGGGCGGTGACCTTGCCGCTGCTGCGGCAGATGCTGGCCACCGAGGCTGCCATGCCCGAGAGCGGAGGCGCGTCGTGACCAGGTTGTGCCTGTTCGACCTCGACGGCACGCTGCTGCCGATCGATTCCGACCATGCCTTCGGCGAGTTTCTCGTGCGCATCGGCTGGGTGGATGCCGAGACCTTCCGCGTGCGCAATGACGCCTTCTACCAAGACTACCTGGCCGGCACGCTCGACCATGTGGCCTACATCGATTTCGCCACGGCCGGCTGGCGCGACCGGGCGCCGGCCGAGATCGAGGCCATGCGCCGACGCTACATGGACGAGGTCATCAGCCAGCAGGTGCTGCCCACGGCGCTAGCGCTGGTGCGGTCGCACCAGCAGCGTGGCGACCTGGTGGCCATCGTCACGGCCACCAGCGAGTTCGTCACCGGCCCGATCGCCCAGGCTTTCGGCGTGGAGCATCTGCTGGCGGTGCGGCTGCAACGGGACGCGCAGGGCCGCTGCACCGGCCGCATCGACGGCACGCCCACCTTCCAGGGCGGCAAGGTGGTGCGGGTCAACGAGTGGTTGCAGGGCCTGGGCCGGCGCCTCAACGAGTTCACCGCGATCAGCGTCTACAGCGACTCCACCAACGACCTGCCGCTGCTCGATCTGGCCACCGAGCCGGTGGCCACCAATCCAACCCCTGCCCTGGAGGCCATCGCGCTGCAGCGCGGCTGGCGTATCCTGCACCTCTTCACATGATCAAGAAACTCATCAACAAGCTGCTCGGCCGGTCCGCAGCCAACGACCCCAGCGTGGCAGCACCCGCCGCGCGGCCACCCAAGCCCCGCGCCGGCAAAGCGGCGCTGGGCACGATGTCAGCGGTAGGCCAGCGGGTCGAGGTGCCGAAGTCGCGCCACCGCATTGATACGAACCTGGTGGACGAACGCGCCGTCAAGGTGGTCACCACACTGCAGGACGCCGGCTTCGAGGCCTATATCGTGGGCGGTGCGGTGCGCGACCTGCTGCTGGGCCACCGGCCCAAGGATTTCGATGTGGCGACCAACGCCACGCCGGCCCAGGTCAAGGGCCTGTTCCGCCGCGCTTTCGTGATCGGCCGGCGCTTCCAGCTGGTGCATGTGGTGTTCGGGCGTGGCCGCGAGCATGACGTGATCGAGGTGTCCACATTCCGTGCCATGGTGGAGGCCAGCGATTCTGAGCAGGTGGCCGGCAACGAAAAGACCTCGCGAGCCGAACTGGCCGGTAAACAGCATGTGATGGATGCCAGCGGCCGGGTGCTGCGCGACAACGTCTGGGGCCCGCAGGACCAGGACGCGGCGCGGCGCGACTTCACCATCAATGCGCTGTACTACGACCCGCGGCGCGAGATCGTGGTCGACTATCACCACGGCATCGACGACGCCGCCAAGCGCACCCTGCGCATGATCGGTGACCCCGAGACCCGCTACCGCGAAGACCCGGTGCGCATCGTCCGTATCGTGCGCTTCGCGGCCAAGCTGGGCTTCGAGATCGACCCGAAGACGCGCACGCCGATCAAGCGAATGGCGGAGCTGCTGGCCAACGTGCCGGCCTCGCGGTTGTTCGACGAGATGATCAAGCTGCTGCAGACCGGCCATTCGCTGGCCAGCCTGGAGGAACTGCGCAAGCAGGGCCTGCACCGGGGCGTGTTCCCGCTGCTCGACGCGGTGCTGGACGACGCGCACCGCCACGATGGGCGTGAAAAGTTCATCCACCTCGCGCTGGCCGACACCGACCGCCGCGTCGGTGAGGGCAAGCCGGTGGCGCCTAGCTTCATGCTGGCCTGCATGCTGTGGCATGACGTGCTCAAGCAGTGGGATGTCCTGCGGGCCCAAGGCCAGCCGCTGATCCAGGCGCTGCAGCAGGCCATCGATACGGCATTCGACGCGCGGGTGGGCGACATCTCCGGCCGCGGCAAGCTGGCCGCCGACATGCGCGAGATCTGGACGATGCAGCCGCGGTTCGAGCGCCGCACGCCGTCGAGCGCCACCTCGCTGGTGGCGCAGCCTCGCTTTCGCGCCGGCTTCGACTTCCTGCGCCTGCGTGCGCAGGCCGGCGAGGTCGATGCGGCGCTGGCCACCTGGTGGGAAGACTATTCGCTGGCCGACGACACCACGCGCGAGCAACTGCTGGACAGCGTGCGCCACGTGCAGCCGGCTCGGCGTGCACGCACCGAGGTGGGTGAGCACAGCGAACCGGGCGACGAACCCGGCTCGCCACCCGCCGCCAAGCGCCGACGGCGACGCCGCAAGCCGGCGGACTCAAGCGGCAGCGCCGCCACCGCAACGGATGATTCAGCCGCGCTCAGGGACGGGCACTGATCGGCGGCGGCCGGTAATCCTCGGGCTGAGCCGCCGGACCTGGCCATGAAGTCTTCGTCAGTGGAAGAGCCGCCGGTTTGTGCCTTCATCGGCGTGGGCGCCAACCTCGGCGACCCCCCCTCGACGCTGGCGCAGGCCTGCCGGGCGCTGGCGGTTTCGACCGGCAACCGTCTGGTGGCGATGTCTTCGCTCTACCGCAGCAAGCCGGTGGATGCGAGCGGCCCCGACTTCTACAACGCCGTGGTGAAGATCGAGACCCGTCTGGCGCCGCAGGCGCTGCTGGACGCGACGCAGGCCATCGAGCGGCAGCACGGCCGGCGGCACCCCTACCGCAACGCGCCGCGCACGCTTGATCTCGACCTGCTGTTGTATGGCGACCAGACCCTGGTCACCGACCGCCTCACCGTGCCGCATCCGCGTCTGGGCGAGCGCGCCTTCGCGCTGTTGCCGCTGCTGGAGATTCATCCTGCGTTGAAGCTGCCGGGTGTGGCCGACGCCGCGGTTTGGGCCCACAAGCTGGCGCGCGCCCAAGGCATCGAGCGACTCGATTTCTCCTGGCCCAGCAGCGCACTGCCATGAACTTCAACCTGCTCACTCCGGTCGCCTGGCAGACCGTGGGCCTGCTGGTGCTGTCGAATGTCTTCATGACCTTCGCCTGGTATGGCCACCTGAAGAACCTGGCCAGCAAACCCTGGTACGTGGCGGCACTGATCAGCTGGGGTATTGCTCTGTTTGAGTACCTGCTGCAGGTGCCGGCCAACCGCATCGGCCACGGCGGCGGGTTCTCGCTGGCACAGCTGAAGATCACCCAGGAGGTCATCACGCTGGCCGTGTTCGTGCCATTCGCGATGTTCTACATGGGCGAGCCGTTCCGCTGGAACTACGTCTGGGCCGGGCTGTGCCTGATGGGTGCGGTGTACTTCATCTTCCGCGGCTGACGCCGTGGCGGAGCGGCAAACAGGCCGCCAAGACCGACGCGCCACGTGCTGCCGAGTACACTCGCGCCGTTTCAAAATGATGACGGTTGCGTGACAACTGCCTCACTTTGGCGGCCCTCTTTCAGGGTGCGCCGCGTATCCCGGAGACGCCATGCTGTTCGGCAAGCTACTGCCCCGCGAAGGCAATTTTTTTGAGCTCTTCAATATCCACGGCAACGAGATCGTCAAAGGGGCACAGGCCTTCCAGGCCATGATCCGCAACTACTCGGACATCACGCTGCGTGAAAAGTATGCGGCCGAGGTAGACCATGCCGAACATGCCGCCGACAAGGTGACGGCCGAGGTCAACCGCCTGCTGCACAAGACCTTCATCACGCCGATCGACCGCGAGCAGATCCACACGCTGATCAACGCGATGGACGACATCCTCGACCTGCTGCAGGACGCCAGCGAGACCATGTCGCTGTACGACGTGCGCACCATCACCGACGAGGTGCTGCGCCTGGGCGACATCTCGGTGCGCTGCTGCGAGCGGGTGCAGCACGCGGTGTCGCTGCTGCCGATGTTGTCCAAGCCGTCTGTGCACGCAGCAGCGCTCAAGACCTGCGAAGAGATCGACAAGCTCGAATCCGATGCCGACCGGGTGATGCGCGCGGCGATGTCGAAGTTGTTCCGCGAGCAGCCTGACGTGCGTGAGCTGATCAAGCTCAAGGCCATCTACGAGCTGCTCGAATCGATCTCCGACCGCTGCGAGGACGTGGCCAACGTCATCGAGGGCATCGTCCTCGAGAACTCCTGAGCCGCTGGGCTGCGTGATGGAATCGATCCAGGTCAGCTTTTGGGTGGTCGCAATGCTGGTGGCGCTGGCCGTGGCGTTCGACTTCATGAACGGGTTCCACGATGCGGCCAACTCGATTGCCACGGTGGTGTCCACCGGCGTGCTCAAGCCGCAACAGGCCATCCTGTTTGCCGCCTTCTTCAACGTGGTGGCGATCTTCGTCTTCCACCTCAGCGTGGCGGCCACGGTGGGCAAGGGCATCGTCGAACCGGGCATCGTCGACCACCATGTGGTGTTCGGTGCACTGATCGGCGCCGTCGTCTGGAATGTCATCACCTGGTGGTATGGCATCCCGTCCAGTTCGTCGCATGCGCTGATCGGCGGCATCGTCGGCGCGGTCACGGCCAAGGCCGGCATTCAGGCGCTGGTGGGTGCGGGCATCTGGAAGACGGTGATCTTCATCTTCGTGTCGCCGTTGCTGGGGTTCCTGTTCGGCTCGCTGCTGATGGTGGCGATGGCCTGGATCTGCCGAGGCGCCTCCCCGTTGCGGGTGGATGGCTGGTTCCGGCGTCTGCAGCTGGTCTCGGCCGGGCTGTACAGCCTGGGCCATGGCGGCAACGACGCCCAGAAGACCATCGGCATCATCTGGATGCTGTTGATCGCCACCGGCTACGCCTCGGCCAGCGACAAGATGCCACCGGGCTGGGTGATCTGGATCTGCTACACCGCCATCGGCCTGGGCACGATGTTCGGCGGCTGGCGCATCGTCAAGACCATGGGCCAGAAGATCACCAAGCTCAAGCCGGTGGGCGGTTTTTGCGCCGAGACCGGCGGGGCGGTGACGCTGTTCCTGGCCACGGCGATGGGTGTGCCGGTGTCGACCACCCACACCATCACCGGCGCCATCGTCGGTGTCGGCTCGACCCAGCGGGCTTCGTCGGTGCGCTGGGGCGTGGCGGGCAACATCGTCTGGGCGTGGATCTTCACGATCCCGGCGTCGGCCGCCGTGGCCTCGGGCGCTTACCTGCTCAGCCGCGGGATGTTCTGACCGCGGTCCAGAACGACGGCTTCAGACCTGCGCCTCAAAGAGCCGCTGCAGTGCGTAGGTGATGCTGCTGAGCAGCACGGTGGCCCCCAGCAGCAGGGCCACGATCACGCCGACCACTGCTGCCCAGCCGCTGCCGCTGGGTTCGGACGCGGCGGGGCGGTAACGCGCATCCCAGCGCTCGTCGGGCGTCAAGCCGTAGACAATGGCCATCAGCATGGCCGCGGACACCGACAAGCCACCCAGCGGCAACAGCAGCCAGGCCAGGCGGTCGTCCTGGCCATAGGACTGCACCCGCTGCCAGCCGATCCAACCCAGCAGCGTGGGCAGGGGGTGGAGCCAGCCGATCCAATCCTTCAGCCCGTGCAGGTAGAAGCGGTGCAGGCCGATGCCGCCGCCGATCACCGCCAGCCAGGTGGCCGCGGTCTTGGATTTTTCTTGAGCCGGCATGCGCGCCTGTTCGTATGCGTGTGACGAGGTGTTCCGCGCGAAGAGTTTATAATGCGCGGTTCCGGTGGCGGTTGCCCGTTCCGGCTGTTGGGGATGATCGGCATGCCCCCGCGGCGGAACACGCAGCGCGTATCTGACGTGGCCGGATGCAACGTGGCCGAGAAGCCCGAAACGAGCGTGTATCGATCAGCAGCCCCAGGGCCGCTGGCGGTACGCAAAAAGATCTGCTGGCCTGAGTGTCTCCTGGTGCAGTAGATCCTGAACAACTGGATCAAGGAAACATCATGGTCGTGATTCGACTAGCTCGTGGTGGCTCGAAGAAGCGCCCTTTTTACAACATCGTGGTCGCTGACCGCCGTGAGCGCCGCGATGGTCGCTTCCTGGAGCGCGTGGGTTTTTACAACCCCGTGGCGTCCGCAACGGAAGAAGGCCTTCGCGTCGTGCTGGACCGCCTGAACTACTGGACCGGTCACGGTGCCCAGGTGTCGCCCACGGTGGCCCGTCTGGTCAAGCAGGCGCAGGCCAAGGTCGCTCCGGCGGCCTGATGAAGCCTGTGGCACGGTTCGTCGTTCACAGCTGAGCATGTCTGCAGCGTGGGATGACGAACCGGCCTGGCCGGCCGATGCGATCGAGGTGGCCAAGGTGATCGATGCCTTTGGCATCAAGGGCTGGCTGCGAGTGCAGCCCTATGCTGCGCAACCCGAGGCGCTGTTCTCCTCCCGGCGCTGGTTCCTGCAACCGCCTGCCGGGCGTCCCCGGCCTGCCGGCGCACCGGCTCTACCCAAGGTGCTGCGTATCACGCAGGCACAGGAGCATGGCGACGGGGTCGTGGCCTCGGCGCAAGAGGTGCTCGACCGCAACGCGGCCGAGGCCCTGAAGGGCGCGCGCATCTTTGTCTCGCGCACCAGCTTTCCCAGCACCGACGACGGCGAGTACTACTGGATCGACCTGATCGGCCTGGAGGTGCTCAACCGCCAGGGTGAGCGGCTTGGCACGGTGATCGACCTGCTCGATACCGGCCCGCATTGCGTGCTGCGCATCAAGCCGGCGCCCGGCGCTGAGGCGGCTGACGGTGATGAGGGCCCTGAGCGGATGGTGCCTTTCGTCAAGGCCTATGTGGACGAGGTCGACATGACCGCTCGCCGCATCTTGGTCGACTGGGGCCTGGACTACTAGTCTGAGCGTGGCCGTATGCCACGCCACCCCGATGCGCTTTGACGTCCTGACCCTGTTCCCGGAACTGTTCGAGCCGTTTGCCCACGCGGGCATCACGCGCCGGGCGTTCGAGTCGCGGCAGGTCGATGTGCGGCTGTGGCCGCTGCGCGATCACGCCGATGACAACTACCGCCGTGTCGATGACCGGCCCTACGGCGGCGGCCCGGGCATGGTGATGCTGGTCGAGCCGTTGCGCCGGGCGTTGGCCGCGGCGCAGGACGACCGCCGCGCCGCCGGGCTGGAGCCCGCCCCGGTGGTGCTGTTCAGCCCTGCCGGTGCACCACTGACCCAGTCGCGGGTTCAGACGATGGCACAGGGCGATGGCGCGGTGCTGCTGTGTGGCCGTTACGAAGGCGTGGACCAGCGCTTCATCGAGCGTCATGTTGATGAGGAACTGAGCCTGGGTGACTTCGTGCTTTCCGGCGGTGAACTGCCGGCGCTGGCGCTGCTGGACGCCGTGGCTCGGCTGCAGCCCGGCGTGCTGAACGACCCGGCCTCGCACCAGCAGGACAGCTTCTCTGAGGGACTGCTCGATTGCCCGCACTACAGCCGACCCGAGATGCTGGAGGACGGCCAGGCCGTGCCGCCGGTGCTGTTGTCGGGCCATCACGCCCAGATCGCGCGTTGGCGCCGGGAGCGCCAGCTAGAGATCACTGCGCGGCGCCGGCCCGCCATGATTGCCGCGGCGCGCGCGGCTGGCCAGCTCGACCCGGCCGACGAGCGCTTTCTGCGGTCACTCCGGCTATAATCCCCGGTTCCCGATCCTCTGCCGGGCGTTCATGAACCAGGCTCACCGAGCCAGTTCATGGCACCACAAGATTCCAACATCCGCGCCGGCACGATCTTCACGAGGTAATCCCATGGATCTGATCCAGCAGCTTGAGCAAGAAGAAATTGCTCGTCTTGGCAAGACCATCCCGGTCTTTGCGCCCGGCGACACCGTCATCGTCAGCGTGAACGTGGTCGAAGGCACCCGCAAGCGTGTGCAGGCCTACGAAGGAGTGGTGATCGCCCGCCGCAATCGCGGCCTGAACTCCAGCTTCATCGTGCGCAAGATCTCCAGCGGCGAAGGTGTCGAGCGCACCTTCCAGCTCTACAGCCCGCTGATCGCCACCATCGAAGTCAAGCGCCGCGGCGACGTGCGCCGGGCCAAGCTGTACTACCTGCGTCAACGCAGCGGCAAATCGGCTCGCATTAAAGAGAAACTGGCCTGATTTTTCTCAACGCTGCTCTGTACCTCAAGGCCGCCTGCGGGCGGCTTTGTCGTCTTCGGCCTATCCTGCGCGCATGTCCCGTTCGCCTCTGATCTACAACCCCCGTGCCATTCCCGTGGTCGGGACGGATGCGCACCTGCCGGCAGTCCCGATCGAGCGGCTGCATCCCGCGGCTGTGCTGGCGCGTTTCGCGGCACCACCAGCGTGGACGCCGGAGTTCCCTGGCGACAACGTGCGGCTCGACGCGGCGATCGACCCGCGGCCGGCCTCGGTGCTGGTGCCGCTGGTGCGCCATGGCGACGAGTTGCGCGTGCTGCTGACGCGGCGCACCGACCACCTGCGCAACCATGCTGGCCAGATCAGTTTTCCCGGCGGGCGGGTCGACCCGGGGGATGTCGACGCTGTGGGCACCGCCCTGCGTGAAGCGCAGGAAGAAGTGGGCCTGGCGCCGCAGGCGGTGCGCATCATCGGCAGCCTGCCGTCCTACACCACCGTGACATCGTTCGTGGTGACGCCGGTGGTCGGCCTGATCGAGGCGGGCCAGGTGCTGCAGATCGACCCGTTCGAAGTGGCCGAGGTGTTCGAAGTGCCGCTGCTGTTCTTGATGAACCCGGCGCACCACCAACGGCATGTGTTCGAGGAGGCCTCCTTGCGCCGACAGTTCCTGTCGATGCCCTGGCGCGGCCCGGGCCTGACGGGCGAGGTCAGCGAGCATTTCATCTGGGGTGCCACCGCAGCCATGCTGCGCAACCTGTACCGCTTCTTCAGCGCTTGAGCACCCGGCCGGACCGCACAGCCTTGCCAACGCGCGCCGGTATCATGCCGGCATGAGTTTCTTCGCCGTGCTGCTGGCCCTGATCGTCGAACAATTGCGGCCGCTGCCGCAGAGCAATCCGGTGCATGAGGCGTTGATCGGCTGGTCGCGCTGGACCGGCCGCAACTTCGATGCCGGCAAGGCCCATCACGCCTGGGTGGTGTGGGCGGTCACCGTGATCGCGCCGGCGCTGCTGGTGGGTCTCATTTACATGCTGCTGGCCTGGTACAGCAGCCTGCTGGCGCTGGCGTGGGACCTGGTGGTGCTGTACCTCACGCTGGGCTTTCGGCAATTCAGCCATTACTTCACCGACATCCGCACGTCTCTCGAGCAGGGCCAGGAAGCCCATGCGCGCAGCCTGCTGCAAGAGTGGCGCAACCTCGATGCCAGCGAGCTGCCGCGCACCGAGCTGCTGCGCCATGTGATCGAACATGCCTTGCTGGCAGCCCATCGGCATGTGTTCGGCGTGTTCTTCTGGTTTGTGCTCGGTTCGGCGCTGGGGCTGGGGCCGACCGGTGCGGTGGTGTACCGCATGGCCGAGTTCAGCGCACGCTACTGGGCCTTCAAGAGCCGCACGCTGGATGCTCCGCTGAACGAACGACTGATGCGCTGCGCCCAGACGGCGTTCGCCGTCATTGACCATGTGCCGTCACGGCTGACGGCTGCGGGGTTCGCCGTGGTCGGCAACTTCGAGGACGCGGTCACCTGCTGGCGGCAGTACGCCGCGCAATGGAAGCTGGCCAACGATGGCGTGGTGCTGGCAGCGGCGGCGGGCGCCGTCGGGGTGTCGCTGGGCGGGGCGCATGCGCAGGAGTTGACGCCGCACCGCAGCAGCAGCTTCGATGCCGGCGCGTTGCCCGAACAAACCGCAGCCGAGGGCAGCACGCCTGGTGCCATGCCGCAGGTCGGCCACCTGCGCTCGGTGGTGGGGCTGGTGTGGCGCTCGGTGGTGCTGTGGATGCTGCTGCTGGCGCTGCTGTGGCTGGCCAACCTGCTGGGTTAGCGCCCCCAGGCGGTGGCACAGCCACCACCGCACCCCGAGGGGGTTCAAGTCGCCCGGCAAAGCCGGATCGACACGTGCGTTGCTAGCGGGGTTGGCGCGACAACTCGCTGCGCAATTCGAGGTAGATGCGATGGCGTGACGGCGAGATCTCGCCGCGCGCCAGCGCCGCCAGCACCGCGCAGCCAGGCTCATGGTCGTGGCTGCAGTTGTGAAAGCGGCAGCCCTGCTGCGCTGCTGCGCGCAGATCCGGCATCCAATGCGCCAGATCCTCGATGGGGATGTGCTGCAGGCCGAATTCCTGGAACCCCGGCGAGTCGATCAGCGCTGCCCGATGCGCCTCATCCAGCCAGTACCAGCGGGTGTGCGTGGTGGTGTGGCGGCCCGAGTTCAAGGCGGTGGAGATTTCACCCACCTGCGCCTCGGCCTCGGGCACCAGCAGGTTCACCAGCGTGCTCTTGCCGGTGCCGGAGGGGCCGAGCACCAGCGTCACGCCATCGCCCAGCAGCGGCATCAGCCGGCTGCGCGCGGCTGCCGGCGTGAGATCGGTGTTGCCCGTGCCGTCCTTGGCTTTGAAGGCCAGCTCCATCACCTCGTAGCCCATCGCCTTGTAGGGCGCGAGGCGCTGCCGCGCGGCCTGTGCGGCGTCCGTCAGGTCGATCTTGTTCAGCACGATCAATGCCGGGATGCGCGCCTGTTCGGCGGCGATCAATGCGCGCGTCAGCTGGCTCTCGCTGAACACCGGCTCGGCCGCAACCAACACCATCAGGCGGTCGAGGTTGGCGGCGAACGACTTGGTGCGCCATTCGTCCTGCCGGTACAGCAGGTTGCGGCGCGGCTCAATTGATTCGATGACGCCGTGTTCGCCGCGCGTATCGGTGGCCAGCCAGCGCACGCGGTCGCCCACCACCGTGTCACTTTTCTTGCCACGCAAGTGGCACAGCACATGCTGCCCGCCGGACGCCTCGACCACGTAGTTGCGGCCGTGGCCCGCGAGGATCAGGCCGGTGGCGAGCGCTTCGCCGTTGTCACGCGCCATGGGCCGCCACCGGTGTAGGGGCCGTCAGCAGCGGCAGGGCCGCGAGCCGTTCGCTCGCGGGCGGGTGGGAGTAGTGAAAGCGCACGTACACCGGGTCGGGTGTCAGCGTCGAGGCGTTGTCTTCGTAGAGCTTGAGCAGGGCGCTGGCCAGATCATCGGCGCGGCTGTGGGCGCAGGCATACGCATCGGCCTCGAATTCGTGCCGGCGCGACAGCGCGGCAGCGAGCGGGCTGGCGAAGAAGCCGACCACCGGCGCCACCAGCATCACCAGGATCAATGCCAGCGCGTGGTTGGGCGCGTCCAGGAGGGGCGTAACGCCCAGGCCCGTGAAGAAGGCCGGCTGGGCCATCAGCCAGTTGATCAGCGCCAGGCTGGCGCCCCACAGCAGCAGCACGGCGCCGATGCGCTTGGGCACATGCCCCAGCTTGGCGTGGCCAAGTTCATGCGCCAGCACTGCCTCCACCTCGGGCGCGGCCAGCTTGCCCAGCAGCGTGTCGAAGAACACCACCCGCTTGGCTGCGCCGAAGCCGGTGAAGTAGGCGTTGGCGTGGGCCGAGCGCTTGGAGCCATCCATCACGAACAGGCCGCTGGCGCGGAAGCCGCAGCGCTGCATCAGGGCTTCGACGCGCCGACGCAGCGCTTCGTCGCCCAGCGGCTCGAACTTGTTGAACAGCGGCGCGATCACCGTGGGATACACCAACTGCATCAGCAGCATGAAACCGGCGAACACGCCGAAGGCCCACAGCCACCAGGTGCTGCCGGTGGCCGCCATCAGCCACAACACCAGCGCGGCCAGCGGCAGCCCGATCAGCGCGCCCACCAACCCCGCCAGCAGCAGGTCGCGCAGCCACATTGCGGGTGTCATGCGGTTGAAGCCGTGGTGCTGCTCCAGCCGAAAGGTGCGCCAGGCTTCGAGCGGCAGGTCGAGTAAGGCGCCGATCAGGCTGACGGCGGTGAGCAGGCCGAGCTGATAGCCCAGGTCGCCCCAGCGTGGCTGCAGCAGCGCAAGCAGCTGCTGGTTGAGCTGGTCGAGCCCACCGAGCAATGTCCAGCCCAGCAGCACCGCCGCGCCCCAGGCGATGGCGAGCAGGTCCAGCCGGTGGCGGGCAATGGTGTAGTCGGCCGCGCGCTGATGGGCCGCCAGCGTGACGCGCTCGGCAAAGCGGGGCGGTACGCTGGCGCGGTGCGCGGCGACATGGCGCACCTGCCGGCCGATGAGCCAGAAGCGGGTCAGCAGCACGGCGAGCAACAACGCGGCGAAAACAGTGGTCACGAACAGGGAGGACATGCGGACCATTCTCGCCGAAGGGCGCGCGCCGGCTGGGGTGGCGCTGCCATCGGCCGCGGGCATCTGGGACAATCGGCGCCGCAAGGAGAACCCGATGATGAGCGATGCAGGATTGGCCAAGAACGACATGAACCTGGTGTGGGTCGACATGGAGATGACGGGTCTCGACCCACAGACCGACCGCATCATCGAGATTGCCGTGGTGGTGACCGACGCCCAGCTCACCACCCGCGTCGAAGGCCCGGTGATCGCGGTGCACCAATCGGATGCCATGCTCGACGGCATGGACGCCTGGAACAAGGGCACCCATGGCCGTAGCGGCCTGACCGATCGGGTCAAGGCCTCGACGATTGACGAGAGCGCGGCCGGGGTGCAGATCCAGGCCTTCCTGCAGCAGTTCGTCTCCAAGCGCGCGGCGCCGATGTGTGGCAACTCCATCTGCCAGGACCGCCGCTTCATGGCCAACTACATGCCGCAGCTGGAAGCCTTCTTCCACTACCGCAACCTGGATGTCTCGACGCTGAAGGAGTTGGCGCGCCGCTGGAAGCCCGAACTCATGGACGGCTTCAAGAAGAAGCAGGCCCACACCGCGCTGGCCGACATCCATGAATCCATCGACGAGCTGCTGTACTACCGCCAGCACCTGCTGGCGGTGTGAGACCGCGCTGGGCAGGCGTCCACGTCGGGCGCATGCGTCAGCGCACAGCAATACGCGGCAACCGCAGCTCGAAACGCGTCACCAGGTCGTCCGACATCACTTCAATGGTGCCGCCGTGTGCCGTGGCGATCTCTCGCACGACATACAGGCCAAGTCCCAAGTTGGCACCTGCCACCTGTGAGTCTGCACCGGTGTCGACACCGCCGGCACGAACCAGTGGATCAAAAAGCGTCGCCACTGATTCTCGTGGGATTGGCTTGCCGGTGTTCTCGATCGCCAGGATCACTTGGTCCTGGCGCGTGCCATCGAGGAGGATGCGAATGGGCGCGCCCGGGAAACCATATTTCAGCGCATTGAAGACCAGGTTTGAGAGCGCCTGATGCAGCCGCCGCGCGTCCCATTCACCCTGGAGGTCCCCTTGCACGTCCAGTTCCATGGCACGCCCCCGACTGATCGCGCCGATCTCGTCCAATGTGTTTCGGGCGAACTGGTCGAGATCAAGACTTGCTGGCTCGATGCCAAGCCCTGAGCCCAGCCGATGGCGCGTGTACTCGACCAAATCGTCCAGCAGTGCCTTCATCTGCGCGACGCTGCGCAGAATGATCGGGGCATGCGGTGAATGGTCCGGGTGGGTGCGTATTGCCAAGGCCGTGGAATTGGCGATCGTGCTGAGCGGCCCACGCAGGTCATGACCCAGTACGCCGAGGAAAAGATCGCGCGACTTGTCCATTTCAGCCACGAAGACCTGCAATGACTCGGCAATGGCTTGATCAACCGCTTCGTTGAAGCGGGTCACGTCTTCCAGATCCTGCACATGGGCACCGTCAGGAGCGGCGCTCCAAAGGCGCAGCACCGTCGCGCGCAGCGCCCGGTACTCGGCGACCAACTGCTCGATCTGGAACCCCTGCCGTTCTCTTTGGCGGGCGTGGCTGCGCGACGGCAGGCTGATGGACTCGGAAGCCTCAGCGCTGTTGCCTTCCGACTTGGCCTGCTGCTCCTCGTCGTCTTGAGGCCTGCGCATGTCGGCGGCGATCTCCTCGAGAATCAGCCGTCCGTGGTCGAGTAGCGCCACCTCGCTCATGTTCGCGGCGGGCGGGAACTGTTCGCGCGCAAACGCAACCCAGTCCACCAGGATCGCGTCAAGGTTTTTGCTGATGAACGCGTAGAGGCGCATCGGCCATTCTCCATCTCATGCAGGTTCGCCGCGTGACCGTGCGTGACGATTGTGTGGGACGACGTGCGCGTTGGATGGGGCGCGCAGTGGGCCAAGCAAAGGGCATGAAAAAAGCCCAAGTGAATCATTCACTTGGGCTTCTATCTGGCGGAAAGGGTGGGATTCGAACCCACGTCAGGGGAGAACCCCTGAACCGGATTTCGAGTCCGGCGCATTCGACCACTCTGCCACCTTTCCTGATGTCTTCACGCGGTCTCGCTCTGAGCGAAGAGGCGCGATTCTAGCTGATGGGAATGTTCAGCCAGCGCGCAGCACGTCCATGCCGCCCAGGTAGGGCCGCAGCGCGGCCGGTATGCGAATGCTGCCGTCGGCCTGCTGGTGGTTTTCGAGCACCGCCACCAGCGCGCGGCCCACCGCCAGGCCGGAGCCATTGAGCGTGTGCACCAGCTCGTTCTTGCCTGCGGCGGTCTTGTAGCGGGTCTGCATGCGGCGGGCCTGGAAGGCTTCGCAGTTGGAGCAGGAGCTGATCTCGCGGTAGGTGTCCTGCGCCGGCAGCCACACCTCCAGGTCGTAGGTGCGGGCGGCACCGAAGCCCATGTCGCCGGTGCACAGCTGCACCACGCGGTAGGGCAGCTCCAGCTGCTGCAGCACGGCTTCGGCATGGCCGACCATCGCTTCCAACGCGGCGTCGCTCTGCTCGGGCGTGGTGATCTGCACCATCTCGACCTTGTCGAACTGGTGCTGGCGGATCATGCCGCGGGTGTCACGCCCGGCACTTCCTGCTTCGGAGCGGAAGCAGGGGCTGTGGGCGGTGAGCTTGATGGGCAGCTCGTCGGCCTTGAGCACCTGCTCGCGCACGCTGTTTGTGAGAGTGACCTCGGAGGTTGGAATTAAGTACCAGTTCTTAAGGCCAACTACCTCGAGTTTCTCCTCGACGCTATGACGCATGGTGACGGTTGCAGCTTTGAAAGGTGTGGCGCCAAAACTAACCTGGAAGAGATCCTCTTCGAACTTTGGTAGTTGGCCCGTACCTTTCAATGCCTCTTCATTGACGATGTACGGCGTGTAGCACTCGATGTAGCCATGCTGCTCGGTCTGCACATCAAGCATGAACTGCGCGAGCGCGCGGTGCAGCCGCGCCACCGGGCCCTTGAGGAAACTGAAGCGTGAGCCGGAGAGCTTGGCGCCGGTCTCGAAGTCCAGCCCGAGCGGCGCGCCCAGGTCCACATGGTCCTTCACCGCGAAGGCATAGGTCTGCGGCGTGCCCCAACGGCGCGCCTCGACGTTGCCGGTCTCGTCCGCACCCACCGGCACGCCGGGCTGCGGCAGGTTGGGCAGGTGCATCAGCAGCTGGGACAGCTCGGCCTGCAGCTGGTCGAGCCGCTCGGCGCCGGCCTTCAGTTCATCCGCCAGGCCGTTCACTTCGGCCATCAGCGCGCTCACGTCCTCGCCCTTGCCCTTGCGCATGCCGATCTGCTTGGAGAGCTGGTTGCGTTGAGATTGCAGCTCTTCGGTGCGGGTCTGGATCTGCTTGCGCTCGGCTTCCAATGCCTGGAAGCGCGCCACGTCGAGGAAGGGTTGCGGCGACTTGCGGGCCTCAAGCCGGGCGATCACCGCGGGCAAGTCTTTGCGCAGCAGGCTGATGTCGAGCATGGTGTGGGTTCTCGGTGGAGACGCGGCTGGGCGCAAGGTGCGCCAGCGCGGCGCCCGGATTCAGGAAGGCTTGTGTTGCGCCGCGGCCATGGACTTGTCGCCCAGGCCCTTGGGCAGCGGGAACTCGATGGTCTCTTCGACGCCGGGCATGGTGCGCACGGCCAGCGCGCCCAGTTCCTTCAGGCGCGCGATGACCTGCTGCACCAGCAGCTCGGGCGCCGAGGCGCCGGCGGTCAGGCCCACGCGCGGGTGCTGGGCAAACCATTCGGGCTGCAGCTCGGCGGCGCTGTCCACCATGTAGGCAGGGGTGCCCAGGCGCTCGGCCACCTCGCGCAGGCGGTTGCTGTTGCTGCTGGTGGGGCTGCCCACCACGATGACCACGTCGACCTGGCCGGAGAGCAGCTTCACCGCGTCCTGCCGGTTCTGCGTGGCGTAGCAGATGTCCTGCTGCTTGGGCTCGCGCACCAGCGGGAAGCGCGCTTTCACCGCCGCCAGCACGCGCGAGGCGTCGTCCACCGACAGCGTGGTCTGCGTCACCACGGCCACGCGGCTTTCGTCCTTCAGCCGCACGCCGGCCACATCAATGGCTTCTTCCACCAGGTGGATGCCGCTGCTGAGCTGGCCCATCGTGCCTTCGACCTCGGGGTGCCCCTTGTGGCCGATCATGATGAACTCAAAACCTTCCTTGGCCAGCTTGGCGACCTCAACATGCACCTTGGTCACCAGCGGGCAAGTCGCGTCGAAGATGGCGAAGCCGCGCTCGGTGGCTTCGCGCCGCACCGCCTGGCTCACGCCGTGGGCGCTGAACACCAGCGTGGCGCCGGGCGGCACCTCGGCCAGGTCCTCGATGAAGATGGCGCCCTTGGCCTTGAGGTCATTGACCACATAGGTGTTGTGCACGATCTCGTGGCGCACATAGATCGGTGCGCCGAATTTCAGCAGCGCACGCTCGACGATCTCGATGGCGCGGTCCACCCCGGCGCAGAAGCCGCGCGGCTGGGCCAGCAGGACGTCCTCCACTGACATCAGAGCACCCCGATCAGCTGGACTTCGAAGCTGACGGGCTGGCCGGCCAGCGGGTGGTTGAAGTCGAACACCGCCCAGTCTTCTTCGGCCGGGCCCACCTCGCGCACCACGCCGGCATACGAGCCCTGGCCATCGGGCGTGGGGAACTGCACCACGTCCCCGACGTGGTACTGCTCGTCCGGGTCGCCCAGCTCGCGCAGCAGTGCCAGCTTCACCCGCTGCAGCATCTGCGGGTTGCGCGCGCCGAAGGCTTCGCCCGGTGCCAGCTCGAACTGGGTGCGGCTGCCTTCTTCCAGGCCGATCAGCCGCGCCTCGATGGCCGGCGCCAGCTCGCCACTCCCCAACGAGAGGGTGGCCGGTTTGTCGCTGAAGGTGTTGACAATGTCGCCGCCGGGACCGGCCAGGCGGTAGTGCAGGGTCAGAAAAGAACCCGCTTGGACTTGAGGCACGCTGCCATCCTGTGTTCGCTAGACTGCCCTGATTTTAGTTGGCCCCTTCCGACAACCCGGACCAGCCACCCATGAAAGACCTGCCAATCGCCTTGCGGCCACGCGAAAAGCTCCTGGCACAAGGCCCGGCCGCGCTGGCCGATGCCGAACTGCTGGCGCTGCTGCTGCGCACCGGGCTCAAGGGCAAGGGCGTGCTGCAGCTGGCCGAAGAGCTGCTGGCGCACTTCAAGGGCGTGGGCGGCCTGCTGCGGGCGCTGCCGGCCGAGCTGGCTCGCATCAAAGGCCTCGGACCGGCCAAGCGGGCCGAGCTGCAGGCGGTGCTCGAACTGGCGCGGCGTGCCTTGGCGATGGAGCTGGCGCAGCGCCCGGTGTTCGATTCGCCCACCGCGGTGCGCGACTACCTGCGGCTGCAGATGCAGCACCTGCCGCATGAAATCTTCGCGCTGCTGTTCCTCGACGCGCAGCACCGGCTGTTGCAGTACGAAGAGCTGTTTCGCGGCACGCTCACGCAGACCAGCGTGTACCCGCGCGAGGTGCTCAAGCGCGCGCTGGCGCTCAACGCCGCGGCGGTGATCCTGGCGCACAACCATCCTTCCGGCGTGGCCGAGCCGTCGCGGGCCGACGAGTTCCTGACCCAGCAGCTCAAGGCCGCGCTGGCACTGGTGGATGTGAAGGTGCTCGACCACATCGTCGTCGGTAGCGGCACGACGGTGTCGTTTGCCGAACGGGGGTTGTTGTGAGCCGCGTCGGCCGCGCGCCGGGCCGCAAGCCGGCGGCGTCGCGCGTGGAGTCACTCGCCGACCTGGGGCTGATGCGCCGGGCGCTGCGCGAACGCGAACGCCAGGCGGCCGAAGCCGCGCGCCGCGCTGCCGAGGAAGAAGCGGCGAAGCAGCGCGAGCGCGACTTGTTCGTGCGCAGCGTCGGGCCGGTGATACCGCTGACCCGGCCGGTGCGGCTGGTGCACCACCGGCCGCGGCCGGCACCGGTGCCGCGCCAGCGCTTGCTGGACGACGCGCGGGTGCTGCGCGAATCGCTGTCGGACGAGTTCGACCCGGCCACGCTGATCGACACCGATGAACAATTGGCCTGGGGCCGTCCCGGTGTCGGGCCGGAGGTGCTGCGCAAGCTGCGGCGAGGCGTCTGGGTGGTGCAGGGCCACCTCGACCTGCACGGCCACACCCGCGTGGAGGCGCGCCTGGCGCTGGTGGCCTTTCTGCAGGAAGCGGGCAGCCAGGGTTGGCGTTGCGTGCGCGTGGTGCACGGCAAGGGCCTGGGCTCGCCGGGCCGCGAGCCGGTGCTCAAGCACAAGGTGCGGTCGTGGCTGGTGCAGCGCCAGGAGGTGCTGGCCTTCGCGCTGGCGCGGGGCGATGACGGCGGTGCTGGTGCGCTGATCGTGCTGCTCGATTCGGCGCGGCGCTGAGTCGAGCTGTCGCAACTCAACCGGCCTGATCGGCCAGGATCAAATCGGCCGCCTTCTCGGCAATCATCAGGCAGGTGGCATTGATGTTGCCCGAGGTCATGGTGGGCATCACCGACGCATCGGCAATGCGCACACCCGACACCCCTCGCAGCCGCAGCGCCGTGTCCACCACTGCGTCCTCGTCGCTGCCCATGCGGCAGGTGCCACACGGGTGGAACAGTGAGCCGGCTGTGGCGTGCACGAAGTCGAGGATGGCCTGGTCACTCTGTATGGCTGCCCCGGGCTGGTGCTCGGCGCTGATCAACTGATCAAGCGGTGCCGCTTTTGCGAACAGCCGAAGCGTGCGCACGATGTTGATGAAGAAAACGCGATCCTCGGGGGTGCTCAGGTATCCAGGCTGGATCACCGGCTTGCTGGCGGGGTCGGCGTCACGCAGGGAGATCACCCCCCGGCTCCCTGGCCAGGATTGCGTGATCGACAGCGTGAAGGCTGAGAACGGATGCAGCTGCTGGCCCAGGCCGGGCGTGCTGTATGGCGTCATCAGAACCTGCGCGTCGGGCCGTGGCTGATCGTCGTGCGACTGCATGAACAGGCCCACCTGCGCGGCTGCGTAGG
>JBDTQF010000002.1:0-56297 GCA_039932275.1 Burkholderiales bacterium
CCTGCAAGGACTTGAACGACCCGGTCGCCGGCCCGTTGGTCAGGCGCACCACCAGCTGCGGCAGCTTGGCCACCACCTGCTCGGCCACCGGTACCTCGGCCTCGCTGGTCACCAGGACCTTGGCATCGCAGTCTTCCACGATGTAGGTCACCTCTTCAGGCGTGAGGTGCCAGTTGACCGGCGTGAAATACAGGCCCGAGCGCCGTGCGGCCCAGCAGGCCACGAAATAGTCGGCGTTGTTGCGCATCTGGATGGCAACGTGCTCACCGGCCTTGACGCCATTGGCCCGCAGGTACAGCGCCAGCTTCTTCGAACGATCATTCAACTCGCGGTAGGTCACGACCTGCGAGGTCGCCGCCATGATGATGGCCGGCTGGTCGGGCCGCTGCTCCGCGTGGATTCCAATGTGCAGGACATCACTGTTTGACATGTTGCATTGCCTCTGTCTCTTTGTCTCGTGAATCGAAAACCTTTGCCCTGGATCGACACCGCGGAATCGACCGGACTGCCGCTGTCAAGGGCCGGGTCGGCCAACAACCACGCCGCATGCGGCGCAAGCTGCCGACGTCGCTGCGCAGGAAACACGCAGCCCAGGCCCCACCCGATGGTAGCGAAGCGCTCAATTCACCGCCTCGTCAGATTTGACGATCTTGCGCGGGCGCAGGGAGGCCGGTGCGCCTGCGCCTGCGCCTGCGCAACTTGTACGGTAAGCTCGTTGCGCACAACCGCGTACAAGCCGTTGCCGCGGCACGGCGGACCCAGCTGATCTGAGCCTGGCCACCCCGCGACAGCGAGGCGGTCGCGGCCAGGGTCTGCACGTCGGCGCTGGCTCGCTCCGCGCCAGCCAGCGCATTCCATCATCCACCGCAGCACCATGAACGTTTCCCTTCCTGCCCTGCAACAGCCAGGCATCCGCAGCCTCGCCGACATCCCGCGCGCCCATGCCCGCACCCGGCCGGACCACCCGGCGCTGATCTTCGAAGACCGGGTCACCACCTACCGGCAATGGGACCAGCACACCAACCAGGTGGCGCAGGGCCTGATCGCCGCGCTGTCGGCGCCGCAGGCGCACTTCGGCCACCTGGCCAAGAACAGCGACCACTTCTTCCACCTCTACCTCGGCGCGGCCAAGTCCGGCAGGGTGATCACGCCGGTGAACTGGCGCCTGGCACCGCCCGAGATCGCCTTCATCCTCGACGATGCCGAGGTTGAGCTGCTGTTCGTCGACCGCGAGCACCTGCCGCTGGTGCAGACCGTGCGGGACAAGCTGCCGCGCCTGAAAACGCTGGTGTGCCTGGACGGCCCGGCCGAAGGCTGCCTCGACTACGACAGCTGGGTCGCCGCCCAACCGGCCGTCGACCCGGCCCAGCCGGCCGGGGCCGACGACACCGTGATCCAGATGTACACCTCGGGCACCACCGGCCTGCCCAAGGGCGCACAGATCACCAACGGCAACCTGGCCGCCAACCTGAGCAAGGTGGACAGCGAGGACGTCGGCCGCTGGCATCCGGAGGACATCGCCGTGGTGCCGCTGCCGCTGTTCCACGCCGGCGGCTCCACCTATGCGATGTACGCGCTGTATGCCGGCGGCAGCATCGTCATCCTGCGCGAGGCGCAGGCGCCGCTGATCCTCGGCGCGATCCGCCAGCACGCGGTCACCAAGATCGGCGTGGTGCCTGCGGTGCTGGGCATCATGCTGAACCACCCCGACTGCGCCGACACCGACTTCAGCCACCTGGAGCAGATCACCTACGGCGGCGCGCCCATCCCGGTCGACCTGCTGGAGCGCAGCATCCAGACGATGAAGTGCGGCTTCCTGCAGATGTTCGGCATGACCGAATCGACCACCGTCGGCACCGTGCTCAAGAACGAAGACCACGACCCTGCCCGGCCCGAGAAGCTCACCTCCTGCGGCCGCGTCTGCAACGGCGTGGAACTGAAGATCGTCGACCCCGACGGGAAGGAACTGCCGGCGGGCGAGACGGGCGAAATCCTGCTGCGTGGCCCCTTCATCACCAAGGGCTACTGGAACCGGCCCGAGGCCACCGCCGCGGCCATCCGCGACGGCTGGTACTTCACCGGTGACGCCGGCACCCTCGATGCCGACGGCTACCTGTACGTGCGCGACCGCATCAAGGACATGATCATCTCGGGTGGCGAGAACATCTATCCCGCCGAGGTCGAGAGCGCGCTGAGCCGCCACCCCGACGTGCTCGAAGTGGCCGTGATCGGCGTGCCCGACGCCAAGTGGGGCGAGGCGGTCAAGGCGGTCGTCGTGCCCAGGCCCGGCCGCACCATCGACCCACAGGAAATGCTGGCCTTCGCCCGCAGCCAGATCGCCGGCTACAAGTGCCCCAAGTCCATCGACGTCGTCGAGACCATGCCGCGCAACGCGTCGGGCAAACTGCTCAAACGCGTGCTGCGCGAGCCGTACTGGAAAGACCAGACGCGTCAGGTCAGCTGATCGACAACACCACCGTGTACCGCCCGCAACGCGAAGCGAGCGGGCGTCATCCAGCCCCCGCCACGGATCCGGCTCCGCCGGTCCGTCAGCGGGCGGCCCCCTCGGGGGGTAGCGACCGGTAGGGAGCTTGGGGGCTCCATTTCACGCAGAAACGAACGCCCCGCCGTTGACGTCGAGCACCACGCCCGACACGTACGACGCCGCGGGCGAACACAGGAAGGCGATCGGCCAGCCCAGTTCCTCCGGCTGTGCGAAGCGGCCGATGGGCAGGCCGTCCGGCTTGAGCGTGACGGTGGCGAACATCGGCGTCAGCACCATGCCCGGCGCCACCGCGTTGACCATCACGTTCTTCTGCACCGCGCGGCGCGACAGCCAGCGCACCAGCGTGTGCAACCCGCCCTTCGACGCGGCGTAGGTGGCGTACTCCAGCCCGCCGTTGAGCGAGATGCCGCCATGCCGGCCGGCGGCCGAGCCCACCAGCACGACACGACCGCCCCCGTTGGCGGCCATCTGCTCGATGCAGGCATGCGCCAGGCGCATCGGCACGCGGATGTTCACGTCCATGATGAAGTCGAAGCCCTGCTTCTCCGGCACGTCCTTCGGTGGCCAGAACACCGCGGCCACATGCGCCAGCGAGTAGTACGGGCCCTGCGCCACCAGCGAATCGACGAAGGCATCGTCGGTCAGGTCACCTTCGATGCAGCGCGGCTTCGCGCCCAGCTCGGTCACCTGCGCCAGGGTCTCGGCCAGCGACGCGCGGTCGGTCAGCACCAGGTCGGCACCGAGCTGCGCGAACACCCGCGCAGTGGCCTGGCCGATGCCGCTGGCCGCGCCAGTCACGAGCACGCGGCGGCCCTGCAGTTGCATGCCGGCCGGCAGGGCCGGCGGGGAGGCGACGGGTGAGTTCATGCGATGTCTCCTGAATGGTGGGCCGACCGTCATTCCAGCGTTGCCTGGCGGGGGCTGTCTGTCCCCCTGCCACGGGACCAGTCAGCGCCGTCCAGAGAGTTCGGTAAGAAGCGCCGCAGAGCATATCGGCCTGGGGCTACACCATGGTGGACCTGTTCGTCCAGGCGGCCACCAAGACCAACCGGCTCGGCGCCGACACGCAAACCATCTACCAGATCCAGCACGGCAAGTGGGTGCCGTTGACGGACCTGGTGCCGGTTCGCTGACCGGCCAGGCGTGCGGCTGCGCGCGATGGCCGCCGCACACTACCAGACGCTCACGAACGGCTGCCGCTTGGCACCTGGCGCCGGCGTCGGGACCGGCACCGAGTCGAGTGCACGGATCAGCCAGCGCCGCGTTTCAGCCGGGTCGATCACCGCATCGATCTGGAAGTGCGAGGCCGCGGTCACCGCCTTGCCCAGCTCGTACTCGGCCGCCAGTTGACGCTCAAACCAGGCCTTGCGTTCGGCCAGGTCATCGATGGCCTCCATCTCCTTCTTGTAGGCCAGCCGCACCGCACCTTCCAGGCCCATGCCGCCGATCTCGCCGGTGGGCCAGGCGATGGTGAACACGGTGGCATGGAAGCTGCCCGCCGCCATGCCCAACGCGCCCAGGCCGTAGCCCTTGCGCAGGATGACGGTGAACATCGGTACGGTGCAGTTGGCCCCCACCACGAACATCTGCGAGACGCGCCGCACCTGCGCCGTCTTCTCGACCTCGGGCCCGACCATGAAGCCCGGGGTATCGCACAGGTTGAGCATCGGCAGGCCGAAGGCATCGCACAGCTGCATGAAGCGTGCGGCTTTGTCGGCGGCCTCGGCATCGATGGCGCCACCCAGGTGGCGCGGGTTGTTGGCCAACAGGCCGAAGGGCCGGCCTTCGAGGCGCACCAGGCAGGTGAGGATGCCCACGCCAAAGTCGCGCCGCAGCTCCAGCACCGAGCCGGCATCGGCCAGCGCGTCGATCACATGGCGCACATCGTAGGCACGCAGCCGGTTCTCGGGAATCAGCGTGCGCAGCAGGCGCTGGTCGGCACACGTCCAATCGGTCACCGCGCCCTGGAAGTAGGAGATGTACTGCTGGGCCACCTTGATGGCTTCGCCCTCGTCGGCCACGGCAATGTCGACCACGCCATTGCGGGTCTGCACATCGATGGGGCCGATTTCCTCCGGCTTGAACACGCCGAGGCCACCGCCTTCGATCATGGCCGGCCCGCCCATGCCGAGGTTGGTGTCCTTCGTCGCGATGATCACGTCGCAGCAGCCCACCAGCGCCGCATTGCCGGCAAAGCAGCGTCCCGACACGATGCTCACCAGCGGCACCTGGCCGCTCAGGCGCGCCCAGTTGTGGAAGGTGAAGGTCTCCATGCCCTGAGATTCCAGGTCGGTGTCGCCCGGACGGCCACCACCGCCTTCGCCGAACAGGATCAGCGGCAGGCTCCACTTGATGCACAGCTCCAGCAGCCGGTCCTTCTTCTTGTGGTTCATCTGGCCCTGAGTGCCGGCCATCACGGTGTAGTCGTACGACATCACCATGCAGCGACTGCGCTGCGGCCCGAACAGCTCGCCATTGACCGTGCCGATGCCCGCCACCAGGCCGTCGGCCGGCGTGTTCTCGATCAGGTCGTCCAGGCTGCGGCGGCGCCGCTGCGCCGCGATGATGAGCGCGCCGTATTCGATGAAGCTGCCGTCATCGGTGAGCTGCGCGATGTTCTCGCGCGCGGTGCGTTTGCCCAGCTTGTGGCGCTTGGCAATCGCTGCCGGGCGGTGCTCATCCAGCGTGAAGGCCAGGCGCTCCTGCAGTGCGGCCAGGTCGGGGCGCACCGCATCCAGGTCCTGCACCTGCTCATCGAGCGCGCCTTGCACATCGACCTCTCCCGTCTCGATGTAGAACAGCGCGTGGCCCTCCATCACCGTGGCACCCGGCGCCACGTTGACGCGGCGCAGCGTGCCGCTTTGCTCCGCAGTGATGAGATGCTCCATCTTCATCGCCTCCATCACGGCCACCGTCTGGCCCTGCCTCACCTGCGCGCCTTCTTGGATGTCGATGGACAGCACGGTGCCCTGCATTGGCGCTTTCAGCGCCACGGTGCCTGCCGGAGCCAGACCGGACGGATCGCCGGCGGTGGCGGCCGCCGCGCCGGCTGCCACGTCGAAATAACGTTTGCGGTGGTTGGCCGCCCCGGCCGCCGCCAGCTCGGCTGCATGCAGCTCGACGAAGCGGGTGGTGAACGCGTTGGCCGCGAACTCCGGCCGCTGCAGCAGACTCTGCAGGAAGGCGATGTTGGTGGCCACGCCGTCGATGCGGAACTCGCTGAGCGCGCGGTACGCCTTGTGCGCCGCCTCGGCATAACGCGGCGTGCGCGAGTGCACGATCAGCTTGGCCAGCAGCGAGTCGAAGCTGGGCACGGTGGTGTAGCCGGCATACCCGAAGGTATCGACGCGGATACCCGGCCCCGACGGCGGCTCGAACACGCCCAGCGTGCCGCCGGCCGGCTTGGTGCTGCCATCGGGCTGCAGCACCTCCATGTTGATGCGCAGTTGCACGGCAAAGCCACGCGGCGCAGGTATGTCGGCCTGCGCCAGGCCCAGGTCCTGCAGCGTCGCACCGCTGGCGATCTGGATCTGTGCCTTCACCAGGTCGATGCCGGTGACCTCTTCGGTCACGGTGTGCTCCACCTGCACCCGCGGGTTGGCTTCCATGAAGGCGAACAGCGGGTGTTCAGCTGCCGTTTCGGTGTCGACATCGACCAGAAACTCGAAGGTGCCCAGGCTGGTGTAGACGGCCTCGCGCGCCATGCGCACGGCGCAGCCAATGATCTCGTCGCGCAGCGCAGCGGGCAGCGTCGGGCTGGGCGCGATCTCGACGATCTTCTGGTGGCGCCGCTGCAGCGTGCACTCTCGCTCCCACAGGTGCGACACCTCGCGCCCGTCACCGACGATCTGCACCTCGATGTGGCGCGCACGCTCGATCAGCCGCTCCACATACACCTCGGCCTGGCCGAAGGACGACAGCGCCTCCGACTGGCAGCGCGCATAGGCCTCATCAATGTCCTCCTCGCGCCGCACCGCCCGCATGCCACGGCCACCCCCACCGGCCACGGCCTTGATCATCATCGCGGCGTCGGCGCCCAATGAACGGAAGAAGGCCCGCGCCTCGTCCAGCGAGGTGGCGCCTTGCGTGCCCGGCAGCAGCGGCACGCCGAGGCCGCGGGCAAACTCGCGCGCCCGCACCTTGTCGCCGAACAGGCCGAGATGCTCCGCGCTCGGGCCGATGAAGGTCAGGCCCGCCGCCTGGCAGGCTTTGGCGAACAGCGCGTTCTCGCTGAGGAAGCCGTAGCCCGGGTGCACCGCATCGCAGCCGGCGTCGCGCGCCACGCGCACCACCTGGTCGATGTCGAGGTAGGCCGGAGCGCCGCGGCCCTGCAGCGCCACCTTGTGGTCGGCCACCTGCACATGCAGCGAGTGCCGATCGTCCTCCGAATAAATGGCGGTGGTGGCCAGGCCCAGGTCGGCGGCGGCGCGGGCGATGCGGATGGCGATCTCGCCCCGGTTGGCGATGAGAAGGTGCTTCACTGCTGCAAACTCCGTGTGAGGTCGCATGCGTGCCCACCGCACCGCGCCATGGCTGCCCGCGCTTTCACCAAGTCACCAGCAGGCGCGTCAGCACCCGCGCAATCGAGTTGGGCAGGTACACCAGTTCCTGGTCGTCCACCAGCCGCAGGCCGGGCAGCCGGCGCGACATCTCTTCCAGCATCACCGACATCTGCAACCGCGCCAGCGGTGCACCGGCGCAGAAGTGCAGCCCGGTGCCGAAGGCCATGTGCTGCAGCGCGTTGCGGCGCGTCGGGTCAAAGGTGTCGGGCTGCGGGAACACCGCCGGGTCGCGGTTGGCTGCGCCCAGCATCAGCAACAGCCGGCTGCCGGCAGGCAGGGTGATGCCGTCGAGCACCACGTCTTCCTTGGCCATGCGGCGCCAGGCGAAGATGGGCGGCGCCAAACGCAGGCACTCCTCCACCACCGGGCCGATGGGCTGCTCGCCGCGGCCGATGCGGCCCCACAGGTCGCGCTCGCGCAGCAGCAGGTTGAACATGCCGATGGTCGAGGCCGAGGTGGTTTCATGCCCGGCAAACAGCAGGTTGAACACCGTGCCGGTGATCTCGCGCAGGCTCATGTTGGCGTCATCGCCGTCGCGCTGGCGCAGGAAGTCGGTGATGACGTCGTCGCCCGGCTCTGCCAGCTTGCGGCGCACCAGCGCCGCGGTGTAGTTGAAGTACTCGACGGTGTTGGCAGCGATGCGCGTTTGCTCGGCATCGGTGGGCCGGCCCCACTGCAGCACCGCGCGGCTGTCGGCCCAGCGCTTGACCTGCTGCACGTCCTCGGCCGGCACGCCCAGCATCTTGAACAGCACCAGCGCGGGGGTCTCCCAGGTCAGCGCCGGCACCAGGTCGGCGGTGTTGCCGTTCGATGGCCCGGCCGCGAGCATGTCATCGATGCGTGCGTTCACCGTCTCGCGGATGAAGGGCTCGAACGACATCATGCGGCTGCGCTCCAGCGGCTGCTGGAAGAACTTGCGGTAGCGGTCGTGCGCCGGCGGGTCGCAGTTGACCAGCGTGGCCGGCACATCGAACGCCGAGGCCTGGATGATGCTGCGCGCATACGGGCACAGCGGCACCAGCGGGTCGGAGGTGATGGCGGCCGAGTAGCGCGGCGTGTCGCGGAACACCGACTTGATGGTGTCGTGCTTCAGCACCACCCAGGTGTTCAGCGCGGGCGAGAAGAACACCGGCTCGGTCTCGCGCAGCCGCGCGAACAGGCTGTGCGGGTCGCGCTGGTAGGCCTGGGTGAAGGGGTCGAAGGCGTGGCTGGCCGCGGTCACCGGGCCGGTGGCGAGCGAGGATGCGTCGGTGGACAGCGGGTTCATCAGTTCTCCTGGGGCGCGGCGGACGGCACGGCACGGCACGCCCGAAGCATCGCACCGGTGGCGCGGCACGGTCTGTCCCCTTCACCAGGGACCATGCCCTGCCACCGCCGCTTAAGCTACTTCGAACAGGCCGGCCGCGCCCATGCCGCCGCCCACGCACATCGACACCACCACGTACTTCACGCCGCGGCGCCTGCCTTCGATCAGCGCATGGCCGACCAGGCGCGAGCCCGTCATGCCATACGGGTGGCCGATCGAGATGCCGCCACCATCGACGTTGTACTTGGCCGGGTCGATGCCCAGCTGGTCGCGGCAGTACAGCACCTGGCAGGCGAAGGCCTCGTTGAGCTCCCACAGGCCGATGTCCTCGATCTTCAGGCCATGCTGCTTGAGCAGCTTGGGGATGGCGTAGATCGGTCCGATGCCCATCTCCTCGGGCGCGCAGCCGGCCACCGCCATGCCGCGGTACAGGCCCAGCGGCTGCAGGCCGCGCTGCTCGGCCAGGCGGCGTTCCATCAGCACGCAGGCCGAGGCGCCGTCCGACAGCTGGCTGGCATTGCCGGCGGTGATGCTGCCGCCTTCGACGATGGGCTTGAGCGACTGCAGCCCGGCCAGCGTGGTGTCGGGGCGGTTGCCTTCGTCCTTGCCCAGCAGCACGTCCTGGTAGATGACCTCGTCGCTGCCCTTGCTGCGCACGGCCATCTTGGTCTCGAAGGGCACGATCTCGGCATCGAAGCGGCCGGCGGCCTGGGCCGCCGCGGTGCGGCGCTGCGATTCCAGCGCATAGGCATCCTGGGCCTCGCGGCTGATGGCGTACTTCCTGGCGACGTACTCGGCGGTGTGCAGCATCGGCATGTAGCCGTGCGGCGCATGCAGCGTGACGTTGAGGTCGATCTCGGGGTTGAACAGGCGGTAGTAGGCGTCCTGCACCGCGGTGATGTTTTCCTGCCCGCCGGCCAGCACCACGTTCATGCCGTCGACCATGATCTGCCGCGCCGCCACCGCGATGGCATCCAGGCCCGAGGCGCACTGGCGGTCGAGCGTCTGCCCGGCGATGCTGACCGGCAGGCCGGCCGCGAACACCGCCAGGCGCGCCAGGTTCATCCCCGCGGTGCCGGCGGCCAGCACGGTGCCCAGCACGACGTCTTCGATTTCATCCGGCGCCACGCCGGCGCGCTGCACGGCCTGCGACAACACATGGCCGGCCAGTGTGGGCGACTTGGTGTTGTTCAGCGCGCCCTTGTAGGCCCGGCCGATGCCGGTGCGGGCGGTGGAGACGATGACGGCTTCTCTCATGATGGATTCCTATCGAGTGGACGCACGGGAAGGACGACGGTGCGGGCGGACAGCAGCACTAGCGAGCGGACAGCAGCACTAACGGGCGGTGTAGCCACCATCCGCCAGTTGCAGGCTGCCAGTGATGAAGGACGCCTTCTCCGACAACAGGAAGGTGATCAGCTCGGCCACCTCCTGCGCCCGGCCCAGGCGCCCGATGGGGTGCAGCGCGGCCAGGCGCTCATAGTCGGGCGTGCCACGGCGGCTCAGCAGCGGTGTGTCGATGTAGCCCGGGCCGACCGCGTTGACGCGGATGCCCTGCTTGGCATACGCCAGCGCCGCGCTCTTGGTCAGCCCGACCACACCATGCTTGGCGGCCACATAGGCCGGTGACAGCTCCATCGCCACCGTGCCCATCACCGAAGCGACGTTGACAATGGCGCCGCCGCCACTGGCCAGCAGCGCCGGGATGGCGTACTTCATCACATAGAACACCGCATCAAGGTTGGTCTGCACCACCGCATGCCAGTCGTCCAGCGAGACATCGGCCACCGCCGCATGCACCCGTTGGCCGATGCCGGCGTTGTTGACCACGCCATGCAGCGCGCCGAAGCGCTGCATGGCGGCAGCCACCAGCGTCTGCACGGCCTCGGGCTGCGTCAGATCGAGCCCGTGGGCCAGGGCCTGGCCGCCCGCCGCCTCGATGGCCGCGGCCACCCGCTGGGCGCCGGCCAGGTCACGGTCGGCCACCACCACCGCCCCGCCCTGCGAAGCCAGCAGGTGCGCGGTCGCCTCGCCGATACCGGAGGCGCCACCGGTCACCAGAACCACCTTGCCGTTGAAGGTCATCTCGCTGTCTCCTGCCTCGTTCACGAACGCTCAGCCGCCGGCCAGCGTCTTCGGACTGCTCTCGACCAGCCGCTGCCGCGTCACCGTGCGCAGATGCGCCAGCACAGCGTCATGGCCGGGCGTGCCGGGGTCGGCCTGGCCGCTGCGGATGCGGCCCACCAACTGTCGGTTGGCCTGCACCAGGTCGTCGTGGCCATGGCCGTTGAGCCCGGCCAGCGCCGCCAGCTCGGCCTGCGCCGGTGCTTCGCCCGCGCTCATCTGCCGCGCCGCGGTCTCGACGGCGTTGATCACCATCAGCAGCGCATGCCGTTGCGCCGCCGGCAGCGCCGGCAGCACCTGCTCGCGCAGCACCTCGCAAGCGGTGTCCAGCAGCGCGGGGCCTTCGGGTCGTGCGCGCATCAGCCGTGCTCCGTCATGTTCAGGATCTCCCACTCCAGCGCCGGCACCATGTGGCCGGTCAGCGCCAGCAGCAGCGAACGTTCTTCGCCGCGCATGTGGCGGTCGGCCTGCTGCAGCGCGATGACGGCCCAGTTCAGGTGCGCCATCACTTCCCAGTAGCGCACCTGGGCGCGGTCCAGTGGCTTGCCTGACCGCGCCTCGTAGCCGGCGTACAGATCCTCGCGGCTGCCAACGCCGCCGGCTTCCAGGTCGGGCCGGCGGAAGCGCCAGCACTTGGCGCAGAACCAGCCCAGGTCTTCCAGCGGGTCGCCCCAGTGGGTGAACTCCCAGTCGAGCAGGCCGGTGAAGCCCTGCTCGTCAACCATGTAGTTGCCGGTGCGGAAGTCGCCATGGCACAGCGCCAGCGGCATGCCCGGATCACGCGGCGGCGCATGCCGCTCCAGCCAGCGCAGGCCCCATTCGAGCACCGGCTGCGGCTGCGGCTGGCGGTCGAGCCAGGCGCGGGCCTTGTGCACCAGGTGCAGCGCGGGCGCTTCGTCGTAGGTGGGCAGAAAGGCCAGGTCGGCGCGCGGCGGGCGGATGGCATGCAGCGCCGCCATCTCGGCGCCGATGCGGCGCAGCAGCACCTGGCGGTCGCCGCCGTAGGTGCCGTCCTTGGTGATCAGGTGCGACGCGGCGGTGCCCTGGAGGCGCCGCATGACGAAGAACGGCCGGCCCAGCCGCGCCGCGTCCTCGCACAGCCACAGCGGCTCGGGCACGGTGACGCCGGCCTCGTGAACCGCCTTGAGCACCGCGTACTCCTGCGCCCGGCCATGGCTGGCCGAGACGGCCGAGGGCGCGTCGCAGCGCAGCACGGTGCTGAGCAGACCGGCATGCGGCCCGCCTTCAACCTGCAGGTCGACCCGCCAGTTCTCCTGAATGGTGCCGCCGGACAGCAGCTCATGGCGCTGCAGGCTCACGCGATGAGCCAGCGCCTTCTCTGCGATGAAGACTTCGAGTGCGGCACGCGTCTCGGCAGCGGCCAACAAACTCATATCGAGCTCACCAGGTGCGCGCCATCCACCACCAGGCACGAGCCGCTCATCGCACTGCCGGCCGGTGAGGCCAGCAGCAGCAGCGGGCCGTCGAGGTCGCTGAGTTCGCTGAAGCGGCGCGACGGGATGCGGGCCCGCAGCTTGTTGCCGGCTTCACTTTCGAGGAAGTCGCGGTTCAGGTCGGTCACCACATAACCCGGCAGCAGCGCGTTGACGCGGATGCCGTAGCGCGCCAGTTCCAGCGCCAGCGCCTTGGTGGACTGCACCACGCCGGCCTTGGAGATGGTGTACGGCGCCACGCCACCGGCCACCCGCAGGCCAAGGATCGATGCCACGTTGACCAGCGCACCGCCCTTGCCCGCTGCCACCATGCGGCGTGCCGCTTCGGTGGCCACCAGCCAGTTGCCCTTGAGGTTGGTGTCGACCACGCTGTCCCAGTCGGCCTCGGTCTGCTGCAGCGCGGGCTTGGTGACGGTCTGGCCGGCGTTGTTGATCACCACATCGGGCACACCGGCCTCGGCCAGCACCTGGTCGAAGCAGGCGGTGACGCTGGCGGCGTTGCTCACGTCGAGCGGCACCGCCTGCGCCTGCCCGCCAGCGGCGGTGATCTCGGCCACCAGCTCGGCCAGCTTGTCGGTGCGGCGGGCGGTGACCACCACGCGCGCGCCCAGGCCCGCCAGCAGCTTGGCGAAGTGCCGGCCCAGCCCGGATGACGCGCCGGTAACCAGCGCGATCTGGCCATCGAGCCGGAATTTGTTGAGGGCATCCATCTTCAGAACTCTGGATTCGTGCCGGCGAGCAGCTTCTTGCCGAGGCTGTCGCGGTGCACTTCGCTCGGACCGTCGTAGATGCGGAAGGCGCGCATGTCCATGAAGATGCGCATCACTTCCTTCTCGCCGGTGACGCCCTGGCCGCCGAGGATCTGCACGCAGCGGTCGACGATGCGCCATTCGGCTTCGGAGGCCACCACCTTGGCGCGGCTGGATTCGAAGTTGCAGCGCTGGCCCTGGTCGAGCAGCCAGGCGGTGTGCCAGATGTGCAGCCGCGCGGTCTGCAGGTCCATGTCGTTGTCGGCCAGCATGAAGCTCACGCCTTGATGGTCGCCCAGGCGCTTGCCGAAGGCCTGGCGGCCTCGCGCATAAGCCAGCGCGGTTTCGTGGGCGCGGCGGGCCTGGCCGAGCCAGCGCATGCAGTGGGTCAGTCGCGCCGGCGCCAGCCGCACCTGGGCATAGCGGAAGCCCTTGCCGATCTCGCCCAGCACGTCGGCCGCGGGCACGCGCAGGTTCTCGAAGCGCAAGACGCCGTGGCCGCCGGTGAAGCAAGTGTCCATGGCGTCCATCTGGCGCTCGTGGTGCACGCCGGGCTGGTCCATGTCGGCCAGGAACATGGTGGCGCTGCCATCTTCCATGCGGGCCATGATGATGCCGAAGCTGGCGCCATGCGCACCGGTGATGAACCACTTGGTGCCGCTCAGCAGGTAGTCGCCGTGGGCGTCGCGCGTGGCCAGTGTGGTCAGCATCGACGGGTCGGCGCCGGCGCCGGGCGCGGGCTCGGTCATCGCAAAGCAGGAGCGTGTGCGGCCCTCGACCAGCGGGCGCAGCCAGCGCTCCTTCTGCGCCGGCGTGGCCACTTCTTCCATCAGGTGGATGTTGCCTTCGTCGGGCGCGTGGATGTTGAGCGCCACCGGGCCGAGCTTGGAGTAGCCGGCTTCCTCGAACACCGCGGCCTTGGCGATGTGGCTCAGGCCCAGGCCGCCCATGTCTTTGGAGGCATGCGGGGTGAGCAGGCCGGCCGCGCGGGCCTTGGCCACCAGCTCGGCGCGCAGTGCGTCGCTGGGACCGTGCGAATCAATACGCGGGTCGCGCTCGAAAGGAATGATCTCGCGGGCGATGAACTCGCGCGTGCGGTCACGCAGCTCGATCAGGTCCGGGGTCAGGGCGAAGTCCATAACAGGCCTGTGGTGGGGTGAAGGGTGGTTGCGGGGTCGATCATCGCCCACTGTCGAGCTGGTCGAGCCATGCCGCGGGCACGTCCAGCTCGAAGTCGAGCAGCACCTGCCCGAAGGTCTTGCCCAACGGGTCGTTGCGCAACGACGATGAGCCGCCACCGGCCAGTGCGTTCTGCAGCAGGAAGTTGAAGGCATACACGCCCGGCACGTCGAAGCGCGCCACGCTGCCGCCCACCAGATGGGCGAACCAGGCCTTCACCGCCTCGGCCGTCAAGGCCTGGGCGATGGCTGGCAGCACCACCGGGTGGCGCGCGATGATGGCGACGTTGACGGTGTCGCCCTTGTCGCCGCTGCGCGCCACGGCCAGTTGCGACAGCTTGACGCGGCGGCGTGCGCCGGCCGGCAGCGCGGTCGGTGCATAACGCAGCGGCGCCTGAGGCTGCGCCGCCTCAAGCGGCGGCGGCACCGGCACGAACGGTTGAGGCTCGCCGCTCTCGCCGGTCAGGTGGATCGCCACCCGCTCCTTCGGCCACAGGAACGAGAACAGCCGGAACACCGGCGCCGCCTTGGGCCGGCCGCTGAAGCCGGTGGTGCCCGGCGCCCCGGCGGTGCCGAAGGGCGCGAACTCGCGCGCCAGCAGGCTCAGCGCCTTGCTCGACTCGTGCCAGCATGCCAGCCGCAACACCACTTCGCGTGAGCCCTGGGCCCGTGCCTGCGCGCCGAACGACGGCAGCTCGCTGCCCAGCACCTCGATCTGCGTGCCCTTGTAGTCGCCCAGGCCCTGCTGCGCGAACAAGCGCCGGGTGCGCGCCAGGATGGCCTCGCCGACCCGCTGGGCCTTGGTCACCGCGTCGTCGCCGACGATGGTGAGCGTGGACGAGACGCGGTGGCCGTCGTGGAAGGTGGCGCTGACCTTGTAGTGACCGGTGGGCGCCGAGCCCCGTGCGCCGCTGAAGCGCACCCGGTTGACGCCATCGGGCTCGACGGTCACCGCGGTGAAGTCGCAGCGCACGTCGGGCAGCAGGTAGGCCGACGGATCGCCGATCTCGTACAGCATCTGCTCGGACACCACGGCCGGCGCGATGAGCCCGCCGGTGCCGCTGGGCTTGGTCAGCACGAAGCTGCCATCGGCTTCGCACACCGCGATCGGGTAACCGATCTCCAGGCCCTCGTCGCGGATGTCCAGCCAATCGGTGTACAGGCCGCCGGTGGTCTGGGTGGTGCATTCGAGCAAGTGGCCTACCAGGCTGCCGGCGGCGAGCCGGTCGTAGTCGGTGGCCTGCCAGCCGAAGTGGTGCATCAGCGCGCCCAACGCCAGCGCGCTGTCGACGCAGCGGCCAGTGATGACCACGTCGGCGCCCTGCACCAGCGCCGCCGCGATGGGCTGCGCGCCGAGGTAGGCGTTCAGGCTGGTCATGCGCTCGGGCAGCGCGCTGCCGTTGAACATCTCGGTCACGCCGGCCGCGCGCACTTCATCAACGCGGCCAAGCAGGTCGTCGCCCTCCACCACCACCACATTGAGCTTGACGCCCGCTGCCTCGGCCGCGGCACGCAGCGCCCGGGCACAGCCCTGCGCGTTCATGCCACCGGCGTTGGACAGCAGCTTGATGCCGCGCTGGGCAATGGTGGCCAGGTGCGGCGTCACGCCGGTGACGAAGTCGCCGGCATACCCGGCCTCGGGCTCCTTCACCCGGGCGCGGGCCAGCAGCGACATGGTGAGCTCGGCCAGGTAGTCGAATACCAGCACGTCCACCTCGCCGCAAGCCACGAGTTGGTCGATGCCGATGGCGCTGTCGCCCCAGAAGGCGCTGGCACCGCCGATGCGCAGCGGGGCCTTGGAAGAAGTGGACTTGCTCATGGATCGATGCTCACTCGGAAGTGTTCGGCGGCGCGTACAGCCCCGCCGCCAGCATGGCGTTGGAGCCGTAATCGGCACCGTTCCAACGGGTGAAGAAACCGGAGGTCAGCCCGCCATCGACGGCCAGGGTTGCCCCGTTGACGTACGAAGCTGCTTCGGACAGCAGGAACAGGCAGGCGCTGGCTTGCTCCGAGGCCCGGGAGAAGCGGCCCAGCGGCACGCGGTCGAGCATGGCATTGGCCACATGGTCGGGCGGCACATTGCGGTGCAGCAGCGGCGTATCGACCGGGCCCGGCGCCACGCTGTTGACACGCACGCCACGGCGGCCCCATTCGATGGCCAGCGCCCGCGTCAGCCCGACCACGCCGTGCTTGGCGGCCGAGTAGTTGGCACGCGCCGCATGGCCGCCCAGGCCATCGGTGGAGGCGATCGTCACCACCGAGCCCTGGCCGCGCGCCAGCATGCCGCGGCCCACCGCCTGGATGCTGCGGAACATGCCGGTCAGGTTGACGCCCAGCACCGCGTCCCAGGTCTCCTCGCTCATGGCCTCGGCCGGCGCGGGACGCGAGATGCCGGCGCAGGCCACCAGGCCATGCACGGGGCCCAGGCCCTGCTCGAAGCGTTCGACCGCAGCGGCCCAGGCGGCCACGTCACGCACGTCGAACACGGCCGACAGGGCCTGTACCCCGAGGCCCTTGAGTTCGGCCACGGCGGCCTCGGCCTGCTCGGCCGAGGTGTCGACGATGGCGATGCGCGCCTTTTGCTGCGCCGCGCCGCGGGCCACCGCCAGCCCGATGCCCGATGCGCCGCCGGTGACCACGATGACGCGGTCGGCAAGTTCGAAGTCCATGAGGCGTTCCTGGGTGAGCGTTTGCTAAAGGAAGGGCGCAGCCGTCAGGCCGCGCCCGGATGCGCCTGCAGGGCCATGTAGCGGCCGCCGCGAAACGCCAGCGGCAGGTCGCCGCTGTGGTGGCCGATGTGGTGCAGGCGCTGCACCCGGCCGATGAAGATGAGGTGGTCGCCGCCGGGGTGGCTGGCGTCCAGCACGCATTCCAGCTGCGCCACGCTGCCCGCGATCAGCGGCATGCCATCGGCGCCCAGTGCATGGTCGATGCCGTCGAAGCGATTCGGGCCCGACTTGGCAAAGCGGTTGGCGACATCCACCTGGTGGTCGGCCAGGATGTTCACCGCGAAATGCGTGGCCTGGCTGTAGATGGAGAAGTTGGTGGCGTTGAGCCGCAGGCTCCACAGGATCAGCGGCGGGTCGAGCGACAGTGAGCTGAAGGAGTTGGCCGTCAGGCCGTAGCGCTCGCCGTCCGGGCCCACCGTCGTGATGACGGTGACGCCGGTGACGTATTCACCCAGGCAGCGGCGGAAGTGGGCCGCTTCAAACGCGGTCAGGGCGGGCGCCTGCGCGGGGGCAGAGGGGGTGCTCACAACATTCTCCAAACCACCCCGGGGCACCGCGCCGCGAGGCTCACGTAGGCGCCGCTCCGGCCCATTCCACATGGGCGCGGATCGCACCGCTGGCCTCGTCGATCCAGCCAAACGGCCGGGCCTTGGCCACCATGGCATCCAGCCCCTGCAGCCACGCGGCATCGGCCTGCAGGCCAGGCCAAGCCCGCAGCGCCGCCTGCGACACCCAGGCGGTCTGGGCGTCGGCAAAGGTCGCCACGCCGGCAAAGCCGGGGGTCACCGCCGACAACTGCGCAGCGTCGGACTCGACGACGACCTTGAACGCCTTGAAGTTCTCGGGCGCCTCCAGCGTGACGGCGCCCTGGCGCCAGCGCAGCAGCATGGCGGGCTCCTGGCTTCAGGACTTGGACTCGGCCTTCTTGGCCGCTTCGTGCTGGTCGAAGGCCTTCTGGGCCGCGCCGCGCTGCAGCGTCTTCAGTGCGTCGCGCTTCTCGGTCATGACATCGAGCGTCACCTTGCGGTTCATGTCGGACTTGCGGAAGTGCGGCATCACGTAGCGCGCATACAGCTCGAACGATTTGAAGGTCTGGTCCCAGTCGGCCCAGTCGGTGTGCTGCGCCAGGAACACGCCGAAATCGCCCTGCTTCTTGCGCAGGCGCTCGATCATCGCCACCGCATCCTCCGGCGTACCGATCACGGCCCGGCCCGAGTTGATCAGCGTGTCGATCGGATCGATGCCGGCTTCACGCGGGAAGGGGTTCGGCGCAGCCAGGTCGTAGTAGTTGATCCAGCGCTCCAGGCCATGCCGCACGTCGGCGCGGGCCTTCTCGCGGGTCTCGGCAATGTGCACCGGCGCCACCAGGCGCAGCTTCGACGCGTCCATGGTGTTGCCATGCTGAGCGGCCACCTCGTTGGCGATCTGCCAGTTGCTGCCCAGCACATCGTAGGCACCGGCCTGCGACGCCGCCACGCACAGCATGGACATGCCAAAGCGCCCGGCCGCCCGGCCGCCCGAAGGCGTGCCGGCACTGGCCACCGACATTTCCAGCGGCTGCGAGTACGGCAGCAGGTGCGCCCGCGCCTCGACCAGGTTGAACCAGTCGGTCTTGGCGGTGACCACTTCGCCCTTGAGCAGGCGCACGATGACGTCGATCGCTTCGAGCATCATGTCGCGGGTCTTGTCCGGATTGAGCCCCATCATCAACGCGTCCTGCATCAGCAGGCCCGGACCGAAACCGAACGACACCCGACCCATCGTCTGATGGTCGAGCTGGGCCATGCGGTTGGCCACCACCAGCGGGTTGTGGTACGGCAGCGTCATGACGCCGGTGCCAAAGCGCAGCCGGCGGGTGACTTCAGCCGCGGCCGCGATGAACAGATCGGGCGAGGCAATGATCTCGAAGCCGCCGGAGTGGTGCTCACCCACCCACATTTCGTCGAAGCCGAGCTTGTCGAGATGCTGCGCCAGCTCGATGTCGCGCCGCAACCAGGTAGCGGCCCCCTCTTCGATCGGGTGGTAAGGCGCAAGAAAGACACCGTGGCGCAGGGGGATGTTGGGCATGAAAACCTCGTAGCGGATCGACAAGAATGCGGAAGTAGATATAAAGCTTAAAGATCTGTCAATAGTACTACTACGCGGGCTTGACCCATCGCAACCGGCCCGGTCGCGCGCCCGCAGCGGCGCCAGCTGCAGAGCTTGAGTCGCTTAGTAGTATGCTTTACCATCCTTTAGATCTTTATAGAAGGCACCCATGCAACTCGAACTCACCCCGGAACAACAGCAGATCCGCGATGCGGTGCAATCGCTGTGCGACCGCTTCGACGACGAGTACTGGCGCGAGAAGGACCACACCCACAGCTTCCCGTTCGAGTTCCAGAAGGCCATGGCCGAAGCCGGCTGGCTGGGCATCACGATGCCCGAGGAATACGGCGGCGCCGGGCTGGGCATCACCGAGGCGGCCATCCTGATGCAGACGGTGGGCAATTCGGCCGGCGTGCTGGCGGCCTGCTCGTCCATCCACATCAACGTGTTCGCGCCGCATGCCATCGTCGTGCACGGCACGCCGGCGCAGAAGGCGGCCATCCTGCCGCCGCTGATCAAGGGCCAGGACATGGCCTGCTTCGCGGTCACCGAGCCCGACGCCGGGCTGGACACCACACATATCACCACCCGGGCCGAACGGGTGCCCGGCGGCGGCTATGTCATCCATGGCCGCAAGGTGTGGATCTCGACGGCGCAGCACGCCAACAAGATGATGATCCTCACGCGCACCACGCCGATCGAGGAATGCAAGAAACCCACCGACGGCATGACGCTGTTCTACACCGACCTCGACCGGCGCTATGTCGAGGTGCGCGAGATCCGCAAGCTCGGCCGCGGCGCGGTGGACTCCAACGCGGTATTCATCGATGGCCTGCCGGTGCCCGAGGAGCATCGCATCGGCCCCGAGGGCCGCGGCTTTCACATCCTGCTCGACGCCATCAACCCCGAACGCGTGCTGGTGGCCGCCGAGGCCGTGGGCATCGGCCGGCGCGCGCTGGCCAAGGCCGCGGCCTATGCCAAGGAACGTGTGGTCTTCGGCCGGCCGATCGGCCAGAACCAGGGCATCGCCCATCCGCTGGCCGAGAGCTGGATGCAGCTGGAATCAGCCGACCTGATGATCTGGAAGGCGGCGGCGCTGTACGACGCCGGCAAGCCCTGCGGGGCCGAAGCCAATGCGGCCAAGTTCCTGGCGGCCGACGCCGCCTTCCTGGCCTGTGACCGCGCGGTGCGCACGCTGGGCGGCATGGGCTACGCGGCCGAGTACGACGTCGAGCGCTACCTGCGCGAAGTCATGGTGCCGCGCATCGCGCCCGTCAGCCGCGAGATGGTGCTGAACTACATCGCCGAACGCGTGCTGGGGCTGCCGCGGTCCTATTGAGATCCCTCTACCTCGCTCATCCTCATCACCGAGACATTCATGACCACCCCCCCCGCCCCGTCCGACGACGACGTGCTGATCCAGCGCCGCGGCGCCATCATCGAAATCACCATCAACCGGCCGCAGCGCCGCAATGCCCTGAACCCGCATGTGATGGGCCGCATCGGCCTGGGCCTGCGCCAGGCGGTCGAAGACCGCAGCGTGCGCGCCGTGGTGCTGACCGGCGCCGGCGACAAGGCCTTTTGCGCCGGCGCTGACCTGTCCACCGGCACCTCGACCTTCGCCTACCAATATCACGAGTCGAGCCTGCCGTTCGCCAACCTGCTGCGCTACGCGCATTCGGTCGAGATCCCGACCATCGCCCGCGTCAACGGCGCCTGCATGGCTGGCGGCATGGGCCTGTTGGCCATGTGCGACTTCGCGGTGGCGTCGGACACCGCCATCTTCGGCCTGCCCGAGGTGAAGATCGGCATGTTCCCGATGCAGGTGCTGAGCGTGCTGAAGCCGCTGCTGAAGGCCCGCGACCTGGCCGAGCTGTGCATCACCGGTGAGCCGGTGGATGCCGCCACGGCCAAGCAGATCGGCCTGGTCAACCATGTCGCACCGGCGGCCGAGCTGGATGCCAAGGTGGCGTGGCTGGTCGACCGCATCGCCGGCAAGTCACCCACCGCGATCCGGCGCGGCAAGTACGCGATGCGCGCCATCGAGAGCATGACCTTCGATCAGGCGATTGCCTTCACCGAAAGCCAGATCGGCCTGGCGGTGCAGACCGAGGATGCGCACGAAGGCGTGGCCTCGTTCAACGAGAAGCGCCCGCCGGTCTGGACCGGGCGCTGAAGCGGCGGCGCGCCACCAGGCCGGCGCAGACGCATCGTCGAGTCAGTTTGTCGATCGATCGGCCAGTGGGCTTCGCGGGATCACGCCTGGCCGAACTTCAGCAGGCTGGCCCCGACCGCCTGCAGCACCTTGGCCACTGCGGGCCGCTGAATCAGCCGCGAGGCCCAGCGCGTCAGGTGCGTCCACTGCGGGTCGTACACCTGCGAGGTGACGGCCCACTCGATGAAGACCAGCCCATACAGGTCGGCGACCGACAGGCGATCGCCAAGCAGCCAATCCCGGCCGTCGAGCCGGGCGTCGAGTTCGCCCAGGTCGCGCAGGAAGTTGCGCCGCCCCTGTTCACTGATGCCCGGCTGCGCCGGCACCTCCGGGCTGAAGGCCATGGGGCGGCGCATCTGCCGGTAGTCGATGTGCACCGTGCTGGCCAGCCAGGCCAGGGTCGACAGGCATTGCAGCCGTTCGGCCGCGTCGTCGGGCCACAGGCCCGCGGCCGGAAAGCGCTCGGCGATGCAGCTGAGGATGGCCACGTTTTCGCGCAGCAGCCACCCGTCGATGTCGAGCACCGGCACCTTGCCGCGTGGGTTGATCTGCTGCAGCAACGACAGCTGCGCCGACATGTCGACCACCTCGTGCGCGGCCCCGGCCTCTTCCAGCGCGAGGTAGGACGCCAGCGCACAGGTGCCGGGACGAAAGTACAACGTGATCATGGTTCCTCCTTGGCTGCTAGACCGGCTCCCGGTCCTCGCGCTCGCGGTCGGCGGGGTCGGCGGCGTGCCCGAGGGTCACGCCCCGCGCCATCAGGTCCGCGATGTCGGCGTCGCTCAGCCCGGCCTCGCGCAGCACTTCGGCGCTGTGCTGACCCACGCGGGGCGGCGGGCGATAGTGCGTGGGCGGGGTGCCATGCCACTCGCTCGGCACCGCGGTCTCGCGGATGGTGCCGAAGCCCGGCACTTCTTCCTCGCGGAAGAAGCCGATGTCCTCCAGGTGGCCGTCTTCGAGCAGCGTCTCGAAGGTGTGCACCGGGAACACCGGGATGTCGGCCACCTTCAGCAGTTCGCGCCACTCGTCGGTGGTCTTCTGCGCCAGGTGGTGCTCGACGAACTCGTTGAGCTCATCGGCATGGTTGGTGCGGGTGGTGATGGTTTTCAGGCGCGGGTCGGTGTCGTACATCTCGGCCATGCCGAGGATGTCGAGGAAGGCTTTCCAGTGATGGTCCTGGTAGATCACGCAGCACACGTAGGCGTCCTTGGTGCGGAACGGCTTGCGTGCGGTGGACAGCAGGCGCGGGTAGCCGAACGGGCCACGCTCGGGCTGGAACTTGTGGCCGTAGAGGTGGTCGCCCAGCACGAAGGGCACGGTGGCCTCGAACATCGGGATGTCGACCCGTTGGCCGCACCCGGTGCGCTCGCGCGCGTACAGCGCCGAGGTGATGACCCCAAAGGCGTACAGGCCGACCGAGCGATCGACCAGGTTCATCGGCACGAAGCGCGGCGCACCGCCCAGGCTGGTGGCCATGGCATAGGGCATCGCGGTGGCGGCCTGGATCAGGTCGTCGAAGGCCGGCGAGGGCGCATAGCGGCCGCGCTGCGAAAAGCCGAACATGCCCACATAAACCAGCCGCGGGTTGACCGCGCTGAGGGCTTCGTACGTGAGGCCCAGGCGGGCCATCGCCGCAGGGCGCACGTTGTAGGTCAGCACATCCGCAGTGGCCGCGAGCTTCATCAACACCGCCAGGCCTTCGGGCTGCTTGAGGTCGAGCACCAGGCTGCGCTTGTTGCGGTTGACGCCGAGGAACAGCGGGCCCATCTTCTCCTCGCCGCCCGGACCGATCTTGCGCGTGGCGTCGCCGGTGGGGGGTTCGATCTTGATGACGTCGGCGCCCAGATCGGCCAACATCTGCGTGGCCGACGGCCCCATCACCACCGAGGTGACATCGACGACGCGCACGCCCGCGAGAGGCCCTGTCTGTTCCATTCCCATCCTTGGTTGTTCCTTGCGGCTCGATTCCATCATCGTGTCCCTGGCGCTGCTCAGCGTTGTTCACCACGCGGCGTCCAGCACCCGCCGCAGGTCGGCCGGGCCGGTCACCTTGCGCGGGTTGCGGTGCACGAACCAATCGCTCATGGCCTCGGCAGCGATCTCGTCCAGCATCGCCTGCGGCACACCGGCCTCGCGCAGGCGCAGCGGTACCGACAGCGTGGTCAACAGCGCCTGCACCGCCGCGATGGCGGCCTGCGCCGGCACCGCGTCGCGCTCCGGCGCCAGCGGCGCCAAAGCCTGCACCACCTTGTGCAGCCGCTCGCCGGTGGCGGCTGCATTGAACTGCAGGGTGTAGGGCAGCACCATCGCGTTGACCAGCCCGTTGTCCAGCCCGCTGCGCGGCCCGATGGCATGCCCGAGCACCGAGGCGATGCCGCCGCCGGTGGCATCGGTGCCCTGCCCGCACAGCAACGCCGCCAGCACGAGCTGGGTGCGCAGCGCCGCGTCCTGCGGGCGCGCGGGCAGTTGCGGCAGGTGCTCGGCCAGCAGCCGCAGCGCATGCATCAGCAGCGCGTCGGACAGCGGCTGGCTCTGCGCCGATTCCAGGCCCTCCACCGCCATCGCCAGCGTGTTGAGGCTGGCGTTCAGTGCCAATGAGGCAGGCGCAGCAAGCAACAGCGCCGGATGAACGGCGATGGCCTTGGCGCGCGTCTTCGGGTCGAACAGCGCCAGGCGTTCCCCGGTGTGCGGGTCGTGCACGGCGGCACCGGCCTTGGCGCAGGCGGTGGTCGGGGTGGTGGGCACCACGAACTGAGGCAGCTTGGGCGCCAGCAGCCGCGGGCTGACGAGCTGGCCACCTTCACCGCGGCGGGTGCACAGGGCCCGCACATCCTGCCCTTCGCCCTGCAGGATGCCGGCGGCCCGCGCGGTGACGATGGCCGAACCGCCGCCCAGCGCCACCACCGCGTCGGCCTGCACGCGGGCCAGCAGCGCCGCGGCGTCGATCACCGATGGCAATGGACTGTGCCTGCGCACGCCGGCGAAGACGTCGGCACAACGCCCGCCCAGCGCCGCGAGCAATGCATCAAGCCCCTGGCCCGGCCGGGCCACCGAGGCACCGCAGAAGACCACGGCGCGGCGGCAGCCGTGGCGGTCGAGCTCGCGGGCGAGTTGCAGCAGGCTGTCGTCACCGCAATGCAGCCGCAGTTCGGGCGTGATGTGGCTGAACGAGGTCATGAGCAGGGCATCACAGGTTCACAGCTTCACCAGCGTCTTGCCGAAGTTGCGGCCCTGCAGCATGCCGATGAACGCTGGCACCGCCTGTTCGAGGCCGTGGCTCAGGTCTTCACGCATGCGGATGCGGCCGGCCTGGTACCAGGCGCCCATGTCACGCACGAAGTCGGCGCGGCGCTCCAGCCGGTCGGACAGGATGAACCCCTGCACCATCAGACGCTTGGTCAGGAGCGGGAACCAGCCGGGGCCGGCACCCTGGGCATCGTTGTATTCGGAGATCAGACCGCACAACACCACCCGGCCGTTCTGGTTGAGCAATGGCCAGACGGTATCGCGCACCACGCCGCCGACGTTCTCGAAGTACACGTCCACGCCCTTCGGGCAGGCCGCGGCCAGCTGCTGCGCAAAGTCGGCCGCGCGGTAGTCGATGCAGGCATCGAAGCCCAGTTCATCCACCACGTAGGCGCACTTGGCAGCACCGCCGACGATGCCCACCGCGCGGCAGCCCTTGATCCTGGCGATCTGCCCCACCGCCGAGCCCACCGCCCCGCTGGCGGCGCTGATCACCACGGTCTCGCCGGCCTGGGGCCGGCCGATGTCGAGCAGGCCGACATAGGCGGTCATGCCCGAGGTGCCGAGCAGGCCCAACCACAGGGTCGCCGGCGCCAGTGCAAGATCTGCCGGCGTGAGCGCGGCACCACCGCAGACTGAATACTCCTGCCAGCTGCCGTTGATCGACACCACCGAATCGCCGGGCCGGAAACCGTCGTGGCGGCTTTCGATCACCTCGCCCGCTGCCTGGCCGTAGACCACGTCGCCCAATGCCATCGGCTGCGCGTACGACTGGGTCTCGCTCATGCGCAGGCGGGCCGCCGGCGCCAGCCCGAGATGGGTGTGGCGGATCAGCACCTGCCCCGGCCGCGGCTCGGGAACACGGCCTTCGACGAGACGGAAGTCATCCGGCGCAGGCAGGCCCTGGGGGCGGGCGGCAAGAACGATCTGGCGGTTGACCGTGGTGCCGGCAGAGGACATCCGAACTCCTTGGGTGGGTCGTGTGACGCACACTGCCGACCGGCCGTTAAATGGACTGAGGTTCCAACAATAGTACTTCGCCACCGGCGCTGTCAAGCGAGGTTTCCGGCAGCGCGGTCCGGCAGGCCGCCCCGCTCAGGTCAATCCAAACGTCCCAGGCGCCGCAGGTTGGGCTCCAGGCTGGCCAGTGTGCCGCGGTAGGGCTCGGGTGCCGAGAGGTCGGCGATGCGGTCGCTCCAGGCCGCGTCGATCATCTCGGGCGTGATGGGTTCGAGCGGATCGAACTGCGCACCCGCCGCCTTGTACAGCGCCACCTTGAAGAAGTAGCCGCCGCAGGCGTTGACGGTCTGGCCGGTTTCCTGGCACTGCTCGCTGGCGAACCAGGCCATCATCGGCGCCACCAGGTGGGGCGACATGTTGCGCGCCAGCTCGTGCTTGATCAGGCCCTTGCTCATGCGCGTGTCGGCGCTGGGGGCAACGGTGTTGATCAGCACGCCGGTGTCGGCGCAGTCGAGCTTGACGCAGTTCATCAGCCCGAGCATGGCGCTCTTGGCCGCACCGTAGACGCTCTGGTCGGCGTGGCCCATCAGGCCGCTGGCCGAACTGGTGAGCACGATGCGGCCATACCGTTGCTTGAGCATGGGCACCAGCGCCGCACGGGTGCAGTACAGCGTGCCCATCAGGTGCACGCCGATGACCTTCTCGAGCGCATCGAGCGACATGCCTTGCAGCGGGCCTTCGCGCAGGATGCCGGCGTTGTTGATGAGGATGTCGAGGCGGCCCCAGGTGTCGAGCGCGGATTGCACCATGCGCTGGGCGCCAGCAGGATCCGCAACGCTGTCGAAGTTGGCCAGGGCCTGGCCACCGGCCGCCTTGATCTCGTCCACCACCGCCTGCGCCGGGGTGGCCGAGCCATCGCCCTGGCCATCGACCGAACCGCCGATGTCGTTGACCACCACACGCGCACCCCGCGCGGCCAGCAGCAGTGCATAGGCACGGCCCAGGCCCGTGCCGGCACCGGTCACGATGGCTACGCGATTGTCGAAGCGGATCATTGTCGTCTCCTTGTCTGTGAATGCGATGGCGGGAACATCACTACTAGTCTTATAGATACTACATTAGGATTCCAGCGTGATCACGAGGGCCTCGCACCGCGAGATGCCCGGTTTAACATCAAGCCACATGAAAAACACCTCGCTCCGTCCAGGCCCGGTCACGCTGTATGCCCAGCTGGCCAACATACTGCGCGACCGCATCGTCAGCGGCGTCTGGAAGTCGGGGGGCGAGGTGCCGACGCTGGAGCAGCTGGTCCAGGAGTTCTCGGTGGCCCGCGTGACGGTGCGGCAAGCCGTGCAACTGCTGGTGGACGAGAAGCTGCTGTCGAGCCAGCGCGGACGGCGCACCTACGTGACGTTCGAATCACGCGGGCTGGAGACCAATCCGCTGTATTCGTCCACCGGCTCGATCGATACCGACGGCGGCAACTTCACGATCAATGTGCTGTCCAAGCAAGAGCTCGACAGCCTGCCGGCCTACCTGGCCGGGCCGGGGTCGCCCGCCGGCAAGTACATGCGCATCCGCAAGATCGACAGTCAGAACGGCGTGCCGTACGCGGTGTCGGACAACTTCGTGCTGCTGAGCCTGTACAAGCGCTTCCCCGCCAACATCGAGACCCGCGCCAAGCTCAGCCGACTGGTGCGCGACCATGCGCGGCCGAAGCTGACCAGCGGCTTCGAACGCATCTCCGTCTCCGAGCTCAACTACGAAGAAGCCAGCCAGCTGCAGGTGCCCATCGGCAGCCCGGCCGCACGCGTCACACGCATCTTCCTGGAGCCGGGTGACAAGATCGCCTACGTCGGCCAGTTCGTCTACCGGGCCGACCGGTTCGCGATCGAGCGCGACATCAGCCACCTCATCACCGGTGATGCGCCGGCAGGCGACAAACCGGCTCGCCGCACTGCCGCCGGCAAGGCCTCCCTCGCTAGCGGAGCGGCCCGGCCGTGAAGCGCCAGCAGGCCGTTCACTGGCGGGCCCACCACGGGCCGGCCGCGCTGCGGCCATGAAGGTCTTCGGCATCGCCGGCCGTTCAGGCATGGGCAAGACCACGCTGCTCGAACGCCTGGTGCCTGAGTTGACCGACCGCGGCGTGGTGGTGTCGATGATCAAGCACAGCCACAAGGACATCGACATCGACCACCGCGGCAAGGACTCCTACCGGCTGCGCGAGGCCGGTTGCCAGGAGGTGCTGCTGCTGGGCAGCGGCCGCTGGGCGCTGATGCATGAATTGCGGGGTGCGCCCGAGCCCACGCTGGACGAGTTGCTGCCCCGCATCCAGCACTGCGATCTGGTGCTGGTCGAAGGCTTCAAGAGCGGCGACTTTCCCAAGCTCGAAGTGTGGCGAGGCAGCCTGGGCAAACCGCCGCTGTGGCCCGAGTGGCCGGGCATCCTGGCACTGGCCAGTGACGCTGCACCGGCCGCGCCGGGCATCGAGCCACTGGACCTTGCCGACACCGCCGCCATCGCCACCTTCGTGCTGCAGCACGCCCAAGCCCTGCCTCACGGCAGGTGACGGCGCCGGGGCCAGCCCCCGCAGCGCCGCAACGCCGGCATCAAGCAGTCGGCACCAGACAGCCTGCGTCAGGCGGTGGGCATCAGCGTGCTCATCGCGCCGTCCTGCGCCAGCGGGGTCTTGCCTGCCAGCAGCAGGCTGGCCAGCGCCGGCATCAGCAGGATGGCGCCGACCATGTTCCAGATGAACATGAAGACCAGCAGCAGGCCCATGTCGGCCTGGAACTTGATGTCGGAGAACACCCAGGTCCACACGCCCAGGGCCAGCGTGATGCCGGTCAGCGCCACGGCCACGCCGGTGGTCTTGAGCGTTTCGAAGTAGGCCTGCTTGAACGAGAGGCCGCGGCACAGGAAGTGGTCGAGGCGGTTGTAGATGTAGATGCCGTAGTCGACGCCGATGCCCACGCCCAGCGCGATCACCGGCAGCGTGGCCACCTTCACCCCCAGGCCGAGCTGCGCCATGATGGCCTCGCACAGCACCGAGGTCACGTACAGCGGCACCATGATGGCCACGGTGACCCGCCACGACGAGAACTCCCACCACACCAGCAGCGCCACGATGGCATAGACCAGCGCGACCATCAGGGGTTCGGTGTGCTCGATGACCTCGTTGGTGGCGGCTTCGATGCCGGCATTGCCGGCCGCCAGCAGGAACTGCACCTTGTCGTCGCTGTCCTTGGCAAACATCTCGGCCGTCTGCGTGACGCGCTTGAGCGTCGCCGCCTTGTGGTCGGACAGGAAGGCAAGCACAGGCAGCATCGAGCAGTCGCTGTTGTAGAACTCGCTCGGGATGACCTTGAAGGCCGAGTTGGCGACAAACCGGTTGCGCGGCAGACCGTACCACTTCAGGTCGCCGCCATTGGAACCGGCGATGTAGCTCTTCATCGCATCGAACAGCGAGAAGGTGGATTCAACCCCGGGCGTGTCTTCCAGGGCCCATTGCAGGCGCTCGACCGCGGTGCCAGTGGCGTAGGCGCCGCACTCACCCGGCGGGGTCTTGACGATCACGACGAAGACGTCCGGACTGGCCGAGTAGTGCGCGGCGATGAACTCGTTGTCCTTGTTGTAACGCGACTCCTGGCGCAACTCGGGCGCGCCGCGATCCAGGTCACCGATCTGCAGGTCGCGCTTCAGGTACATCGCGCCGCCCAGCACCACCACCGTGAACGCCAGCGCCGCCAATGCAGGCCCGCGGTCGGCCAGCCGGCTGATGATCGCCACGGTGTGGTGGCGGCTCTGCGCCTTCATCTGCTGATGGCGCACACAGGCGGGTGTGACGGTGATGTACGACATCAGCACCGGCAGCAGGAACATCTTCGTGAAGATGATCACCGCCACACCGACGCTGGCACTGATGGCCAGTTCGCGGATCACCTGGATGTCCAACACCAGCATGGCCGAGAAGCCCACCGCGTCGCACAGCAGCGCCACGGTGCCCGGCACGAACAGCACGCGGAAGGTGCGCTTGGCGGCCTCCATTGGGTCGATGCCCACGGCCTGGTCGGCGGCCACGGTGTTGATGTTCTGCACCGCGTGGCTGACGCCGATCGCAAAGGTCAGGAACGGCACCAGCATCGAGTAAGGATCGAGGCCAAAGCCCAGCAGGCGCACCGTACCGAGCTGCCACAACACGGCCAGCAGGCAGCACAGCACCGTCACCAGCGTGCTCTTCCAGCAGCGCGAGTAGGCCCACAGCAGCAATGAAGTGAGCAACACCGTGATGGCGAAGAAGCCGACGATGTCGCGCCCGCCGTCGATCAGGTCGCCAACGATTTTGGCAAACCCGGTGATGTGGATGGTGATGTCACCCTGCTGGTACTTGTCACGCAGCAGAGTCTCGAGGCGGTCGGCAAACTGCCCGTAGTCGAGTTGCTGGCCGGTCTGGGGGTCGCTCTCCAGCAGCGGCACCAGCACGATGGTGGAGCGGTGGTCAGTGGCCACCAGGCTGCCGATGCGGCCGGAACGCAGCACGTTCAAACGCACCTCGTCCAGCTTTTGCTGGGAGCCATCGAAGCCCTGCGGCATCACCTGGCCGGCGGCGAAGCCCTCCTCGGTGACCTCGTTCCACAGCACATTGGGGGTCCACAGCGACTTGATGTTGGCGCGATCAACCCCCGGAATGAAGAACACCTCGTCGGTGACCTTCTTCAGCGTGTCCAGGTACGCCTTGGTGTAGATGTCGCCACTCTTGGTGGCCACCGCGATGCGCACCACGTTGCCCAGCGGGCGCAGTTCATTCTCGAACTTCAGGTAGTTGGCAACCGCGGGGTGGCGCTTGGGCACCATCTTCTCGAAGCTGGCGTCGGCGCGCAGGCCCGACGCCGACCAGACGAACAGCGCCGACAACAACGCGAACACCATCAACACCCAGCCGCGGCGGTTGAACAGCATCGGTTCGAGCCACCGCCCCACCGCCGCCAGGCCCTTGCCTTGGTGGCCGAATGAACCGGAGGAGAGGGGTTCCGAGGGTGTCGAGGATTTCATGGGAATCGCGGAAAGGCTCGCCGGAACACGGCCGAGAGAAGCGAAGGGGCCTGGAGCGGAAGGCTCGGTGCTTGTTGTGTCAGAAGTTGGCGCGGCTGGGCATCAGGGCTTGCCGGGCATCAGGGCTTGGAGATCAGGGCTTGGAGGCCAGCGGCATGATGACCACGCCACCCAACCCGGCCAATGCCGCACCCGCGCCGTCGGCCAGCTCGGTCAGACCCGCTACGCGGATGGCGGCGGCCGGTTTGCCCACCGGCTGCACCGACCGGCCATCGTCGGCACTGCGCCACAGCGTGCCATCCTGTGCCAACAGCAGCACCAGGCCCGAGGCCAGTCGCCGGCCAGCCACCAGGGTGGCCCGCTTGTCACCGGGGTTCACCGCTTCCCAGCTGGCGCCACCGTTGTGCGAACGGAAGATCCGGCCGCCGAAACCGAACGCCAGGATGGCAGCGGCATGCGGCTCGCCCAGATCAAGAACGCCGTACAGCGGGCCGTTGTAGCCGGTGTTCAGCGTGCGCCAGGTCTGCCCGCTGTCGTCGGAGCGGAAAAGCTTGCCGGCTTCCGCCGCCACGATCAAGGTGTCTGCCGTGCCCTGGATGGCATTGAGGTGCAACCCGTCGGGGTTGTTCATGCGGCTGCCGACGAACTGCCACTGCCGTCCACCATCGCTGGTATGGAAGATCTGCCCGTAGGAGCCGACCACATAGCCATCGACCGGCGTGCTGAACCACAGGCCCAGCAGCGGACGGGAGGGGCCGAACTTCTGGGCGGACTGAGCATCGTCGGCCGCGAACTCGGCTTGTTCGACGGCTTTCTGTGCGCTGTCCCTGGTGGTACCGGATGCAGTGGGGAGGTTGGCGCGGGCAGCTTCGATGCGCTGTTCAGCCGCCTTGACGACCAGCGCATTGGCCTGGTTGCCATCGAACATCCGCACCCAGGTCTGGCCAGCGTCAGTGCTGCGCAGGACCACACCGTCGTGGCCGACCACCCAGCCGGTGCGTTCGTCGACGAACTGCACGCCTGTCAATGTCACCGACACGGGCACCTTGGCCTGTGTCCAGCTCCGGCCGGCATCGTCGGAGTACAGCACCACCCCGCGTTCACCCACCGAGATCAGCCGGCTGCCGGCCGCCGCCACTGCCACCTGCAGCGTCCGCGCGGCATGGGGGGATGCACCTGCCGCCAGGTCGATGAAGTCCGGTCGGTTGGCAGACAAAGCGGGCACCGCCCCCATGCTGCCAGCCAGAACCAACAGCGCACAAGCCCAGGCTGCAGCCGCCCTCCGGGCCCCTGGTGGGGAACGATGCCGTGTCATATCAATCGACCCTGCTCCCGTTCAATTCCCCAGACGGCGGAAAGCGTCGCTGGTGTAGTTGCTGCGCGGCCGCGGCTGGTCGAACACCATCGGCTTTTCTTCCTGGGTCAGGTACTCGGCGAACACGCGCCGCGCCTGCAAGTCATGCGAAACATTGCCAGCCGTCCAGGAGCCACCACCCGGGGCCAGGTTCAGGATCTGGTGGCATTCACCGACCCGCCACAGACCGCCACGCGCGTCGTACTTGTCGGTGTGGGCGATCTGCCAGGTGTCCTCGTCCACGTAGAACACGCGCTTGGCATAGATGTGCCGTGCACCCGCCTTCAGCGTGGCCTCCACCACCCAGACGCGGTGCTTCTCATAGCGCGGCAGTTCCTGGTTGAAATGGTTGCCGTGGATCAAGTCGGCGTACTTCACCGTCTTGGCGGCGAGATCGTAGTTGTTGTAGGAGATGATCATCTCCTTCTTGCCGACGAGCTTCCAGTCGTAACGGTCCACTGCGCCGCTGAACATGTCGCTGTCGTCCACCGTCGCGGTACCGTCCACATTGAAGAACGGCGTGTCGTAGGCCACATCCGGGGCGCGCAGCACGCGGCGCTGACCGGGGTTGTAGGTCCAGGCCTGGCGCTTCTCCTTCGACTGGTCCACCGCGTCGATGACCATGGTGGCTTCGCCGGCCGAGTTCGACGGGCTCAGAGTGACCTGCGTGAAATAGAACACGCGGTTGGGGTCGGCGTCAGGCATCTTGCCCGTGAAGGTGGCGTCATACATCCACTTGATGGGTACGAACGAGCCGTTGGCCTGGGTGGCCAGGATGGCCACAACGCCGTGCGGCGCGATGCCGCGGTAACGCAGGTTGTGGTTCTGGATGACCTCCGCACCGTTCTTCGGGAACGGGAACGGGAACGTGCCGCTGGTGGGCACGTTGGCCGTACCAAAGCCGCCGTCGGCCAGCTTGGCATTGGGGGCATCACGCAGCACGTTCTTGGCCACCCAGTCGGGCATGCCCACCGAACGGTGCGTCGGGTAGACCTTGAACTTGTAGTCGGGATACTGCTTGAGCAGCGCCAGCTGACCCGGTGCGAGGAACTTCTCGTACTGCGCCGCATTGGCTGCGGTGATGGTGAACAGCGGCTTGTCGGCGGCGTAGGGGTTGGTATAGCCCTTCTTGGAGTCCAAGGCCTGCACGGTCGTCAGCCCGCCGGTGAAGGCCGGAATGGAACCGTCGGCATTGGCGGCCATTTCGGCGCCGACCGGGGTGAGGTCCTTGCCCAGGCGGGCGATTTCCTGGGCGGTCGCTTCGGCATGGGCAGCCGATGCGCCGAGCAACGCGGCCGCAGCGATGGTCGCACCCACCAGGGTCCGCAGTGCGGGGGTCGATTTCGATGTCATGAGAAGGTCTCCTGAGTCTTCTTAGAAGTTGATGCCGGCCACCAGCGACACGAAGTCGCGGTCGTGCATCTCGTCGTACTTGGCGCGAGCGAAGCGCGCGTAGCTGACGTCAACGTAGTACTTGCTGCGGTAGTCGAAGCGCACGCCCGGCGACACGGTGATGCGGCCTTGCGAGAACACGCTGTCGGCCGAATAGCCCTTGACGTCATGCGACAAGAACAGACGCGGCTTCAGGTTCACCCCGGCAAACACGTCGGAGTAGCTGGCCTCGAACAGCATGCGGTAGCCCCAGGCGGTGGAGGTGAAGAAGCCTTGGTTATTGCAATAGCTGGTGTTCGAGTTCAGTGGTGTTCCGGTGCCCGGGCCAAGATTTGCGGAGCAGAGATCGACACCAAATGCGGGAACAGGGCCGGAACCGAACACAAACGCCCGGCCATACCGGCGGCCGTTGGGGCCGCTCATGTCGTTCCAGTACTGACCGGCCACTTCACCGACGAAGATCAAACTTTCGGCGCCAAGCACACGAGAGAAGAGCTGGATGGTCGAAATCTGGGCCTGGGTCTTTGACTTGCGGTCATAGCCTTGTACATAGCTGCCCGCAGGAAGTGTCGGCGTAGGTGTTCCCCCCGGCCCAAGACTTCCCATCGGTCCAATGCCCCCCACCGCACCATTCAGCAGATCGACCCCGCTGATCTGCACCGGCACATTGCTGGAATGGCTGATTTCGCCGAACACCGACCAACTTCCAATCAACGTCGAGGCACTCAGACCGGCGACCTTGATCTTGTCAGCACTGAAATCGTAGACAGCGGTACGCGGAGCAATCCCGCCCGCCCACAAGGAGCCTGGGATGGTCGTGGCCGCGAACAACGAGCTGATGTTCGGCGCACGGGTGTTGTATTGCGTGTAGTACAAGCCGAAATCCGTGTCGATCGCCGCGGCACGGAACCGACCCGCCAGACCGAACTGACCGCGGCTGCTGCTGGTCTTGCGCTCAACCACCGACATGGCCAGATTGGCGCCACCAAGCGCCGGACTCCCGCTCAACATCTCCTGATCAGTCAGAGGTCCTGACCCCACCGTGGTGGAGGTCGAACAATTGACGATGCTCGACGCTGACCAGAAGGTGCCGCAACCGTCGAGTACGTGACGCCGGTTGGCGAGCTGATAGAAGCCCTCAACGCTGACGGCGTCCGACAACGCCACGCTGGCAAAAACCTGCGGAATGGGCAGAAAGATTTCCTTGAGCTGCGCCCCCGGCCGGTGAGCGGCCGTGACGTCGAACGCCGCATAAGAGTTGACACCCGGCACGAACAGGCTTTCACCCCAGTTGACCACCTGGTTGCCCAGGCGCACGCTCATCTTCTGCTTCGTCGGCAGGTCGAACTCGGCACGCGCGTAGGCATCGAGCAGCGCCACACCCGAGAAGCGCGACAGGCGATCAAAGGAATCATCGTTCAGCTTGGTGTTCGGCACATAGCCGTTCGCGGCGCTGCCATGCGGCACGCTCTTGTTGGACAGCGTGTAGTCGTACCAACCCTTGGCGCGTGCAAAGAAGCCGAAGTTGTTCTTGCTGAGGTCGATGTCACCCACCACATTCAGCGCGGTGGAATAGGGGTGATTCTTCTTGAAGTTCAAATCGCCGTTGTCGTTGCCAATGCCGGCGGTGCCGCCATTGCCCACGGCCACCAGGTTCTGGTCCGGACTCGCAGTCCGGATGCTGGTGCCCAGCGAAGCCCCCAGCGACCAACGACCCTTAAGACCGTCGTCGGTCTCGAAGTTGCCCGCATGCGCGGCAGCGCAGCACAAGGCGGCCGCGATGGCCACCGCTCCCGCCCGGTAGTGAGTGGCGCGCTGGCTCACGGGGTGAGCCACTGAACCAGGTCGTCTGTGTTTGTTCATCAAAGTCTCCGTCTCCATTAATGTTGTCGTCGCCAGGCAGGAACCACCCCTGACGCACCCTCTTGCCCGTGGTCGAATCTTGCGGAATCCCCTTCGTCAAGGCACTCGTTAGAACTAACGATCTGACCTCAATCGAGGGTATGCACTCAGAGGGTGTTGCTCGTGCACGCACGCACGCAAGCGCTCGCTGCGGCGCGCCGCAGCGGTCAGGTCCCGGCGGGTGTCGTCAGGCGAACCGGTAACGGAGCGGCAGGCGCTTCGGGCCGCTGACGAGGTTGGCCGCACTCAACGACATGGGCCCGGCCAGTTCGACCGAAGCCAATCGCGGGATCAACTCTTCGAACAAGGTCTGCATTTCCATCTTGCCCAGGTGCTGGCCCAGGCACACATGGGCGCCGTAGCCGAAGGCCAAATGCTTGTTGGGCTTGCGATCGATACGGAACTCGAAGGGTGCTTCGAACACCTCCTCGTCGCGGTTGCCCGAGCCGTAACACAGCATCAGCCAATCACCCTTGGCGATCTTGCGGCCACGCAACTCCACGTCCTTGGTGGCGGTGCGCATGAAATGGCGCACCGGCGTACCCCAGCGGATGGCCTCGTCGATGAAACCGGGGATCAAGGACAGGTCATCCTTCAGGCGCGGCAGCAAGTCGGGGAAATTCGCCAGCGCCCACATGGCGGTCGCGGTGGACGACGACGTGGTGTCGTGCCCTGCGGTGGCCACGATCAGGTAGTAGCTGGAGAGCACGCCTTCATTCAGCGGCACACCGTCGATCTGCGCCGTGGCCAGCACTGTGGCCAGGTCGTTGCGCGGGTTCTTCAGCCGGTCGGTGGTGATGGCGCCGAAGTACCTGGCGAAGTCGGCAATGATGGCGCCCATCTGCTTGGCCATCTCGACAGGATCGGCCTCGGCCTGAGCGCGGTTCATCTCGGGGTCCTGCGGCGCGAAGATCTCCTGTGTCAGCTTGAGCATCAGCGGTTCGTCCTGCGGCGGTACACCCATGATGTCCATCACCACGCGCAGCGGGTACAGCAGCCCCACATCACCAACGAAGTCGCACTCGCCACCCAGGCCCTGCATCTTGTCGACGAAGGTCTTGGCAATCTCCCGCACTCGGCCATCGAGCTGCCGAACGCTGGCTGGCATGAACCATTTCTGGGTGATGCCGCGCAGTTTGCGGTGCTGGTCACCGTCCAGTGCGATGAGCGTGTCCGAGACATTGGGCTTGCCCGTCATGGCCACGAACTGGTCGATGGTCGCCTTGGGGAACACCACCGAGGACCGGTCACTGTTGTGGTAAGTCTCGGCATCGCGGCCGACCTCCATGATGTCGGCGTGTTTGGTCACGACCCAGAAGGGGTCGAAGCCCTCCACCTGCGCGATGCCCAGTGGGTTGTGGGCACGCGCCCAGCTGTAAGCGGCGTGCAACCGATCCAGGTCGGCATGCACCTTCGGGTCGACGATGGCGCCAGCCACGTCGGCAGGCAGCATCAGTGTGTCGGCCATAACGGCTTGAGCGTTGGACATGTGTCTTCCTTCTCCGCCCCGCAGGGCAGCTGCGTTCAGGTGGCGGCAGCAGCGGCCGGGGGCTTGCGCACGGTGCGGGTCTGGGCGGCGGTGTACTCGAGCATGCCGTCCACGCCGTTTTCGATACCGATGCCGGACTGCTTGTGCCCGGCAAAGGACACCATCGGGCTGAGGTGCGCGGCCTCATTGATCCACACCGAGCCGGCTTCCAGACGGTCGGCCACGGCCTGTGCCTTGGCGATGTCAGACGACCAGACCGAGGCGCCCAGCCCGTAGGGTGAATCGTTGGCCCGTGCGATGGCTTCGTCGATGTCGCAGTACTTCAGCAGCGAGCGCACCGGCCCGAAGACCTCTTCGCGCACGATGCGGGCATCGTCGGGCGGGTTGTCCACGAAGGTGGGCGGGATGAAGTAGCCCTTGCCCTCGCGTGCCTCACCGCCCACCAGGAACTGCAGGCCCTGAGCCTTGGCCTCATCGAGCATGCCCACCACGCGCTCGAATTGCTTGCGGTTCTGCACCGGCCCGAGCTGGGTACCCTCGGCCTGGCCGTTGCCCACCTTCACCGTGCGGGCGATCTCGGCGAGCGCATTGGCCATCTCGGCGTAGATGTCACGGTGGACATAGATGCGCTTGATGGCAATGCAGGTCTGGCCGTTGTTGATCAGCGAGAGCCAGAAGATCTGCGGCGCCACCGCCTTCACGTCGACATCGGGCAGCACGATGGCGGCATCGTTGCCACCCAGCTCAAGCGTCACCCGCTTGAGGGTGGCGGCGGCGCTTTCCATCACACGCTTGCCGGTCTCGGTGGAGCCGGTGAACGACACCTTGTCGATGCCGGGATGGGCCGTGACCATCGGGCCCAGGGCATCGCCACCGGTGATCACGTTGAACACGCCGGGCGGCAGCGCCTCACGCACCAGCTCGCCAATCTTGAGCACCGTCAGCGGGGTGAACGGCGACGGCTTGAGCAGCGCGGTGTTGCCCGCCAGCAGCGCCGGCATCACCTTCCAGTAGGCCAGCAGCACCGGGAAGTTCCAGGGCGACAGCGCCGCCACCACGCCCAGTGGCACACGGCGGGTTTCGCTGCGGCGCTCGGCGCTGTCTTCGTTGACCACCACCGGCAGTTCCAGCTGCGACTGCGCCTGCAGCCACTGCCCACAGGCACCGATTTCGGTGCGGGCATCGGCGAGCGACTTGCCCTGCTCGCGGCTCAGCAACTGAGCCAGTGGCTCGCTGTGCTTGAGGATGGCCGCCGGCAATGCCATCAGGTACTCACGGCGCTGCGCCATCGTCAGGGCACGCCAGGCAGGGAAGGCGCGGCGCGCCGCGGCCACGGCCTGGTCGAGCTGGGCCGCGCTGCAATCGGGCGCCTGCGCCAAGACCTCTTCGGTGGCGGGATTGAGGACCCCAAACGTGGCGGCGCCGTCAACGCTCTGGCCACCGATGGTCATGGTGAAGTGGGAATCGAAGCTCGTCATTGCTTGTCCTGGTGAGGGTGCGATGGGGTCAGGCCGTCAAACCAGCAGCACGGGCTTGATGCAACGGCCCTCGTGCTGCTCCTTGATGGCGCGGTTGATATCGGCCAGCGGGTAGGTCGCCACCAGCTTGTCGAAGGGAAAACGTCCCTCCAGGTACAGCGACATGAGCTGGGGAATGAAGACATCGGGCTCGCTGTCGCCTTCGATGATGCCGCGCATGGTTAGGCCGCTCCCCATGGCACCCAACAAGGTCCCTGGCAGCTTCATTCCCATCGACTCCATCGGCGGCACGCCGACGAAGCCGAGGGTGCCGCGCGGCGCCAGACAGGTCACCGCCGACTCCAGCACCGCCGGCAGGCCGCTGGTGTCGAAGGCGTAATCGACACCCGCCGGAAGGATGGCACGCACCGCTTCATTGAGGTCAATGCCCCTGGGGTCGATGGCATGGGTGGCGCCCAGTTCCAGCGCCAGCTGGCGGCGAGCCGCGTGCGGCTCTGCCACGATGATGTGCTTGCAACCCTGCACCGCCGCACCCATCACGGCGCTCAGGCCGACCGTGCCGCCGCCCAGCACCAGCAGGGACGATCCGGCTCGGCAGGCCATCGAACGCATCACCGAGCCGGCACCGGTCTGCACGCCGCAGCCTAGCGTGCCGGCGATCTCAAGCGGGACGCCGTCGGGCACCTTCACCAGGTTGCGCTCCTGCGCGAGGGCATGCGAGGCGAACGACGATTGGCCGAAGAAGCTGCCCGACACCGGTGCATTGCTACCCGGTTCGCGCAGGGTCTTGGAGCCGTCGAGGCGCGAGCCCGTGTAGTTCAGCAACGGCATGCTGTGGCAATAGGCCGGCGCATGGTCGTCGCAGCTAGGGCAGTGGCCGCAGGACAGAAAGGTCAGCGCCACCCGGTCACCCGGCTTCACCTTGGTCACGCCCGTGCCGATGCGCTCGACGATGCCCGCGCCCTCATGGCCGAACACGGCCGGCCGCGTCATCGGGAAAGCTCCGGCCTGGGCCACCAGGTCGGTGTGGCACAGCCCGACCCCGACGATGCGCACCAGCACCTCGTCGGCTCTTGGGTCGTCGATCTCCAGCGTTTCGATGCTGAAGGGCGCCATGGACTCGCGAATGACGGCTGCCGTGATCTTCATGGGTTGTCTCCGTTCGTGGTTCTTGTGGTTGTGCAGCACGGCCCGTACGGGTCGATGCGGCGAGCTTAGGGGCGGGGCCCTGCCGGTTGAATCGTCATTAATAGTGGTTTCATCGAACCACGGAACGGCTCAGCGGGCGAGGCGCCGCAACGAGTCCGCGCTGAAGAAGCCGGCCTCCAGCGGCACGCCGAACTGCATCGGCGGCGCCTCGTTGGTCAGGCCGTTGACCAGGTAGCGGCGCGAGTTGAGATCGTAGCCCACCTCGGCGGCGTACCACGGCGCTGGCACGTCGTAGAACTGCACCGCATGACCCTCCTGCACCCGCCACAGCTCGCCCCGGCTGTCGTACTTGTCGACGTGGGCAATCTGCCAGGTGTCCTCGTCGATGTAGAACACACGGCGGGCGTAGATGTGGCTGGCCCCGGGCTTCAGGCGCGCATCAACCACCCAGACCCGGTGCAGTTCATACCGCAGGTGCTCCGGGTTCATGTGCAGCGGACGAACCAGGTCGGCGTGGCGCAGCTTCTTGCTGGTGAGGCGGAAGTTGTTGTACGAGATCAGCATCTCGCGCTTGCCGACGAGCTGCCAGTCGTAGCGGTCGGGGGCGCCGTTGAAGCCGTCGAAATCATCGATCGTGCGCAGGCCATCGGCCCCGTTGGCGGGTGCGTCATAGCCCAACGACGGCGCCCGCAGCACGCGCCGCTGACCCGGGTTGTAGGTCCAGGCCTGGCGCGATTCGCGCGTCTGGTCGATCGGGTCGATGGCCAGCACCGCCAGACCGGCCAGCGTGGGCGGCGAGGTGAGCAGCCCCAGAAAGTAGACCAGCCGGTTGGGCTCAGGCTGCTTCATCGCGGCCGCCCAGGCCACGTACTCCTCCACCCGCGCCGGGGTGAAGGCACCGTTGCTCATCACCGCGAAGGCGTCGCTGCTGCGCTGCAGGCTGCCGCCGCGCCAGCGGCACAGATGATTCCAGATCACCTCGATGCCGCTGCGTGGCAACGGGAACGGCACCGTCGAATGGCGCAGGCCGATGACACCGTTGCCGCCCTCGGCCAGGGCCGTGCCACGGGCTTCGGCCGCGACGTGCGCATACTCGCGCGCCGGCAGGGCTGCGGTGCGGTGGCTGGGGTAGACCTCCAGGCGGTAGGTGGGGTAGCGCCGCAGCATCTCGATCTCGCCGGCCGCGAGCTTGTCGAGGTGGCTGCCGACGTTGCCGCCGTCCACCGTGTAGAGCGCGCGTTCGTCGGCGAAGGGGTCCAGCAGGCCGCGAGCCGGCTGGTACCCGGGCGGCGGTGACGCCAGGCCACCGGTCCATGCCGGCAGGGTGCCCTGGCGGTTGCCAGCACGCTGCGCACCCACGGGCGTCAGGTCGCCTTCCAACCGCGTCAGATCGGCGTCGCTGGCCTTTGCCCATGAGCGGACGGGGCAGGCCGCCCACACACCCAGCGACGCGAACCTGCGCCGATTCATCACCGCTGCGGCCACGCCGGACTGCCAGAGCCTGTTCACCCACCGCTTGTTCGCCATGAGCCCGGATTCTTGACGCGTGGCGCGCCGGCCCGCTCGTCAAAAACAGTGATTCGCACCCGTCGATCTGCCTTTGCAGGCTGCCGCTGATGATCCTCGCCGGCCGTCACACGGCCACCGGGACACTCCCGATGGCCCAGCAGGGCTGCCACGCCACAATCCTGGCCTCCCTAACCATGACGCAGCCCCCCTTCCAATCCGTGCGATACGGGCACGTCCTGGCCGCCAAGCTGGCCCCGCCGACCGTCAATCCGAACCAGGTCCTGCGCCAGAGTCTGGTCGACAAGGTCTGCACCTCGTCCACCGCCAAGCTGGTGCTGATGCGGGCCTCGCCGGGCTCTGGCAAGTCCACGTTGATGGCGCAGTGCCGACAGGCTTTCATCGAACAGGGCGCCGCAACCGGCTGGCTCAATCTCGACACCTCGGACAACGATCCGTCGCGCTTCCTCGTCTGCCTGACAGCCGCCCTCGAGGCGCGTCTGGAGCGGCCGGTCCGACCGGTCCAGACGCCGCCCCCCGACGGCGCGCCGGACTCCTACCCGATCGCCAATGCCGCCCTGGACGTGCTCGACCGCCTGTCGAGCGAGAGCCGGCCGTACGTCCTGTTCCTCGACGAGTTCGACCTGATCAAGGACCCTGCCGTGCTCGGCCTGGTGCGGGAGCTGGTCGACCAGCTCCCGCCCAGCGGGCGGCTGGTGATCGGCTCGCGCAACACGCCCGACCTGCCGCTGAGCCGATGGCGCGCACGCGGTCAGTTGCTGGAGATCGACGTCCAGCACCTGCGGTTCACCCTGGACGAAGCCACCACCTTCCTGGTGGAACGGCGCCGGTTGCCGCTGTCCACGGACGACCTGGGGCTGCTGCACCAGGGCACCGAAGGCTGGGTCGCCGGGCTGTGGCTGGCTGCCGTGGCATTGGAACAGCAGGAGCATTGCAGCCACTTCATCACACGCTTTTCCGGCTCCTACGACACGGTGGCCGAGTACCTGACCGAAAGCGTGCTGGCGCGCCAGCCGCCGCGGGTGCGGCAGTTCCTGCTGCACACCAGCATCCTCAAACAGCTGTCGGTCTCGCTGTGCCAGGCCCTGGTGCCGGACGTCGACGCGGCCAGTCTGCTGCGCGATCTCGAACGGGCCGACCTCCTGCTCTCGTCGATGACCGGCGAGCACCGCTGGTACCGGTATCACAGCCTGTTCTCCGGCTTCCTGCAATCCCAGCTGCAGAAGGAAGCCCCGCAGGAGGTGCCGCGGCTGCACCGCCTGGCATCGGCCTGGTATGCCGCGCAGCAGCGCCCGGTACCGGCCATCGACCACGCGATTGCCGCCGCCGATTTCACCAGCGCCATCGCTCTGATGCGAGCCCACGCGCCGCCGCTGGTCACGCAGGGACGGGTGCGGCTGCTCGAACGCTGGCTCGGCAGCCTGCCGCCCGAGTTGCTGGGCCAGCAGCCGCTGCTGCAGGCCATCCAGCTCTGGGCCGTCACCTACACCTCCGGCCCGGAGGGAGCCACCGCCCTGATGCGCACCTACGGCCTCGAACACACGGAGGACCCCGAGCTGCTGCCCTACGTGCTGCCGCTGCGGCCGCTGCTGCTGGCCATGATGGACCGCATGGATGAGGCGCTCGTGGTCGCGCGCGAATGCGTCACGCAGCTGCCCACCCAGTCGCCCTTTGCCGATGCCGTGCTGCTCTCCACCGCCGGCAGCATCTTCGCCAGCATGGGCGATTTCAGCGGCGCACGGGCCCTGCTTGAAACCGCCCGCCGACGTCAAGGCGAAAAGCCGGCCAGCTTCCAGGTGATGTATGCGGAATCGACCGAAGGCCTCATCGATGTGATCGAGGGACGGCTGGGTCTGGCCAGGGTGCGCGTCAGGATGGCCGCGATGATCAGCCGCCGCGGCGAAAGCGCCGAAGACCATGGCAACGCCTGGGCTGGCGCGCTGTATGCCGCGGCCCTCTACGAAGGCAACCATCTCGACGCGGCGGAGCGGATGATGCGGGCCTACGAGCCCGTGTGTCGCACGCTGGGCGGGTTGGCCGACCTGATGATCCTTGTGCATGTGATCCTGGCACGCATTGCCTTCCAGCGCGGCGACGTCGACCGCGCCTTCCAGCTGGTGACCAGCCTCGAATACCTCGGGCGCCAATCCCGCCTGCCCCGGGTGATCGCCACCGCCAAGCTCGAACGCGGTCGTTTGCTGCTGTACCAGGGGCATGCCGATGCGGCGCGTGCTGAACTCGACGTTGCCGAGGATGATGCGCTGTGGCAACGGGTGGCCCGCACACGGATGATCGGCAACGAACTCGAAGACCTCGTCATCGGCCGTCTGCGATGGGACGTGACCGCCGGCGACGCCCAGGCCGCGCTGCCGCGGCTGGCCACGGCCATCGCAGACGCCAGTGCCGCGTCCCGCCATTTGCGGGCCTTCAAGCTGCGGGTCCTGCAAGCCATGGCGTTGTGGCGCAGCGGCCAGCGGCGCAGCAGCCATGAATTGCTCATTCCCCTGCTGCAACAGTGCCACAAGGAAGGCTTCTTTCGCATCATCATCGACGAGGGCCCGGTCGCCGGCCTGCTGCTGAATGATTTCGCTTCGGCCCATGCCAAGGGCGAACTGTGCCGCGTCGACGCCAGCCTGGCCGACTATGCCCGGCGGCTGCTCGACACCTTCGGCCTGCTGTCCAGCGAGCCGGCCGCCGGCGGCAAGGCCGATGCCGGCCCGCTGCAGGAGCCGTTGACGCGCAAGGAGATCGGCGTGCTGAGCCTGGTCGCCGACGGCTATTCGGACACGGTGATGGCCGAAAAACTGTGCGTCTCCATCAACACCGTGCGCAGCCACCTGCGCAACCTGTACGTCAAGCTCAATGTGCACAGCCGCATGCAGGCGGTGGTGACGGCGCGCCGGGCCGGCATCATCTGACCAGCGGCGCCCGGCACTGGTTCATCCGCTGAGCCAGCCAGAGCGCAACGTCGATCTTTGCCGTCAGATTTGCCAGTCGTGCCCCGCCAACGACCTCGGGCACGCGGTGATGGCCCATTGATTCGGTAAAAGCGTCGTCTGGTGACGCGCCTTTGAGTGGCACGGCACTTGCTCAAAAAGGGCAGGTCCCGGGCGCAGAGTTGCTCCGCTCCCTCCCTACCGCCTCCCGCGTATGCGGGCCGCTCTCCGGGACTCTTTTTTTTCCGCCACGCAGCCACCCTGCTGTCACGGCCCGAGGCGCGGCACTCTCCCCTTGTCTGGTCTGCATTGCGCAGTGCGCTGCGCTGATGTTGGCTCTCGTCAGCCGCCTGCGTGGGCGCCCTACAGCGCGGAACCTACAGCGCCGAACCTACAGCGCCGAGGCTCACCCGCCTACAGACCCTGCGCCCGCAGCGCCCTAGCCTGGAGCCTTCCGCCACAGGCTCTTGCAAAGGACTTCCATGAACAACCGCTTGGCGCGCAGCGCGCTCACCGCTTTGATCACGCTTGCCGCGGCCGCATCGGCCCAGGCCCAGACCGCCTCCGCGCCTGCCGACAACGCCCCCGAGCCCATCATCCTGATGGTGCCGGTGGAAGTGTCGGCGCCGCAGATGAAGGCCGGCTGCTGGGCTCAGTTCTATGCCGAGCGCAACTTCAAGGGCGACGTGCTGACCCTGGTGGGCCCGGCCCAGGTCGCCACCCTCGACAAGGGCACTGGCCGCCAGCTCAAGCGCGACATCGACAGCCTGCTGGTGGGGCCCAAGGCCACGCTCACCGTCTACCAGCACCAGGGCTTCAAAGACCGCTCGTCGAAGTTCGCGCCGAACGCGCGCGAAGGCGGGCTGATCACCAAGCTGGGTTTCGGCGGCCGCATCCAGTCGCTGCAGCTTGACTGCACCTCCTGACCGCAGCACCCCGGCACCATATGTCGGTGCCATGTGACCGTGTGAGACGCGTCGCCGCACGGTGCGGGTGAGCCCTTGGCAGCAGATCACCACGCCATGCTGATCGCCACCATGCTGCTGGTGGGCGCCGTGCTGGTGGGCGTGGCGCTGATCGAAACCCCGGTGCGGCGGCTGCCGCTGTCATCGGCGCTGGTCTACCTGCTGGCCGGCTGGCTGGCCGCGTGGGCCGCACCGGCGCTTTTTCGCATCGACCTGTACAGCCACGCCGGGGTTCTGCGCGTGGCCAGCGAATGGGCGGTGCTGGTGTCGCTGTTTTCCATCGGCTTGAAGCTCGGCCTGCCGTCCAGCCTGCCCGGTTGGCGCATGGCGGCGCTGCTGGCCAGCACCGGCATGGTGGTCACCGTGGCGCTGGCGACGCTGGTCGCGTGGTCGGTGCTGGGATTGGGGTGGGGCGCCGCCCTGCTGCTGGCGGCCATCGTCGCGCCCACCGACCCGGTACTCGCATCCGATGTGCAGGTGCGGGTATCGGGCGACCGCGACACCGTGCGCCTGGCGCTCACTGCCGAGGGCGCGCTCAACGACAGCGCGGCGTTCCCCCTGGTGATGCTGGGGCTGGGCGTGCTCGGCCTGCATCCGATGGGTGAGATGGGCGCCGGCTGGCTCTGGTTCGACCTGCTGTGGCCGTTGGCCGGCGGTGCGGCCGTGGGATGGTGTTGCGGGCGCGGCATTGCCTGGGCCCTGCAGCGCCTGCGTCGCCACCGCTTGCCGGTCAGCTGGGACGAGCTGCTGTACATGGGCACCATCGCCGCCTGCTATGGCCTGGCCACGGCGCTGCAGGTGTCGTCGTTCCTCGCGGTGTTCCTGGCGGGTGTGGCGTTGTTCCACAGCCGCAAGCCGGTGCTGGACGAAGCCGAGACACTGCCGCCCGAGCCGGTGCGCGACGAGCTGCGGCGCCGCATGATGGCCTTCGGCGAGCGCTGCGAACGGCTGGTCGAGGTGCTGATGGTGCTGGCCATCGGGGTGCTGATGGCCTCGGTGACGCTGACCTGGCAGGCCCTGCTGTTCGCGCTGCTGTTGCTCACGGTGGTGCGGCCGATTGCAGTGTGGTTGGGCGTGTGGCCGAAGCGGCTGCCGCCGCGCCAACAGCGCCTGATCGCATGGTTCGGCGTGCGCGGTGTCGGCACCCTGTTCTATGCAGTGTTCGCGCTGACGCATGGCCTGCAGGGGGTGCTGGCGCAGCAGGTGGTGTCGGCCTGTCTGCTGTGCATTGCCCTGTCGATCCTGTTGCATGGCATCTCGGCCACGCCCTTGATGGCACGCTATCAGCGGCAGAACAAGCGGCAGGGCCAGCCGCCGCGCCCGCCCTGAGGCGCGGCCGTCAGCGCAACGCCGACAACGATGCGGCGGCGGCCATCGTCATCGGCGGCGTGATGGTGGGCGGCTCCCGCACCGGGGGCGGCACGTCGATCGGGTCCGGGTCATCGATCAGCGGCGGCGGCACGCCGGGCTCGCGCTGCGGCACTTCGGTCGGCACGTCCGGCGGTTGGGGTGGGATCGCCGGCGCGCCCGGCGTGGGCGTGGGCGTGGGTATGGCCGGTACCGAGGCTTGCTGGAGATCCGTCCCAAAGCGCATCAACCTCTCCTTGAGTTTCAAACGCCGCCGGTTTCGGCAAGCGACGCGCCCACATCAACCGGCCCTGGTTGCGATGGGAATGGAGATTGCCGCTTCGCGCCAACGGCCCCACGACGGAGCGACCGGCATCCAGCCACTTTCACCCATCACCGGAGAACATCCATGACCCATGACGACTTGGTCGACGAACTCAACGACCTCGTGGAAACCTGCAAGGACGGCGAATACGGCTTCAAAGCCTGCGCCGACCATGTGCAGGCCGAGCTGTTGAAGTCGCTAGTGCTGCAACGCGCTGGCGAATGCGCCCGGGCAGCGGTGGAATTGCAGAACCTGGTGGCCCAATACGGCGGCAAACCCGACACCGGTGGCACCGTGGGTGGGGCCGTGCACCGCGGCTGGATCGCCGCCCGCAGCGCACTGCCGGGCGATTCCGACCTGGCCATGCTGGAGGAGTGCGAGCGGGGCGAAGACCGCGCCATCGCGGCCTACCGCAAGGCCCTGAAGAATCCGATGCCGACCGAAGTGCTGGCCCTGCTGGAACGCCAGGCCCGCGGCGCCAAGCTCAACCATGACGCCCTGCGCGACGTCCGCGACCGCCTGCGTGCGACCAACACCACGGCCTGAGGGCGGTGGTGTGCTGATCCTCACCGCCTGAGGGGCGGTGGTGTGCTGATCCTCACCGCCTGAAGGCGGTTCAGGTGCTCTCAGCCAAGGGCATCACCGACAGCTCGGGCACCACCGTGCCCACGGGCTGGGTGAGCACGAAGCGCACGGCGTGCGCCACGCTCATCGGGTCCTGCGGTGCGCCGGCCACCACCGCCGACACCATCACGCCGTGCGGCCGCAGTTCGGCGTGCAGCGCGTGCGACATGCCCAGCAACCCCCACTGCGTGGCATGGCAAGCCACGGCCCCCGGGCCGGCCTGTTTGGCCGCGCTGGAGAGGATGTTGACGATGTGGCACAAGCGCCCGTCGGCCGCCTGCGCGATGTCTTTCAGCATCAAGGCGGCGGCCTGCTTGGCCACCACGAAGGCGCCGCTCAGATCGGTGCGCACCACCCGCTCCCAGTCGTCCACGCTCAGCGCGTGCAGTGGCACGCCGACGTCGGTGACGGAACGGTTGATCACCCCATCGAGCCGGCCATGGCGCAGGTGCACTTCACGCAGCGCAGTCGCCACCTGCAGGTGGTTGCCCACGTCGACTACCACCGATTCGGCGGCGATGCCCTGCTCCATCAGCACGGCTGTGTACAGCTTCAGCCGCGCCACCATCACATCGGCCAACACGATGGTGGCGCCCTCTTCGCCCAGCACGCGTCCGATGGCCGCCCCCAGCCCCCGCGCACCTCCCATGATCAACACCACCTTGCCCTTCAACCCGGGCAATGCCGGGCGCTTGGGTAGCGGCGGCCTGTCGGCCTCTGGTCTCATCGGCATCTGATTGCTTCCCTCTGTTCTGCACGGCGCGTTGCCCCTGCGAAGACACATTGCAGATCGCGTGCCATGGGGCATCTGCCCCGCGCCGAAAGGAAGCGGCGCATGCTCCCTGGCAGCCACAGGCACGCGCCCGTGGCGCCGCAGCCCTTTCTACCGGGCAGAGCGGTAAGAATTTCCGATGCCCTGCGGGGCCAGGCACCGCAGTCAACACGCAGCGGCCGAACGCGCACGCAAAAACGCCGGTGGCGCGATGCCACCGGCGTTCGTTCATCAAGCCTCGCGGCGACCGCGTCAGTTCTTGCCGAAACGCGCCTTGGCGTTGCTGATGCAGCTGTCCTTGGCGTTGCCGGACATCGCATCGCACTTTTCGGCTGCGACCTTGTAGGCGGCGTCGTTCTTCTCCTCGGTCGCTTCAGCGCGGGCCTTGGTCACTTCCTTTTGTGCCTTCGCATCGGCCGTGCCCTTGACGTGGGCGGCCTTGGCCTCCTTCACGCAGACGTCCTTGGCATTGCCGGCCTGGTCGTCGCACTTCTCCTTGGCGACTTCGTAATCGGCATCGGCGCGCGCCTTGGCGACCTTCTGGGCATCGGCCGGCTTGCCGGAGCGCTCATGATCCAGCGTCGCGCGGGCGACATTTTCCTTGCCCTTGGCCTGGGCCACGCAGATGTCCTTGGCGTTGCCGGACTGTGCATCGCAGGCGGCCTTCTCGCTCTTGTACTCGGCTGCGATACGGTCCTTCTGGGCGTCGTAGTCAGCCTTGGCCATCGGCGCCGCATGGGCGGCTGCCATGCTCAGGCAGGCGGCCAGCGTGACGGCCAGTCGATTCGGGGTGACGATGCGGGTGACAGCATTCATGGTGGGATTCCTTTTGTGATTTCAGGGTTGGGCGACCCGCGCAGTGCGGCGTCACACCCGGGGAACTGCATGGTCCGACGACGCAGGCGGCGCCGACAGCGGGATTCGCCGCTTCGGGCCGTAAGACGATGCTGACGGCCACCCCCGCGCCTCACTGACGGTCACGCGCTGGCGCTGCGAGAAGAATGCGGTGCATCGCAAGGAGATCCTGCATGTTCAGCATTCATCCCCTTCAGCAGGTGCAGCGCGCGCAGCACGCCCACGCCCTTGTCTGCCTGGCCCTCGCCACGGCCCTCTGCGGCTGCGGGCGGTCGAACCGGGACGCGCCGCAAACGCCGCCGACCAGCAGCAGCGCCGCATCGGCAACGCTCGACGCCACACTCACGGCGCGCATCAACGCCGAGCTGGCCATCGACCCGCAGCTCACCGGCCGGCCCATCCAGGTCGACACCCGGCAAGCCAGTGTCGTGCTCAAGGGCAGCGTGCCTGATCGCGCGCGGTACGACCGCGCCACGCAACTGGCGCGCGGCGTGCCCGGGGTGGCACAGGTCGACAACCAGCTGATCGTGGCTGACGACAAGGGCGCGCCCAAGCCGGCACACTGAACCGGCACCGCCTCAACCCGGCTCGCTGGCCTCGGCGGTCTTGCGCGCGCCGCGGATGTTCATCGGGTCTCCCTTCAAGTGAACAGCGCGCCCGAGCAAATGGCATGCGCAGGTTTTGCCCTCCGGCCCCAGGGGTGCTGTCCTACGAGGCCCGCCGCCCTTGTCCGATGGCGGCCGGCCGGCGCGCTGCCTACAGTGACTTCATCGGTCTGAAAGCTGCATGCAGTTGTAGGCAGCAACACGCCGACACACCAAGAAGTTCCCGCCCGAATCGGCCATGCCGAGGGTCCAACAGAAGGAGTCGACATGATCATCCGTGCCACATTCGCCGCCATTGCCCTGTCACTGACCGCTCTGACCGTGCTGCCGGGCTGTGCCGTGCAGCGAGGCCAATCCACGATGGGTGAATATGTCGACGACGCCGCCGTCACCACCAAGATCAAGGCGAAGTTCGTCGAAGCGAAGTCGGTCGACGCGTCGGCCATCAAGGTTGAGACCCTCAACGGCGAAGTGATGCTGTCGGGCTTTGCCAAGAGCGCCACCGAACGCAATGACGCCGAGCAGCTGGCACGCAGCGTCAAGGGCGTCAAGACGGTTCGCAACGAGCTGGTGGTGCGCTGATGCTGCTGTACTGAGCGCTTGAGTCAACGCCGGGCCGCCCCGAGTTGACTCACCCCTTGGGGGCGCCGCGGCGCCCCCTCGTACGCCTTCTCTGCTTTTGCCGCGGGAGACCCGATGGACTGGGACCATGTCCGACTGCACTGGTGCGGACTGCGCAGCGCGGTGCGCCGCCAATGGCCGCTGCTCACGGCCGACGACCTTGACCTGATCGCCGGCAGCCGCCGCTACATGATCGACGTGGTGCAGGAGCGCTATGCCTATGCCCGGCCATGCGCCGTGAATCAGGTCGACGCGGCGCTGCCGACGCTGCTGTCACGGGTGGCCCAACTCGAAGCGGCCGAGTAAGCGCCCGGCTGCATGCTGATGACGCCGCGACAGGCCCTGACCCTGGCGCATGCCGCCGTGACGGCCTGGATCGACGACCGCGCCGCCAGCATGGGCGCGGCCCTGGCCTACTACACCCTGTTCTCGCTGGCACCGCTGCTGCTGATCGTGATCTCGGTGGCGGGCCTGATATTCGGCCGCGATGCCGTGCGCGGCGAGATCTTCGCGCAGTTGCAAGGTCTGATCGGCCCGCCCGGCGCCGCCGCGGTGCAGGAACTGCTGCAAAGCGTGAACCACCCGGCCGGCGGCATCGTCGGCACCCTGGTGGGCCTGCTGCTGATGCTGGTCGGCGCCACCAGCGTGTTCGCTGAATTGCAGAACACGCTCGACCACATCTGGCGCGCGCCGCGCGAGAACGGCCCGACCCCCGGCTTCATCGGTCTGTGGCGGCTGTTGCGCGCCCGCGTGCTGTCCTTCGGGCTGATCCTTGGCATCGGCTTCCTGCTGATCGTCTCGCTGCTGCTCAGCGCCGCAGTGGCGGGCCTGCAGCGCTGGTGGAGCCCGCTGTTCGGCGGCTGGGAAGGCGTGATCACCGCGGTCAACCTGGGCAGCAGCTTCGCGCTCACCACGACGATGTTCGCGATGATCTACAAGATCATGCCGCGGGTGCGCATCCATTGGTCCGACGTGTGGGTGGGCGCCATCGTCACCGCCGCGCTGTTCACCGTGGGCCGCTGGGGCATCGGCCTGTACCTGGGCATGGGCACGGTGGCGTCGGGCTTCGGCGCGGCCGGCTCGCTGGTGGTGGTGCTGGTGTGGGTGTACTACTCGGCGCAAATCTTCTTGCTCGGCGCGGAGTTCACCTGGGTTTATGCGCACACGCTGGGCTCGCGCCGCAACAAGCCGCAGGCGCTGCCGGTGATGGCGCCTCGTCCTACACCGTGAACTGGCCGGCGCCGATGCCGCGCCCACAGTGCCCGGCCTAGAGTCAGGCTACGGTGAGTCGATCTCGCTGCCAATAAAAGGGACACGACATGCTGAAGTGGGCGCTCATCTTTGCGGTGGTTTCGGTGATCGCGGGCCTGCTCGGGTTCAGCGGCGTGGCGGCGGGGGCCGCGGGCATTGCGAAGGTGCTGTTCGTGGTGTTCCTAGTCATCTTCCTGGTACTCATCGCGCTGGCCCTGATGGGCATCGGTGCCCTGAAGAAGTAGCCGCCTCCCCGCAACCCACCACCCCGGACGTGCCATGTTCGACATCCTGCCCGCCCCCGAGCCCGTCCCTCTCAACAGCGCCCTGGCGCCGGAAGCCGCCGAGCCCGAGCTGGGTTACGAAGCCGCTTTCCCGTATCTGACGCCGTCCTTTGTCACGGAGGCACAGGCCAGTCCATGGCCACCGGTCGCGTTGTCCGGCTAAGCCGCTGCGTCGTCATCGTCGGCGCCTTGTTGGGGGCCGCAGCCTGCACCATCGCCCCGCTCCAGCCAGCGGGCGCCGCGGTGCCCGTACCGCAGGCGTCGGCAACGTCAGCCAAAGGCGTTGCCCAGCAGGTCGGTGCCACCGGCCCACAGGGCCGCATGAGCCGCAGCGAGCGCGAAGACATGCTGGCCCGCCTGGGCGAGCAGGGCAAGGCGCCGCTGGTCAACCGCCACCTGGCGGCGATGACCCGCTTCGGCGACGTCGATCTGCATGCGCACAACGACGCCAAGCTCCTGATCGACGGCCCGGCCACCTTTGCCGCGATGTTCGCGGCCATCGGCGCGGCGCGCGAATCGGTGCTGCTGGAAAGCTACATCATCGAAGACAGCACCATCGCCGACCGTCTGGCCGAGCTGCTGGAGCGCAAGCGCCGCCAGGGCGTGGCCGTGGCGCTGCTGTACGACGACGTGGGCACGCTCAAGCCGCCGCAGGCCTTCTTCGATCGCCTGCGTGCCGCCGGGGTGGGCCTGTGCGCGTTCAATCCGGTCAACCCGCTCAAGCGCCTGGGCTACTGGAACATCAGCCACCGCGACCACCGCAAGATCCTGGCGGTGGACCGCACTGTGGCCTTCACCGGCGGCATCAACATCAGCGGCGTCTACGCCACCGGCTCGTTCAGCCGCGGCCAGCGGGCCAGCAACGTCGGCTGGCGCGATACCCAGGTGCAGCTGCGCGGCCCGGCCGCCGGTGCACTCGACGACCTGGTGCGCAAGACGTGGCAGCAGCAGGGCTGCCGCGATGCGTTGCCGCCAATGCCGGCGCGCGCCAACGCGGCCAGCGCGGGTGAGCAGGTGGTGCGCATCGTGCCGTCGTCGCCCGCCGACCCCGCCAACCGCATCTACACCCTGCTGCTCACCGCCGTCGACGCGGCCCAGCAGAGCGTCTACCTGACCATGGCCTACTTCGCGCCCAGCCCCGACATGATCGATGCGCTGTGCGACGCCGCCGGCCGCGGCGTGGACGTGCAGCTGGTGCTGCCGTCGCAAAGCGACTTCTGGCCAGTGCTGCATGCCGGGCGCAGCCATTACAGGCGCCTGCTGGCGGCCGGCGTCAAGGTGCACGAACTGCAGGACGCCGTGCTGCACGCCAAGACCGCGGTGATCGACGGCGTGGTGTCCACGGTGGGTTCGAGCAATATGGACTGGCGCAGCATCAGCAGCAACAACGAGGTCGATGCCGTGGTCTTCGGCGACGACTTCGGCCAGGGCATGGTGCGCATGTTCCGCCAGGACGTGGCTGCCTCTGAGGCCATCACCGCCGAGGCCTGGGCCCACCGGCCGCTGCTGCAGCGTGCCAAGGAATGGCTGGCGCGCAACTTCGACGGCCTCTGGTGAGCGCCCCCAGGCGGTGGCACAGCCACCACCGCCCCCCATACACCCCGTAGGAAAGTACCCACAGCATCCGGTGTCGCTGACTGATGGCCGGGCCTGGGTCAGGCGGCGCACGATGAAGCGACCCAACCCACCGCAAGGATTCGCCCATGTACGGGTGTCGCCGAGCGGCCCGACCGCCCCGTCACACCGATGCGATGACCGCCTCCGACACGCCCACGCCCACACCCACGCCGCCGCACCGGCGGCACAGCGCGCTGGCCTGGACCGCCGGCGTGCTGATCGCGCTGGTGCTGGGTGCGGGCGTGGGCGAATGGGCCGGCTGGCCGTTCCTGGCCCAACCGGCCGAGCGCTGGTTGAGCCAGAAACTGCAACGCCGCGTCAGCTTCGACGACAGCGGCACCCGCAGCCTGCGGCTGCATCTGCTGGGCGGCATCGGCGTGCAGGCCGGCCGGCTGCAGATCGACAACCCGGCGTGGAGCGCGCTGGGCCCGATGCTCGATGCCCGCGACGCCGACCTGCGGCTGCGCTGGCGCGACCTGCTGGCGATGCGGGCGGGCCAGCCGATGGTGGTGCAGTCGCTGTCGGCGCAAGCGCTCGACATCCGGCTCGAACGGCGCGCCGACGGCAGCGCCAGCTGGCTCTTTGCCGAGCAGCGCGATGCGCCGGACAAGCCCGCCTTCGCCGGCCTGCGGCTGCAACGCCTGCTGGTGCGCGAAGGCCATCTGCACCTGCTCGATGCGGTGGTGCAGACCGACACCGAAGCCACGTTCTCGGTCGCCGACGGCGCCGCGCTGCAGCCGGGCGACCCGCCCCCGGGCGTGCAGGCCGAAGCCCGCGGCCACTACCGCAATCTGCCGCTCAAGGCCAGCTTGAAAACCGGCGCTGCACTGCCCTGGCTGGCCAAAGGCAGCGACAGCGTGGCGGTGCCGGTGCTGCTCAAACTCGCGGTCGGTGACGCCCGCCTTGACTTCGATGGCCAGGTGCGCGGCCTGCTCGACGAGCGTCAGCTGCAGGGTCGCTACCGCGTCAGCGGGCCGTCGCTGGCGGCCGTTGGCGAACCGCTGAAGCTGACGCTGCCCAGCACCCGTGCATTCAACCTGCAGGGTCAGCTCGATCACGCCGGGAGCCGCTGGCACACCGTGGTGCAACAGGCCACGGTGGGCCAGAGCCGCCTGGCCGGCGAGTTCACCTTCGACGCCCCCGCGGGCCGCACCCCGTCGCTCACCGGTGAGCTACGTGGCCCGGTGCTGTTGCTGCAGGACCTCGGTCCGGCGGTCGGGGTCACCAGCCCGACCACGCCGGCCACCCTGGTCACGGCCGCCACACCCGCGGCCAAGCCGCGCAGCGGGGGGCGTGTGCTGCCCGACCGACACTTCGACCTGCCCTCGCTGCGGGCCATGAATGCACAGGTGACTGTGGCGCTGGATCGCCTGGACTGGGGCACCGCGGCGCTGCAGTCGGCCCGCCCGCTGCGTGGCCAGCTCAAGCTGCAGGACGGCGTGCTGCAGATCAACGACATCGACGCCCGCTTGGCCCAGGGTCGACTGAGCGGCAGCCTGCAACTCGACGGCCGTGCAGCGGTGGCAAAGTGGCAGGCACACCTGGCTGGCCGCGGCCTGAAGATCGAGCAGTGGATCCAGCCGCTGCAGCGCGCCAGCGGCCCGCCCTATGCCACCGGCCGGTTGGGCCTGCGGGTCGACCTGTCCGGCGAGGGCCGCTCGACCGCAGAGCTGCTGGCCTCGGCCGATGGGCGCATGGTGCTGCACTGGACCCAAGGCACGGTGTCGCATCTGGCGGTGGAAGCCGCCGGCCTGGACATCGCCCAGGCCCTGGGAATGCTGCTGCGCGGCGACGAGGCGCTGCAGGTCAGCTGCGGCGTCGGCGACCTGAGCGTGCGCGACGGCCGCGTCACGCCGCGCGTGCTGCTGGTCGACACGAGCGACTCGACGCTGTGGATCGAGGGCTCGATGTCGCTGGTGACCGAACGCCTGGCGCTGACCGCGCATATGGAGCCGAAGGACTGGTCGCCGCTGGCACTGCGCACGCCGGTGCGGCTCGAAGGCTCGTTGGCCCAGCCGGTGGTGTCACTGGAAAAGGGTCCGCTGGTGCGTCGCCTGGTACCGGCCGCGCTGCTGGCCATGATCAACCCGCTGGCCGCCGTGCTGCCACTGATCGACCCCGGCAGCCGCCGCGACGACGCCGGGATCAAGGCCTGCCGCGATGTGGCGGCGCGCTACCGTCGCCAAGGCGTCGTAGGAATCGGCTGACACCGAATGCAGCGCTGCACGCTGTCGACACACTGGACCCGAGGCAGAGATAATGAAGCACACGTTTCCCCCTTCTGCATCACGAGCGTCGGAGCACCGCGGCGCTGACGCGCACCGCGGCCATCATCCCTTCATGACGTCGTCCACCGAAGCCCCCAGAAACGCACGTGCGCTGCGCTGTTTCCTGGTCGAGGACAGCGCCGTGATTCGGCAGAACCTGATCGCCACGCTGGAGGAGATGCTGCCGGTGCACATCGTCGGCACGGCGGAGGACGAGGCTGGCGCGGTGCGCTGGATGACCTCGTCGGGCGCGCAGTGCGACCTGATGATCATCGACATCTTCCTCAAGGGCGGTACCGGGCTTGAAGTGCTCAGGCGTGCCAAAGTGCTGCGCCCCGAAGCCCGGCTGGCGGTGCTCAGCAACTACGCCACTGCCGATGTGCGGCGGCGCTGCCTGCAACTGGGGGCCGACCGGGTGTTCGACAAGTCGGCCGAGCTCGAAGAGCTGCTGGCCTTCTGCGAGGAACTGGCGCAGCCGCGGCTGACGTGACGGCTGGCCCGCAGGGTGTTTACTGGATCAGGCCGTTCTTCAGCGCGTAGTAGGTCAGGTCGCTGTTGGAGGCGAGCTTCATCTTCTCCATCACGCGCGTGCGGTAGGTGCTCACGGTCTTGACCGACAGCGACATGCTGTCGGCCATATGGCTGATGGTCTCGCCCTTGGCCAGCCGCAGGAACACCTGGAACTCGCGCTCCGACAGCTGCTCATGCGGCAACTTGTCGTTCGGGCCCGAAAGCCCGTCAGCCAGCAGCTCGGCCACCGCCGGGGTGATGTACTTGCGGCCGCGGAACACGGTGCGGATGGCCTTGACGATCTCTTCCGGATCGCATTCCTTGTTCAGGTAGCCGCTCGCCCCCTGCCGCAAAAGCGTTGTGGCGTAATGGGTTTCGGGGTAACCGCTGAGGATGAGCACCGGCAGGTCGGGTGCACGGGCACGGATGGCGGCCAGCGCATCGACGCCGCTCTGGTCGGGCATCGACAGGTCCATCAGCATCACGTCGACGTCACCCTGGCGCACCAGGTCGAGGGCTTCGCGGCCGTTGGCGGCCTCGCCGGTCACGCGCAAGTCCACCTGTTCGGAAAAGAATTGACGCAAGCCTGCGCGGACGATGGCGTGGTCATCAACAATGACGATGCGGATCATGGCAGGTCCAATGCAAGTAACGCGTGGGAGTGTAGGGGATGCTTTCAAGACTCGTCGGCTTCACCACCCGTTTGACCACCCGTTTGCAGCGCAGCGCCTACGCCTTCCCGCTGGCCGTGGTGGTCGCGGGGCTGATGATCGGCATCAGCGAGCTGGCCTTCCACGAAGCCGATGCACAGCTCGGCCGGCTGGCGCTGATGGACAAGACGCGGCTGGAGCTGATGCG
>JBDTQF010000003.1:0-55934 GCA_039932275.1 Burkholderiales bacterium
GTGGTGGCGGCCATCAACGGCACCGCACTGGGTGGCGGTTTAGAGCTGTGCCTGGCCTGCCATGCGCGCTTTGTGATCGACGATTCGAAGATCCTGCTCGGCCTGCCCGAGGCCGGCCTGGGCCTGCTGCCGGGTGCTGGCGGCGTGGTGCGCACGGTGCGGATGCTCGGCGTCGAAGCCGCCATGCCGCTGCTGGTGGAGGGCCCTACCTTCGCCCCGCAGAAGGCGCTGGCGATGAAGCTGGTGGACGGCCTGGCCACCGACCGCGATGACCTGCTGGCGCAGGCCCGCGCCTGGATTGCCGCACACCCCGACGCGCAGCAGCCGTGGGACCGCAAGGGCTTCCGTATCCCGGGCTCGGTGGGCAACGCGGTGGCGCCACTGACCTACCTGCGCACGGCGCCGGTGCTGCTGATGAAGAAGCACCGCGGGCTGTACCCCGCACCCGAGGCGGCGATGTCGGCCGCCATCGAATGCGCGGCAGTGGACTTCGAGACCGCCAGCCGCATCGAGAGCCGCTACCTGGTGCACCTGGCCACGCATCCGGTGTCGAAGAACCTGATCACGACCTTCTTCTTCCAGATGAACGAGGTCAAGAACGGCAAGAACCGGCCGCAGGGTGTGCCGCCGGCCAAGTTCGCGCGCATCGGCATCCTGGGTGCGGGCCTGATGGGCTCCGGCATCGCCCAGGTGGCGGCGCAGCGCGGCATCACCGCGGTGCTGAAGGACGCCACACTGGCGCAGGCCGAGCAGGGCAAGGCGCGGGTCGAGAAGCTGCTCACCAAGCTGGTGGAGAAGGGCAAGCTCAGCGCCGAGCGCCGCGACAAGACGCTGGCGGCCATCGTGCCGGCCGGCGAGGCGGCCGATCTGCAGGGGTGTGAGCTGATCGTCGAGGCGGTGTTCGAGAACCGCGACCTCAAGGCGGCGGTCACGCGCGAGGCTGAGCCGCAGCTCGTGCCGGGCGGCATCTTTGCCTCCAACACCTCCACGCTGCCCATCACCGGCTTGTCCGCGGCGTCGGCGAAGCCCGAGAACTTCATTGGCCTGCACTTCTTCTCGCCGGTGGACCGCATGGCGCTGGTGGAGGTGATCAAGGGCCAGCAGACCTCGCCTGAGACGCTGGCGCGGGCGCTCGACTTCGTGCAGCAGATCGGCAAGACGCCGATCGTCGTCAACGATGCGCGCGGCTTCTTCACCAGCCGTGTTTTCGGCACCTTCACCAAGGAAGGTGCGGCCATGTTGCTCGAAGGCGTGCCGGCGGCGGTGATCGAGAACACCGCGCTCAGCGTGGGCATGCCGGTGGGGCCGCTGGCGGTGATGGACGAGACCTCGATGGCGCTGACCATGTCGGTGCGGCGCCAGACCGCGGCCGACCTGGCAGCCGAGGGCAAGCCGCTGCCGCAGCACCCGGGCTGGGCGGTGATCGAGCGCATGGCCGATGGCCTCAAGCGGCCGGGCCGCGCCGGTGGTGGTGGCTTCTACGATTACCCGGCCGACGGGCCGAAGCAGCTCTGGTCCGGCCTGGTGGCCGAGTTCGGCAAGCCCGGCGTGGACCTGCCGGTGCAGGATCTGCGTGACCGCTTGCTGTACGCCCAGGCGCTCGAAGCCGTGCGGGCCATGGAGGAGGGCGTGGTCGAGACCGCACGCGATGCCAACATCGGCTCGGTGCTGGGCATCGGCTTCCCGCGCTGGACTGGCGGTGTGATCCAGTACGTCAACATGGTGGGCACGCGGCGCTTCGCTGAACGCGCCCTGCAGTTGGCGCAGCGTTATGGTGAACGCTTCACGCCGCCGGCACTGTTGCTCGACAAGGCCGAGCGCGACGAGCGTTTTGCCTGAAGACCGCAGGCCGCCATCTCGGCACAGACCGGGGCGGCCTCTTCCCTCGCCCTGCCAGAGACAAAGGGTTTGACGATGTCGAGTGCCGACGCTTTTCCACACCATGCCGAGCAGATCGATGCGGTCTGGCTGACGCAGGCGTTGCGCCGTTCAGGCGCGCTGCAAGAGGCCACCGTGACGGCGGTGGACGCCCGGCCGGTGGGCAACGGTCTGCTGGGCGAAAGCATTCGCTTCGCCCTGCAGTACGACCGGCCCGAGCCCGGCGCGCCCGAGGCCGTGGTGGCCAAGTTCGGTTCGCGCAATGAGAGCAGCCGCGCGATGGCCGCGGCGACCAAGATCTACCTGCGCGAGATCCGCTTCTATGAAGAGATCGCCCCGCACATCGCCACGCGCACGCCGCGCACGCACTTCACCGCCATCAGCGGCGATGACATCGATTTCATCCTGCTGATGGAAGACCTGTCGCCGGCACGCGGCGGCAACCAGCTGGAAGGCTGTTCGGTGGAGGACTGTCGCATCGCGGTGCAGGAGATCGCCGGGCTGCACGCAAAGCACTGGGGCGACCCGTCGCTGCAGCAGATCCCCTGGCTGCAGGGTCGAGAGCCCGTCATCGCGCGGCAGGAACAGATGCTGCCGGCCATCGCCCAGGCCTACCGTGAACGCTATGCCGGTTTGCTGGCGCCGGAGATGCTGTCGGTGCTGGATCGCTTCGTGCCGCTGTACGGACGCATGGCCCGCGACCGCCAGTCGCCGCAGACGCTGGTGCATGGCGACTTCCGGCTCGACAACGTGCTGTTCGACGTGCATGGCCGCCTCGGCACCATGGCCACGCTGGACTGGCAGACCACCCACATTGGCGCGGCCTTGTTCGACGTGGCCTTCTTCCTCGGCGGCAGCTTGCCGGTGGACGAACGGCGCACGCATGAGCAAGACCTGGTGCGGCATTACCTCGACGTGCTGCAACAGGCGGGTGTGAAGGACTACGGCTGGGAAGCTTGCTGGCGGGACTACCGCCGTTTCGCCTGCCGCAGCATCGTCACTGCGGTGATCGCGCCGATGGGGGTGGAACGCACGGCGCGCGGCGACCAGATGTTCATGAAGATGATGCAGGACCACTGCCAGCAGCTCATCGATCTGGACGCATTGGCGCTGTGGTCGTGAAGGGCGTGTGCTGACGTCAGCGCGACAACCAGCAACCGACAACCGTCACTTTTGATGATGGTGCAGCAAGACCGTCACCCCTAAGCTGCGCAACGCTGGCCGAAGCACCGGCCTCACAGAAGGAGACATCGATGACGCAAGTGGAAGGCGGCTGCCTGTGCGGCCAGATCAGGTACAGGGCCAATGCCGAGGGGGCGATGACGGCGGTGTGCCACTGCAAGTCCTGCCAGCGGCAATCGGGCACGGCGTTCTCGGTGCTGTTCGTTGTGCCCAAGGACGACATCACCATCCAGGGCGAGACCAAGGTGTTCAACGATCTGGCCGACAGCGGCAACAAGGTGATGCGCCACTTCTGCCCCAACTGCGGTTCACCCGTCATCAGCAAGCTGGAGGCCAACCCTGCCATCGTCGCGGTGAAGGCCGGCACGCTGGACGACGCGTCATGGCTGAAGCCGGCCCTGCATGTGTGGTGCGCCAGCAAGCAGCCCTGGGTGGAGCTTCCCGAGCACCTCCCGCGCTTCGACCGCAACCCAGGATGAACGCGATGACGGATGCACTGTTCGATCTCTCTGGGCGGGTGGCGCTGGTCACTGGCGCGGCCTCCGGCATCGGCAAGGAAACCGCCAGCGTGCTGGCGCGGATGGGTGCCCAGGTGTTTGCCACTGATCGCAATCTCGCCGGTGTGCAAGCCACCGTGGCAGAACTGGCCTATGGCGCCGTTGCGCTGCCCCATGACGTCACGCAGCCCGAGGACTGGCAGCGGGCGGTCGAGGTCGTGGCCGCGCAGGCCGGCCGGCTCGATGTGCTGGTGAACAACGCCGGCATCATGCTGAACCGGGCCTTCCTCGACACCACGCTGGAAGACTTCCGCCTGCAGCAGAACGTCAATGTCGAAAGCGTGTTCCTGGGCATGCGCACCGCACTGCCGTTGATGCTGAAGACCGCCGGCGCATACGGCGCGTCACCGTCGGTGATCAACGTCTCGTCGGTGTACGGGCAGGTGGCGGGGGCCAGCTTCTCGGCCTACAGCGCGTCGAAGGGCGCGGTGCGCATGCTCTCGAAGGCGGTGGCCGGCGAGATGGCGCGCCATGGCGTGCGGGTCAACTCCATCCATCCCGGGCCCACCGCCACCAATCTGGGCGCGGGCTGGGAGCCGCCGAAGGACGAGGCCGGCAATCCGCTCACGCCCGAGCAGATCCATGCGCTGTGGGTGCGGATGATCCCGATGGGCCGCGTCGGCATGCCGCTGGACATCGCCGGCGCGATTGCCTTTCTCGCCTCGGATGCGTCGCGCTACCTCACCGGTACCGAGCTGACGGTGGACGGCGGCTACACCGCGGTGTAGCCGCCGGCGCAACGGCCGCCACGTCACTTGGGTGGCGTGGTGGCTCCCGTCAGGCCGTAGCGCTCGTGCGGGCCCTGGATGGCCTGCTCCAGCACGCCCACGCCGACGCGGTCGCCGCAGCGGGCCCGCACCACCTGCTGGATGTGCTGGTGGCGCGGCTCCTGGCGGTCGAGGTCGGCCACCTTCCATGACTCGCTGTGGATCGCTTCCTCGCCGTGCCAGGTGCCGTGGCTCCAGTCGGGATGGAAGTAGCCGATGCCCAGCATGTGGAAGCGCAGCAGCGGCTCCAGCGAAATGGTCATGGTCTCCTTGCCGCGCAGCAGGTCGATCTCGGCATGCGAGACGAAGCGCGAACCGGGCTCGAACTGCAGGCGGTGCTGGCCGGCGGCAGCGGCTTCGATGCCGGAGTCGTCGACGACGTCGAACCCCGAGTTGGTGGGATGGGCGGGAATGATGTCGGCGAACTCCTTCCAGCGGCTGCCGTCGGCGTTCTCGAACAGGCCGTAATGGCTGCAGTGGTCGTCCCAGTGCAGCGGGGCCCACAGCCAGAACACCTGGCGGGCCTTCTGCGGCGGGGCGCCGCCCTCGGCTTCGCCCACCTGCCGCCAGCCCCACGAGCGGTCGCGGGTGCCGAGCACCACCTTCGGGTCCATGTCCTGGCGGCGGCCACCGGCCTGGATGAAACCTTCCCAGGTGCCGAACTGGGTATAGCGCTTGGTGTTCATGACCACGCGGTTGCCGCGCCGCTGCAGGTCGGTGGGTTCTTCATGCGCCGGCGAGCGGGCACGGAACGTCAGGTCGGCGGTGATGCCGGTGGTGTTGTCGTCCAGCGTGATGCGCAGCGTGCGCATCGGCTCGACGATCGACAGCGTGAACGGACCGACGCGCAGCTCGGAGCGGTCGCGCGGGCAGCGACGCGAGGCGAAGAAGCTGTGTTGCTGGCCGCCCTTGTGCACGATGCTGAGCGCACAGTCCATCACCTCGCGGTTGGGGTAGATGCCGAAGGCCGCGCCGAAGTAGAACTCACCATCGGGGCTGTAGCCGTTGAACCAGTAGCGCCCGTAGGCGTTGCGGTCACTGCTGGCCACATAGGCCAGCGACTCGGTGGTCTGCTGGATGGGAAAGTCGTCGTACTTGATCAGCACAAGGAGGGTCTCCTGGGGGTGGTGGTGTCAGCGCTTGATTCGATGGTGTGAAGATCGCAACGCGGACGATTGTGCGTGCATGGGGATGGCATTGGCCTTTGTGAGTCTCGTCGGCGCAGCGGATCAGGCGGCCACGCGCAGGTGCAGCGACTTGGTCTCCAGGAAGTCTTCCAGGCCGAAGCGACCGTTCTCCCGCCCGATGCCCGATTGCTTGTAGCCGCCGAACGGCGCGGCGAGGTTGAAGGCGCCGCCGTTGATCTGGACGCCACCGGTGCGGATGCGGCTGGCCACGCGCAGGGCTTCGTCGTCAGTGCCGGCCCATACCGCCCCGCTCAGGCCATAGGGCGTGTTGTTGGCAATGCGCACCGCGTCAGCCTCTTCGTCGTAAGGGATGATGCTCAGCACCGGGCCGAACACCTCCTCCTGCGCGAGCACCGACGTTGGGTCGTTGACCACGAACACCGTGGGCTTGACGAAGAAGCCGCCGCCCAGGCCGTCGGGCGGTTCGGCGCCGCCGGTGACCAGCTCGGCGCCGCTCTCGATGCCGCGCGCGATCAGGTTGCGCACGCGGTCGAGCTGCACCTGCGAGATCAGCGGACCCAGGCGCGAGGTTTTATCAAAGGCGTTGCCCACCTTGAAGCCTTCGGCGGTCTGCTTGGCCAGCGCCACGGCTTCAGCGAGCCGCGCGCGCGGTACCAGCAGGCGCGTGTAGGCCGCACAAGTCTGGCCCGAGTTGGTGTAGCAGGAGCCGACGCTGGCCGGTATGGCGGCAGCAAAGTCGGCGCTGGGCAGCACGACGGAGGCCGACTTGCCACCGAGTTCGAGTCGCACTCGCTTGACCGCACCGGCGGCGAGTTCAGCGATGCGCTTGCCGGCACGGGTGGATCCGGTGAAGCTGACGCAGTCCACCTCCGGATGCTTGACCAGCGCCTCGCCCACGTCGGGGCCTTCGCCGCAGACCAGGTTGAAAACGCCGGGAGGCAACCCGATTTCTTCGATCACGTCGGTCAGCACGAATGCATTGAAGGGCGCTACTTCCGAAGGCTTGAGTACCACGGTGCAGCCGACCAACAGGGCTGGCGCCACCTTCACCACCACCTGGTTGAGCGGAAAGTTCCACGGCGTGATGGCTGCGACCACGCCCACCGGTTCGCGCACCACCCGCGTGTTGCCAATGGTCTCGGTGAAATGGAACTCCTCGGTCGCCTTCAGGAAGCTGGCCAGATGCCCCAGCGGCATGCCCACCTGCATGCGCGCGGCGATGTGGGCCGGCGTGCCGACTTCGCGTGCCATCAGGGTGGCGAGTTCTGCGCTGCGCTTCTGCAGGCCTTCGGCCAGCTTCGTCACATAGGCCGCACGCTCGACCAGCGGCGTTTGTGACCAGCCGTCGAAGGCGGCGCGGGCAGCGTCGACCGCGGCGTTGACATCGGCTGCGCTGCCTTTGGGCACCGTGCCCATGGGTTGGCCGGTGTTGGAGTCGACCACCGTGAGGGTGCCGCTGCCTTGGCTCGGCACCCAGCGGCCGTTGATGTAAATCTTGTCGCGTACCAGGTGGTCTGGGCTGGCAGGTTGGGACATGGGGAACTCCTTGAGGAATGGGAAGTGGACGCGACGGTCGCTGCGCGAGCCATGTGCAGCGGCGCGGATGTGCGCCGTCAGGTCTGGGGGGCCTGCAGGCTGCGCCACTGCCTCGGCGGGGTTCCGAAGCAGCGCTTGAAGTGACGCGTCAGGTGGCTCTGGTCGGCGAAGCCGGTTTCGCAGGCGATGTCGGCGAGGGAAAGATCCTGGCAGGCCAGCAATTCGCGCGCACGCTGGATGCGCGCCTTCATCACGTATTGGTGTGGAGCGCAGTCGAAACTCTGGCGGAACAGCCGGCTGAAACGATCGACGCTGAGACCTTCCTGGCGCGCCAGCAGTGCCACCGACAGCGGGTTTCCCAGGTTGGACGCGATGAACTGGGTGATGCGCTGACGCCTGGATGGGTCGAACCCGGCCATCTGAGTCGAGCCGCTGGGTGGCAGGTCGGTGTGGCGTCGGATCAGCAACACAGCCAATTGCCGCCCCAGCGCCTGCAGCATCACATCGGTGCCATGCTCGCTGGAGGCGGACTCCTGTGCCAGGGCATGCAGCAGGTGGGTGACCTCGTCGTCACGTTCGCCGATGCTGTCACGCAGCTGCAGGCGGCCGATGCCGGGTCCGTACATCTCGGTGGCGACGCGCTGAATCAACGCCGGTGTGATGAAGACGTTGAAGGCCGACAACGTGTCGCCATGCCAGCTCCAGTGGCCGATGCTGTCCACGTCCTTGACGGCTATGTGACCTGGCGCGACCTCCCCGACCAGCTCCCTTTCGCCGAAGCGGTGGCGCATCGTGGCGCGTCCGCTCAGGTAGGCCACCACGGTGTGGGTCTGCACGGTGGTTCTGGTGATGGTAGGTGCGCACCGCACGCCCTGTACCACGATGTCGCGGCGGCCACGGGTGCTGGTGTCCAGCCAGATCCGGGCAGGCAGCCCGTCCGCGACGGCTGAAGAGGGCCCGGCAAGCCGGCAATGTTCCATGCGGGCATGTTGCATTTGGTCGAACCAATGCCAATCAGGGCATTCCCTGACCGGGTAACGAGGTGATGGGGTTTGCCCTCAACGCGAAGCGTTCAAGACCGCGCGCGCTTTCGTACAAGACGCGGGCCTGCACGCCTCCTACATTGGCCATGGCACTTCAGCTTGCCGATGGATGTAGCCAACAGAGACAGCGAATGACCACTGATGTGTACGTGATGGGTGTTGGCATGGTGCCATTCACCAAACCGGGCCGGGGCGATCCTTACGACGTGATGGGGGCCGCTGCGGTGCGTGCTGCGCTGGACGATGCCGGTATCGACTACCGCCAGGTGCAGCAGGCTTATGCCGGCTTCTTGTACGCGGACACGTGTGCCGGCCAGTTGGTGCTGTATCCACTGGGGTTGAGCGGGATCCCGGTCATCAATGTCAACAACGCCTGCGCGTCTGGCTCGACCGCGCTGTTTCTCGCGCGTCAGGCCGTGGCCAGCTGGGCGGCGGACTGCGTGCTGGCGCTGGGCTTCGAGCAAATGAATCCGGGTGGTCTGGGCCTGGTGTTCAAGGACCGACCGAGTGCGGCCGGGTTGTTCCGGGCCGAACTCGAGCGCACCCACGGTTATGACCGTTCGCAGATTGCCACGCCCCAGTACTACGCCGCCGCAGCGCGCGACTATATGGCTGAGTTCGGGGTGGGGGCTGACCTCTTCGGCCGCATCAGCGTCAAGGCCCGACGCCATGGCTCAAAGAATCCGTTGGCCGTGTTTCGGGACGAGCTCACGCTGGAGCAGGTGATGGGCTCGACCATGGTGTTCGCGCCACTGACCAAGCTGCAGTGCTGTCCGCCGACTTGTGGCGCGGCGGCTGCGCTGGTGGTTTCCGGCGAATTCTTGCGGCGTCACGGTCGTGGCCCACGGGTACGCATCGCGGGCCAGGCCATGGTGACCGATCTGCCCAGCACATTCGACAGCGGCGACATGCGCGTCGTCATGGGGGCCGACCTGGCAGCGACCGCGGCCGCTGCGGTCTACGAGCAGGCCGGGGTGGGTCCGGACGACGTGGACGTGGTGGAACTGCACGACTCGTTCACGCCCGGTGAGCTTCTCAACTACGAGAGCCTGGGATTGACGCCGCGCGGTACTGCTGAAAAGTTCGTCCTCGACGGCGACAACACCTATGGCGGCAAAGTCGTCGTCAACCCCTCGGGTGGTCTGCTGTCCAAGGGGCATCCGATCGGCGCCACCGGGCTTGCGCAATGTGCAGAACTGGTGTGGCAACTGCGCGGTCAGGCCGGGGCCCGGCAAGTGGAGGGCGCCAGGCTGGCGCTGCAGCACAACCACGGGCTGGGCAGTGCCTGCGTGGTGACGATGTACGAGGCGGTGGCATGAGCATGAGAGTCGACACCGGGGTACACGCTGGGGTTTATTCGCCCCACCTGCTGGTGCATGCGCTCAATCGCGACCTCGACCGCGCAGTCGTGGTGTTCGACGGCGGCGGCACCGTGCGTGCCGGTGAGTTGCGCGACCTGGTCAGCACCTTCATACAGGCACTGGAGTCGATGGGTGTCAGGCCCGGCACCCGGGTCGGGCTGCTGGCGAAGAACCGGCCTGAGGTGGTGTTCGTGATGACCGCGCTGCGCATCATGGCGGCATGCACGGTGCCGCTGCACCCGATGGGGTCGCTGGACGACCTGGACTACATCGTCGGCGACGCCCAGATCGAGGTGCTGCTGTTCGACCCCGACCACTTACAGCGCATGGCCACCGAACTGCAGGCGCGCCGGGGCGGCATCCGCCACCTGCTGGCGCTGGGGCCGTCGCAGGTCGGCACCGACCTCGCGGGGCTGGCGGCCGGCTTCGCGCCCGGGCCGCTGCGGGCGCCCGACGTGGATGGCGAGCACCTTTCGCGCATCAGCTATTCGGGCGGCACCACCGGCCTGCCCAAGGGCGTGATGTTGACCGAGCGCTCGCAGCTCGCCACCGCCAGCATCCTCATGCAGGAATGGGAATGGCCGGTCCAGATCCGCCACCTGGTGTGCGCGCCGCTGAGTCACTCCGGCGCCTCGGTGCTGACGCCGGTCTTGATGAAGGGCGGCTCATTGGTGGTGCTGCCGGGATTCGAGCCGGTGGCGGTGATGCAGGCGATTGAGAAGCACCGCATCACCAGCACGCTGGTGGTGCCGACCATGATCTATGCGTTGCTCGACCACCCGCGCTTCGGTGAGTTCGACTTGTCCAGCCTGGAGACGGTGTTCTACGGCGCCTCGTCCATCTCGCCGCCGCGGTTGAGGGAGGCGATCGAGCGCATGGGCCCGGTGTTCTTCCAGTTCTATGGCCAGTCCGAAGCACCGATGTCGGTGACCGTGCTGCGTCGGGCCGAGCATGACCCGACCGACCTGCGCCGGCTGGCTTCGTGCGGTCGGCCCGTGCCCTGGGTGCATGCCGAATTGCTGGACGACGCCGGCCAACCGGTGGCCGACGGAGAGCCGGGCGAGATCTGCGTGCGCGGCCCGTTGGTGGCCGCGGGCTACCTGAACAAGCCCGAGCAGACCACCGAGGCCTTTGCCGGCGGCTGGCTGCACACCGGCGACGTGGCGGTGCGCGACCCCGACGGCTGGTGGCGCATCGTCGACCGCAAGAAGGACATGATCGTCACCGGCGGCTTCAACGTCTACCCGCGCGAGGTGGAGGATGTCATCGCCACGCACCCGGCGGTGGCCGCGGTGGCGGTGATCGGCGTCCCGGATGAACACTGGGGCGAAGCCGTCAAGGCGGTGGTGGTGCGGCGCGCCGGTGCCGCGGTGGCCGCCGAGGCACTGATCGCCCTGGTGCGCGACAAGAAGGGGCCGGTGCAGGCACCGAAGTCGGTGGACTTCGTTGATGCCATCCCGCTCACCGGCCTCGGCAAGCCGGACAAGAAGACGCTGCGCAAGCGTTTCACCTGATCACCCAACCGATCTGTTTCGATGACGACGATGGAACCGCTTTTCCAGCCGCTGCAGCTCAAGGGCCTGCGCCTCAAGAACCGGCTGATGCACGTGCCGACCACGCTGAACATGTCCGACCCGGCCGGCCATGTGACTGAGCAGTGTGCCGGTGCCTACGAGTCCATCGCCCGTGGCGGCGTCGGCTCGGTCACCGTGGGCGCCACCTGCGTGCGCTGGGACGGCCTGATCAATGAACGCATGCTGGGCATCTACGACGACACCTATGTCATCGGCCTGCGCCAACTGGTGGACGTGATCCACTTCAACGACGCGGCGGCCGGCATCCAGCTGTTCTACGGCGGCTTGATTCCCGGCTTGGGCGCCACGCATCCGCTGCCGCCGGGTGAAGGCTGGATCCCCGGCACGGTAGCCTGGGGTCCGAGCAACAAGGTGCCCATCGGCAACAACGAGCCCGGTGTGCTCACCACCGCCGACTATGAAGCGCTGGTCGAGGCCTATGCGCAGGGCGCCCGGCGCGCCAAGGAGGCGGGCTTCGACTACCTGTCGTTCCACTTCTGCCACGGTTCGCTGCCGCACACCAACCTGTCGCTGCTGTCCAACGTGGACCGTACCGACAGGTACGCCGACCGCTTCCTGTTCCTCGAAGAGATCCTGCAGCGCACCCAGGCACTGTGCGGCAAGGACTTCCCGCTGATCCCCCGGCTGTGCTGCGACGAGAACCTCGAAGGCGGCTACGACATCGCCTATTTCGCCGAGCACTACGCGCCGCGCCTGCATGCCCTGGGCATCGCGGCGCTCGACTGCACCTTCGGCTCGATGCTGCGGGCCAAGAGCCGCCGCGCCGACATCGCCTCCAGCGAGTTCATCGGCGGCAACTTCTACACGCCCAAGGTGGTCAACGGCGACAACATCCGCACGCTCAAGCAGTTGCTGAAGGACAAGGGCATCGACCTGCCGCTGGTGGGCTCGTGCAACCTCAGCACCCCGGCCGAGTTGCGCACCATGGCCTACGACGCCGGCGCAGACATGGTGGGTGTGTGCCGGCTGTCGCTGGACGATCCCGACTTCGCCAACAAGATGGCCGCCGGGCGCGACGACGAGGTGTGCTGTCCCACCCACACCGGGGCGTCGCTGCTGTCGGGCAACATCTTCGGCAAGGGCGTGGCCGGTTCGCCGCAGAACCCCGCGTTCGGCCATGACCGTGAGTACCGCATCCGCCCCGCGGCAGTGTCCCGCAAGGTGGTGGTGGTGGGCGGCGGATCGGGTGGGCTGGAATACGCCCGCGTGGCGCACCTCAGCGGCCATCGCGTGGTGCTGTTCGAGCGTGCCGCCACGCTGGGCGGCACGATGGACTGGGCCGGCAACTACCCGCACCTGCGCAACAGCGGCCAGCTCCGCCACGAGCCGCTGTACCGCAGTCGCCAGGTGGCGCTGCTGGGCATCGACTGCCGGCTGGGCACCGCGGCCGATGCCGCCGCGGTGCTGGCCGAGCGGCCCGACGTGGTGGTGCTGGCCACCGGCGCGCGGGCCCAGCTGCCGGAGGTGCCGGGGCTGCCGCAGGCCCGCGCCAGCGGCTTCGCGCTGACGATGGACGAAGTGATGGCGCGCACAGCGCCGCGCGATCCGGGGCAATCCGTGCTGGTGTGGGGCGCAGCCGAAGGCGTCGAGCTGGCGCTGGAACTGGCCCGCCAGGGCCGCCGGGTGCGGCTGATCGAGAGCGCGGCCCAGTTCGTGCCGGTGCACTACCTGGCCTCGCGGGCACCGCATGTGCTGCGCTGGCTGGCCGAGGCTGAAGTGGCCATCGAGACCGGCATCGAGGTCCAGCGCTTCGAAGCCGGCCAGGCGGCGGTGCGCTGCGCCGACGGCACCGTCCACAGCATTGCCTGCGACCACGTCATCGTGTGCCAGGGGCGCGCGTCCGACCACGGGCTGCAGGCGGCGCTGGCCGGCCAGGTGGCGACGCTGCACACGGTGGGCGATATCCGCCGGCCACGTTCATATGGCAATGCCTTGCACGAGGCCGCGTACCTCGCGCGCCAGATTTGACCCCCGTCGATTTCAAGAGGAGATCCGCATGTCGTACTTTCTGACGGAAGACCAGATCCAGATCCGCGACCTCGCGCGCAAGTTCGCCACGCAGGCGGTCGAGCCGCTGGCCAACCAGATCGACGCGGAGGAGCGCACGCCGTCGTCCCTGGTGAGTCAGGTGGCCGAACTGGGCTTCTATGGATTGGTCATCCCCGAGCAGTACGGCGGCAGCGGGTCGGACCTCACCACCGCCTGCCTGGTGCTGGAAGAGATCGCCAAGGCCAGCCCGGCGTTTGCCGGCATGGTGTCGGTGCAGATGCTGCTGTGCCCGCATGGCGTGCTCTACCAAGGCAACGAGGAACAGAAGCAGCGCCTGCTGCCCAAGACGGCCAGTGGTGAGCGGCTGATGGCTTGGTCGCAAGCCGAACCCGCTGGCGCCGGCAACATCCTGCACCACCAGACCAAGTTGACGGCCGACGGCGCCAACTACCGCCTCAACGGTGCCAAGCTGTTCTGCACCCAGGGCGAGGCCAAGACCTACCTGGTGATGTGCAAGACCCGCCAGGGCGACCAGCAGGGCTACGGCTGCGTCATCGTCGAGCAGGAGGCCGAAGGCTTCCACGTCGCGCCCTACGAAGACAAGCTGGGCTGGCGCGGCACCAACACTGGCGGCATCAGCTTCACCGACGTGCTGATCACGCCGGAAAACCTCCTCGGGCCGCCGCTGACCGCGTGCATGGACATGTACCTGCCGGTCAACCAGATCAGCTTCGTGGGCCATGCGGTCACGTCGCTGGGCGCGGCCGAGGGCATGTTCGAGAAGACGCTGGCGCATGTGCGGGAGCGCACTTTGTACGACCAGCCGATGCACAAGATGTCGCCCTTCACCTACCAGCTGGCCGATGTGCACAACAAGATCGAGGCGATGCGCTGCCTGATCTACAGCGCCACGAGGCTGTACGACGAAGGCCGCACCGACCACCCCATGATCGGGTCGACCTGCAAGTCGCTGGTGTGCAACCTGGCGTTCGAATGCACCAGCACGCTGCTGCAGATGTGGGGCGGCAGCGGCATCATGAATTCCACCGGCATCAACCGCTACATGCGCGACGCCCGCGCCAACATGGTCTCGGAAGGCGCCACCGAGATGCACAACACCCGCATCACGCGGGTGGTGCTGGGGTTGGAATGACGGCTGGCCTGACGGTCTGGGAGTCCTGCACGACGGCCGAGGGCATTGTCACCCTGGCGCGGCCGCAGGACTGGCGGGTCATTACCCCGGGCGTCGAACTGGCCGAGCTGGCCAGCCTGCCTCCTGGCCGAAGAGTGCTGCTGTGCCGCATCCAGGCCGGGGCCCTCTTGGCCGAGCACACGCTGCCGGTGGACGGCGTGACCTTCGTGATGCAAGGCGCCGGCGAGATGAGCTTTCCCGGCAGCCCGCCAAGGCGCTACCGCGCCGGCGACACCCTGCTCGTGCGGGCACAGGTGCCGCATGCACTGCAGGCCGATGACGGCGCGGACGTGCTGCTCGGCACCGCGTTGATGGCCTGACGGCATCTTCAAAGACATCCACACCACAACCTGGAGACATCATGGCCTACAGCGACTGGGACGAGTACCTGATCCATCAGGTGCCTTCCACCCTTGACCACGTGCAGGACAGCGATCCGCACTGGACCGACCGCTTCTACTTCAACTGCCACGCCCGCGACGGCAGCGCGCTGCTGACGCTGGGCTACGGCGTGTTCCCGAACCAGCAGCGTGCGATGGGCTATGCGCGGCTGGCCCTGGCCGATGGGCGCCATTGGGAAGCGTCGGCCCGCCGCGAACTGGCGGGCGACCGCGCCGACATGGTCGCCGGCCCGATTCGTGCCGAGGTGCTGGAGCCGCGCAAGCGCTGGCGGCTGACACTGGGGCCCAACCCCTCTGGCCTGCAGTACGACATCCAGTGGCAGGCCCGGGCGCCGATATGGGAGCTCAAGCCCATCTTCATCCGCAAGCGCGGTGCGGTGATCGTGAACCAGCAGCACATCCAGCAATCGGGCAACTACAGCGGCTGGATCCAGCATGGCGACGAACGCATCTCGGTGGACACGTTCTACGGCGGCCGCGACCGCACCTGGGGCATTCGCAACCACGGGCCGGTGGACATGTGGATCTGGTTCGCGGCCCAGTTCGACGACCGCGCCATCGCGGCGTGGTTGTGGCGCGGCAGGGATGGCAGGGATTGGTATGTCGATGGCGGCTTCTGCCACACCGACGGCACCATCTCCAAGCGCTTCGTGAAGATGGACGCTGACATCCAGTTCGATGGTGAGTTGCGGCGGCCGCGGTCGGCATCGATTCGCTTTATCGACGAGGACGGCCGCGCTTTCGACGTCGCTGCTCGGGCCGAACACCAGGATGTCAATGTCTACTACGGCGCGCCGGTCAAGCCGTCGAACGACCCGGTCAGCGGCGTGCACTGGGACAGCCGAAATCGGGACGAACTGCAAGCGGTGGAGAAGGGCGCGTTCTCCCTCGACCAGCTGATGCGCTACGACTTCCAGGGCATGGTGGGGTATGGCGTGTTCGAGCTGTGGGTCTCGGGCGACGGGTATGCGCCCTGGGAGCCCAACTGGCCAATTACCGCCCACCATCGGTTGGGGACTTGACGAGAAGGGCGGCCATGCAGACGCACCTGTTTTCTTCGTCCGCTGCGCAGGCGCGGTTGACGGCCTGGTGGGCGCAGCGCCTGCCCGGTGCCAGCGACGTGGTGGTGACCGGGGTCGAGCATCTGGCGGCCGGCCATTCGAACGACACCTTTGCGGTCGAGCTGGCCTGGCAGGCAGCAGGCACCCGGCAGCATCAGAGCGTCATCCTGCGCACGCCGCCGTCCGGTGTTGGGCTGCTGGCACCGTACGACGTGGCGCGGCAGTTCCGCATCATGCAGGCGCTGGCCGGCAGCGCCGTGCCGGTGCCGCGCATGCACTGGCTGGAAGAAGGCACCGAGGTGCTGGGCCGGCCGTTCTTCGTGATGGACAAGCTCGACGGGGCCTGCATCGAAAAGGAAGTGCCGGCCGACATCCTGGCCGCTGCGCCGCAAAGCATCCGGCAGCTGTGCGAGCGCTACATCGACCTGATCGCCCAGGTGCACCGGCTGGACTGGCGCGCCCGCGGGCTGGGTTTTCTCGGCGATGGCGTGTCGTACCTGTCGCAGGAGATCGCCAAGTGGGAGGCCGAGATCCGTCGCCACCAGCAGGGCGAGCTGCCGGCCTTCGAGCGCCTGCTCGGCTGGCTGAAGCAGCATCGCCCGACCGTCTCCAGCCCGGCCACGCTGGTGCATGGCGACGCCAAGATCGGCAACCTGTTCCTGCGCGGCCAGGAGGTGGTGGCGCTGTTCGACTGGGAGATGGCCGGCATCGGCGACCCGCTCACCGACCTGGGCTGGGCCAGCCTGCAATGGCACACCCCGTCGGCATTGCTCAGCAACTACCCCGGGGCCCTCACCCGCACCGAGCTGCTGGCGCGCTACGAGCACACCAGCGGCATCACCGTGCATGACCTGCCGTTCTACGAAGGGCTGGCCGGCCTGAAGTTGTGCGCCATTCTGTTTATCGCCTCGATGCTGTACCGCACGGGGCAGAGCACCGACCCGCGCTTCCTGCGGTTCGGCAACGAGGTCCTGCCCAAGTTCCTGGAGAAGGTGCTGAAGGTCGTGGGCATCGAAGAGGCGGTGCCCTGTGGCGATGTTGCCGCAGTGGTGCCGGCGTGAGTCCGCAAGGAAACAAGACAAGTCCAAGCAACTGGAGACGGTAATGAAGCGCAGCATCATCGACGGTTTTTCAAAGGTGTTGAGAGCGGGCGCGGTGGCCGCAGCGGCTGCACTGGCCAGCTCGGTGGCCGTGGCCGCCGACACCATCAAGGTGGCACTGATCATCATCGATTCGGGCCCGTTTGCGCCGTTCATGCGCTCGGTGGTCGACCCGGCCAAGCTGGCCGTCGATCTGCTCAACGCACAGGGCGGGGCGGCGGGCAAGAAGTTCGAGCTGGTGATTCAGTCGCACGCGGGCACGCCGGCCGCGGCGGTCGCGGCGGCCACCCGCGCGGTGCAGCAGGAGGGGGCCGAGTTCGTGATGGGCTGGATGACCTCGTCGATCGGGCTGGCGCTCGGGCCCAGGATGGCTGGCATGAATGCGGTGGTGATCGACCCGGTGTCGAATGCCGCCGACATCACCGGCAAAGGCTGTCAGCCCAACTACTTTCGTACCTCCAGCAACGAGATCATGGTGGGCAACGCCATCCGCGCCATGCTCAAGCGCTCGGGCGCCAAGACCTGGAGCGTGCTGGCCGCCGACTACGCGGCCGGCCACGGCTTCTCCAAGCAGGTCAATGCCGCCGTGGCCGAGCATGGCGACACGATGCAGCAGACCCTGTTCGCGCCGCTGGGCACCACGGACTTCGGCAGCTTCATCTCGCAGCTCAGCGCCAAGCCCACCGAAGGCCTGGCGGTGTCCATCTTCGGCAGCGATGCGATAGCGCTGGCCAAGCAACAACAGCAGTTCGGCCTGTTCACCAAATACAAGACCGTGGTGTCGTGGGGTTTCACCGACGAGATCACAGTGGGGGCGCAGGGCGACTCGACGGTGGGCGTCTATTCGACGCAGTCGTGGTCGTCCACGCTGCCCGGGGCCAAGGTGGCAGCGTTCACGCAGGCGTTCGAAGGGCGCTACCAGCGCCGCCCGAACTATGTCGAGGCGGATGTGTTCGCGACCTTCGAGCTGCTGCAGGCCGCGGCCAACAAGGCCGGGTCGGCCGATGTGGCTGCGGTGCGCACGGCCCTCAACGGCCTGAAGATGAACGGCATCCTCGGTGACGTCGAGATGCGGGGGGCTGATCATCAACTGGTGCGCCCCATCGTTGTGGTGCAGATCGTCAAGGGTCCGGACGGCAAGGGTGTGGCGGCGGTGCGGTCGGTGGAACCCGGCCTGTCGGTGTCGCCCACGGCCAACCCCGAGTGCAAGTTGCCGAGCTGATCGCGCCCCTTTTCATCTTGACCGGAGTACCTTGATGAGCACTGACCTGGACATCGGGCGGCTGACGCCGGCCGACGAAGCCTTGAACCACCAGATCGCCGATACCTTCGCCACGGTGGCCGAGTCCGAACGGGGCTGGACCGAGAAGATCTGGGCCTCGATCGCGCGCAAGGACGGCGGGCTGCAGATCGATTTCGGCTTGGGCAAGTACCTCAATCGCAACGTGATGGACGGGTTTGCCGGCGTCTCTCGCGGGCGCGAGCAATGGACCGTGCGCGCCAGCCGCGTGCTCGAGCCTGCGCTCGACGAGACGGCGGTGGGTTCAATCCGCTACGAGGTCATCGAGCCGCTGAAGCAGGTTCGCTTCGTGCTCGAACCCAGCCCGACCCAGCCGATCGCGTTCGATATCGTGTTCCATGCCGAGATGCCGGCGTTCTTCGAAAAGCGCAACCGCATGCGCACCGGCAACCGCATCCGCAATGATGTGGTGCGCTACCACCAGGGCGGGCACGTCACTGGCTGGCTGGAGGTGGCGGGCGAGCGGCACACACTGGGCGACGACTGGTTTGCTTTCCGCGACCACAGCTGGGGCACGCGGGGTGACAACGTGGGCTTCCTGCCGCCGGACGTGCAGCCGCGCTCCTCAGCCAGCCGCATGCGACTGCTGTGGGGGGCGTATGAGCTCAGCCGACCGGATGGCAGCCGCTACGGCATCAGCGCGTACTTCTCGTCGAATGAGCACTGGGACTACTTCTCCGGCCAGGTCAACGAGGCCGACGGTACGCAGCACATCATCCTGCGCATCGTTCCGGAGGTCCGCCTCGATCCGACGACCCGGCATTTCCTGGGCGGGCACTACAGCATGCTGATGGCCTCGGGCGAGACCCGCCATCTGGTGCTGGAGGGTCTGGGGGAGACCGGGTTCTACCTGCGGACCGGCCTGTACGGCGAATGGGCCGGCGCGCGCTGGGGCAGCTGGCGCGGCGGCGATCACCAGGAGGGCGAGTACATCGCCGACTGCACCAGCCGGCTGCACGACCTGGGCCACCTGCGCGACAAACCCGTGCGGCTGCGCGAGGGCGATGCCCAGGGATGGGGAATCCAGGAGTCGATCTACGCGGGCCTGTTCCCTGAACTGGGGCTTGGGGCAGAGTCGAATTTTCCGCTGCAGCTGTGAGGTTCACCGGATGAGCGCCGACCACGACCTGGAAGCTAACAAGGCGCTGGTGCGGGCCTTTCTCGAAGCGTTCGCGCAGGGCGGTTTTGCTGCGGCGTTGAACCACGTCAGCGACGACTGCCGATGGTGGACGGCCGGCGCCACCTACAGCATGGCGCAGATCGCCGGTCTGGGCCAGTGGATGGAGGCGCATCTGACCGACGGCATCCGCATGGAGGTGGGTACCTTGACGGCCGAGTGCGACCGGGTGGCGGCGGAGGCCCAGTCGCATGCACCGCTCACCAACGGGCAGGTGTATGTGAACCAGTACCACTACCTCTGTCGCGTGGCAGGGGGGCGCATCGTCGAGGTTCGAGAGCACTGCGACACGCACCATGCAAAGACTGTCTTTGCGACATTGGCCGGCTGAACGCTGGCGCACCCGAAAAGGCCGCGATGGGGCGAGACATTGAACAATTGACGGCGGGGCTGCGCCGGCATCTGCTGCGTGGCCGAGAAATCACCGGCTTGCAGGTGCTGTCGGCCGGCCATTCGAACGAGACCTACCTGATCGAAGGGCTGGACATGATCCTGCGGCTGCCGCCGTCGGGCGCGCCGCTCCTCGAACACGCGCTGGACGTGCGGTGCCAGTTCGATGTGTTTGCCGTGCTGGGTGGGCTGCCGGGGGCGCCGCCGGGGCCGGGGCTGTATTTGATGGAGCAGGACGCCGGGGTGCTCGGGGCCCCGTTCTTCCTGATGAGCCGAGTCGAGGGCCTTGGCTGGCCCGACCTGCGCATTCCGGAGTGGGCTGCCCAAGGCAGCGATGCCCTGCGCGACACGATTTCCAGCGAGGCGGTCGGCGCCCTGGTGTTCCTGCACCAGCAGCCGCCGCTGGATGTCTTCGGGCCCATCCGGTCGGTGCGGCAGGAACTGGCTCGTTGGCGCCAGACCGCCGAGGGTTGCCAGGTGACCCCGCTCGACGAGGCCTTTGCATTGCTGGACCAGACGGCGCCCGCTGATGCGTCGCCCGCGCCGTGCCATGGTGACCCGAAGATCGCCAACATGTTGTGGCATGCCGACGGGCGCCTCGTCGCCTGGCTTGACTGGGAACTGGCGTTCAACGGCGATCCGCGTTGGGATCTGGCCTACCATTTGGGCCGGTTCCGCGGCACGCACGCGGCCGGGCATGCCGGGCAGGACCAGTCCGGCTTTTGGCCGCGGGAACGCGTCGTGCAGGCCTGGGAGCAGGCCACCGGACGCAGCAGCGATCGTCTGCTCTGGTTCGAGGCTGCGTACAAGGCCAAGGTGGCGGCCATCCTGGCGCATGGCTACCGGCTGGTGCGGCAAGGTCTCAGCCAGGATGCGCGTCTGGCCCAATGGGAAGCGCCCGCCCGGCTCTACGGAGAAACGGCGCTTCGCATGGCTCTCGCGGACCAGTCGGCCTGAATACTTTCTTTCTTTCGGCGCGAACTTCACGGCCGCAAATGGGTCCTTGAGAACGCCCGCCCGGGCGGGCAACGTGGGCCTGACCCCACGGTTGAGCAGTGCAACAGGGTCTTCCCTATCAGACCCGACTATTGGTTGAACATATGCTCGCTCGCCTCGTCCAAAAGGATGAGCGCATTCCTTATTTTTGTGGCCCCTCGATGATGGAACTGATGTGGACCTGACCCAGCTATTCAACATAGTGCAATTGGCGAACGCGTTAGCGCTGGCCTCCTTGCTCACAATTCTTGCCAGTGGGCTGGCGTTGATCTTCGGTCTACGCGACGTGATGAACTTCGGTCACGGGGCTCTCTACATGCTAGGGGCCTACCTTGGCTACACCTTGACGGGTGTTCTGAACTTCTGGGTGGCGCTGCTGGTTGTGCCGGTACTGCTTGGAGTGGTCGGAGTGCTGTTCGAATATGCCTGCCTGCGGCCACTGCAGAAGCGCTCACATATGGATGTGGCGCTTATCACGTTCGGCCTGGCGCTCATCCTCGGTCAGATCGTCACCAAGTTCTGGGGCACCTCGCCGTTGTCCGTCTCCGCACCTGACGTGCTGGGTGGCTCCCTCAGCCTGTTTGGCCAGCCCTATCCCACCTACCGCGTCTTCCTGATCGTCGTCGGCTTCGGTACCTGCGTGGCGCTGGCGGTGTGGCTCAAATGGACCCGCTCCGGCATGCATGTGCGGGCCGTGAGTCAGCAACCGATCGTCGCGCGCATGATGGGCGTGAACACCGACCGGCTGAGCCTGCTGGTGGTCTGCCTGGGCACGGGCTTCGCGGGGTTGGCCGGTGTGCTGGCCGGGCCCTACCTGTCGGTGGACCCGGGCATGGGCGCCACCATCCTCATCAGCTGCCTGATCGTGGTGGTGATCGGCGGGCTCGGCAGCATCGGCGGCGCCATCGCCGCCGCCGTGGTCTATGGCTTCATCCAGGTGATTGGCACGGTGTTGTCGCCCACGCTGGCGGTGCTGTCTCCGTACCTGCTGCTGTTCTTCGTGCTGCTGTTCCGGCCTCAGGGCTTTGGTCGCGGGAGGGTTGCCTGATGAGCGCCGTACCTTTGACGCCAGGCGTCCGCGCGGCTTCCGTGGGCGGCAGTGCACCGCCCAAGAGCAGTCTGCTGAAGGCGGGCCTGATCGTGGCGGTCATCGTCATCGCCGGCCTGTTCGTTCCCAGTTTCGTGAAGAGCACCTTCTACCTGGGGCTGATGATCAATGCCATCGTGCTTGCGATCGCGGCAGTGGCCATCGGTTTCCTCGGTTTACAGTGCGGGCTGATGATGTTCGGCGCTGCGGCCTTTACCGGCGGCGCGACGTACCTGTTCGGCATTGCGATCATGAGCTTCGGCTGGACCGTGATGGGCGCGGCATTGTTCTGCCTGGTGGCGTCCACGGTGCTCTCGGGGCTGATCGGGGCCGTGATCATGCGGGCGCGTCCACTGCCTTTCGCGATGCTCACGCTGGCGTTGGCGCAGATGCTGCAATCGATGGTCAAGATCACCGATTTCCGCCCGGTCACGGGCGGCGACGACGGCCTGACCATGAGCTGGAACAGCACCTTCTTCGGCCTCTCGCAGGCTCAGCTGGCCAAGCCGGATGTCTTCTGGCCGGTGGCGTGGCTGCTCTTGTGCGGTGTGATGCTGGTGGCATGGACGATCGGCCACATGCGCATCGGCCAGGTGCTGCGTGCGACCACGGCCAATGAGGAACGCATGCGTTTCTCGGGATTCGACACCTACTGGCCGCGGGTGTTGGCCTTCACCGTGTCGGGCTTCATTGCGGCGGTGTCCGGTCTGATCACCGGGTTGAACTCTGCCTTCGCATCGCCCGAGCTGCTCGACTTCGTCACCGGCGGCAATGGCCTGGTGGCCACGCTGGTCGGCGGCATGGGCACCGTCACCGGCCCCGTGCTCGGCGCGATCCTGTACACCATCGGTCAAGATCAGTTTGGCGCCAGCGGCCACCTTGAACTATTCACCGGCCTGGGTGTTGTGATCGTGATCGTCGCCTTCCCGCAAGGCGCCATGGGCTTCATTCAAAACATGTACCACCGGCTGCGCCGGCTATTTACCCAAGGAGGCGGCAATGCTGCGCGTTGAAGACTTGAGCGTTGCCTATGGCAATGTGAAGGCCCTGGAAGGCGTCAGCCTCGAAGTGAATGAACGCGGCGTACTGCATGGCGTGATCGGTCCCAACGGGGCAGGCAAGTCCACCCTGATGGACGCCATCACCGGTCGGCGCAAGCCCACCCGCGGCCGCGTGTTCATCGACGGTCATGACATCACCGACAAGTCGGTGGTCTGGCGCCGCCGCATGGGCATGTCGCGCTCGTTCCAGCGCACCAGCATCTTCCCGGGCATCCGCGTGGGCGAGCAACTGGAACTGGTGGCATCGCAACTGGGCGAGCAGGATCTCAACGGCATCATCGACACGCTCGAACTGAACCACGTCTACGACAAGATTGCCGACAGCATCGCCTATGGTGACCAGCGTCGCGTCGACATCGCGCTGGCGCTGGTGGGCAAGCCCACGTTGATGCTGCTCGACGAGCCTGCCGCTGGTCTGTCCACCGCCGAGACCACGACGCTGTTCGAACACTTGGGCAAGGTGGTGCGCGAGCGCAACGTCATTGCCATGGTGGTTGAACACGATGTCGACGCCGTCTTCAAGTTCTGTGACTTCATCACCGCGCTCGACCTGGGCCGACTGCTGGCCACCGGTACACCGACCGCCGTCCGCAGCGACCCTCGCGTCATCAGTGCTTACCTGGGAACAGCCGCATGAGTTTCATTCACGTCAAGGGCCTGCGGGCCGGGTATGGCAAGTCGGTTGTGTTGCGCGATGTCGATCTCGATGTCGATGAGGGCGAAGCGGTCGCCGTGGTCGGCAAGAACGGTGCGGGCAAGTCGACGCTGATCATGTCCTTCTTCGGTGCCACCACCATCAGCGGTGGCTCGATCGAGGTGGGTGGCAGCACGCTCAACAAGCTGCCGCCCTACATGGCAGCGAAGCAGGGGGTGACGGTGTCGCCTCAGGGCCGCATGATCCTGCCGCATCTGACGGTGGGCGACAACCTGCTGCTGGGCTCAGCCTGTGGCCGCAAGGGCCACTGGACGCTGGACACCATCTACAAGCTGTTCCCGGTGCTGCTGGAGCGCAAGGACAAGATGGGGACTGCGCTCAGCGGCGGCCAGCAGCAGATGCTGGCGGTGGGCCGGGCGTTGCTGGGCAACCCGCGCGTGCTGCTGCTCGACGAACCCTCCGAAGGCCTCTCGCCCGTGCTGGTGGACGACCTGGCGCGCGTGTTCAACGAGATCCGTGCGGCCGGTACGGGCGTGCTGATGGTGGAGCAGCATTTGAACCTGGTGCGGCGCGTGAGCCAGCGGTTCGTCGTGATGGCCAAGGGCGAGATCATCGACCGCGGCATGACGGCCGACATCGATTCGCCCAAACACCAGGCTGCTCTGGCGTTCTGATCGCTGAAAACCCGCAGCCCGGTTGTTCGTGAGTGGCCGAGCCCGGGCTGTTGTTGGGTTGTGTTGCTTTGAAGCGGCGCGACTGTGGTCGCGCCGCTTTCATTTGGTGCGCGCAGCACCATTACAAATCCTGCTGGAAGGAAGATCCATGAAAGCTGCTGTTCTGTATCAGACAAAGACCCCATTGATCATCGAGGACGTGAAGCTGGACGACTGTGGTCCGCAGGAAGTGCGGATCCAGGTGGCCGCCAGTGGCCTGTGTCACTCGGACTTCCATGTGATCTCGGGTGACATGTCGACGCCACTGCCCTCGGTGCTGGGACACGAGATCGCCGGGGTGGTGGTCGAGACCGGCGCGCAGGTGTCGGGTCTGCGGCGTGGCGACCATGTGGTGACCTGCCTGTCCTCTTACTGCGGCCACTGCCGGCAGTGTCTCGGCGGCACGTCGTATCGCTGCGTCGCCAAGCCGGCGCGTTCTGAACAGGAGAGGCCTCGTCTGACCTTGAACGGGCAGGCCATGGGGCAGATGGGCGGCTTGGGCGGTTTTGCCGAGCAGGTGCTGGTGCATCAGAACGCAGTGGCGGTGATGCCACGCGAGATTCCGCTGGATCGTGCGGCCGTGCTCGGCTGCGCGGTGGTGACGGGGGTAGGCGCAGCCATCAACAGCGCCAAGGTGCGTCCGGGTCAGAGCGTGGTGGTTGTTGGCTGCGGTGGTGTGGGTCTGAACGTCATTCAGGGCGCGCGGCTGGCCGGTGCCCAGACCATCATCGCCGTGGACCGCGTGCCTGCGAAGCTGGAACTGGCGCGGCGTTTCGGCGCGACCCATGCCCTGCTCGGCGACGACGATGCCGCTCAGGCGGTGCGGGCTATGACCGCTGGCGGCGTTGACCACGCCTTCGAAGCCATTGGCCTGGCGTCCACACAGGAGATGGCCTTCGGGATGCTGGGTGTTGGCGGGATGCTGACGCTCATCGGTGTCCCCCCCGCCGGCGCCAGGCTCTCGTTGGCGCGTCTAATGCCCGCGATCCTGACGGAGAAGCGCATCCAGGGCTCCATGATGGGTTCCAGTGCCTTCCAGCTGGACCTGCCGCGCTTTGCCCGCATGTATCTCGATGGCCAGCTGATGCTCGACGAGCTGGTCAGCCAGCGCCTGCCGCTGGCGGCCATCAACGAGGGGTTCGATGCCATGCTGGGCGGTACGGTGGCGCGCAGCGTCATCGTGTTCGATGACGTGTTGCGCGATTCGCTGCAAGCCGCTTGATTTTTTGACCGCACGGCGCGCCTGTGCGCCGCGCAACCTTGACGGAGAAGTTCCATGTCCGTGACCCGTCGTGATGCATTGCATTCACTGCTCGGCCTGGTTGGCGCTGCCGCCTTGCCCAACGCCCGCGCCCAGGCCGGCTACCCGAACGCGCCCATCCACATGGTGATTCCTGTGCCGGCCGGCGGCGGGCAGGACGCCATGATGCGCATGGTCGGCGCCAAGTTGACCGAGAGCTGGGGCCAGCCGGTGCTGGTCGAATCCAAGGCGGGCGCCAGCGGCGCGATTGCCGCAGCCGCGGTGGCCAAGTCGCCGGCCGACGGCTACACCTTCATGCTGAGCTACAGCGCCTTCCTCAGCAACACGGTGCTGCAGCCGAACCCTGGCTACAAGCTCAGCGACTTCGTGCCCGTGGCGATGCTGGCGATGTCGCCGATCGCGATCGGCGTGCGTTCATCGCTCGGCGTGAACACGCTGCAGGAACTCATTGCGCTGGCGAAGAAGCAGCCTGGCAAGCTGACCTTTGGCTCCTACGGACAGGGTTCGGGTGGCCACTTTGTTGGCGAGGAGCTCAACGCTGCCGCCGGCATCGACATGGTGCACGTCCCTTACAAGGGCGAGGCTCCCGCCCTGCAGGACCTGGTGGGCGGCCAGATCGATGCCGCGATCACGTCGGTTGGCGGCCTGTCACGCTTTCCCGACAAGATCAAGCCGTTGGCCTTGGTGGGCCTGTCGCGCTCGCCGCGCTACAAGGACGTGCCGACCTTCGGCGAAGCCGGCCTGCCGGCGGTCGACCTGGCGGGCTGGGGAGGACTGTTCGCCCCGGCAGGCACGCCCAAGGCCATCCTCAACAAGGTGACGGCCGAGGTCAACCGCATCATCCTGCTGCCCGAACTGGCGCCGAAGCTGCAGGACCTCGGCTTCGAACCCGTTGGCTGGGGGCCAGACAAGATGAATGCCTTCCTCAATGGCCAACTTGCGAAGATCAAGAAGCTGGTGGACGACGGCCGCGTGAAGGTGTGACCGGTCGGGTGGCCGAGGCCACCTGCATCCATTCTCCACATGAAGCCGCCGCCATGGATGTACAGCCCGACACGGTCCTTCAGCGCATTGGATGGCCGGTACCAGATGGCCGGGATGTCGTTGCATGAATCAATGGCACATTGGGGCGGAAGGCGAGGATTTCGGCGCTGGGCATGATCGGTCCCTGTGAGTTTCAACGGATGTAGCCGTCGCCGTGCCCGCGTCGGCAAGCCCGAGCCGGCGACCTGCGCGCCGGTCTCGGCTTCAGCCGCTTGTTACCGCGGCATCTTGCATTCGGGACTGGGTGGCGGCGTCACCTTCGGCCCCGGCTCAAGGTGCCTCATGCTGCTCACCGACTTCCCGTCGCTGCCCTTGACCACCTGGAGCAACACCATCGGCCGCACCATCTGATGGTCGGCGGCCCGCAGTTCGACGTCACCGATCATTGAGTTGAACTTGAGGCCACTCAGCGCCGTGCGCACGGCGTTGATGTCGGTCGACTTGGCTTTCAGGATCGCCTGGTGCAGGGATTCCATGGCGAGGTAGTTGTCAATGTCGCCGATGTTCGGCTTGCGCTTGTAGCGCTGCTCATACGCCTTCACGAAGGCGGCGTTCTGCTCGCCCGGGATGTCCCACCCATAACCGGCGATGTTGGAGACGCCATCGACGGTGTCGCCAAGCGCCGGCAGCGTCAGGTCAGAGGCAAAGTTGTAGCTCAGCACCTGCTTGTACTTGGGGAACAGCCCGAACTGCTGCTGTTGCTTGGCAAGGCCGATGGAGGTCGCACCGAAGAAGAAGATGAACAGCCCCTCAGCCGGTTTGGCACCCAGTTGCGAGATGTAGTTGCCGAAGTCGACGGCGCTGAGCGGCGCATACAGCGTCGTTTGAACCGAGCCGCCCATCTCCTGCACGACGCTGGTGAACTGCTTGGCCAGATCGTGGCCCGCGGAATAGTCTGCCGTCAGGATGTTCCAGGTCTTGAGGCCGCTGCGCTGAACCGCCGTGCGCATCATGTTGGCCACCATGCTTTCGCTGGGCGAGGTGCGGAAGTAGTTGGGTTGGCAGCCTTTTCCGATCAGGTCTTCCAATGCCGAGCCGCTGTCGAAGTACAAGGCATTGAGGTCGGACAGCCTGGGAGAAATGGCCGACGCAATCGCCGAGGTGTTGGGCCCGAACAAAAACGAGATGTTGCTCTGTTGAGCCAGTTTGGTTGCCGCAGCGATCGCGGCAGCCGGGGGGCCGGAATGCGCCTGCTGGACGATTTCGTACTTGCGGCCCAACGCGCCGCCTTGCGCGTTGAAGGCTTCGACGGCCATCTCGATCGGCTGCGTGACGAAGTTGTTGTACACGGCCATCGGGCCGGTATCGATCGTCATCACACCGATCTTGATGGTTTCTTGAGCGCCCACGCCGGCCCCCAATGCACCGGCCAGCGCGGCCATCATCAGCTTCTTCAACATCACTGTCTCCTGTCAACGAGCCGGCATGGAACCAGGGCTCAAGCGGCGACGCGCCGGCTCATGTTCTGAAAAAACGTCGCTTGAGGTTTCAAGGACACCACTCGTTCCAGAGCGACGGCCGAGGCAATGCGTGGCGGTCCGGGCCGTCAGCGGCGGCTCATATCGAGCGTTTGCTTCCCGCCCAGTACGGCTCGCGCAGCTTGCGCGTGAAGATCTTGCCGGAGTCCTCGCGCGGCAGCGCGTCGGTGAACTCCATCACCTTGGGCACCTTGTAGCTGGTCATCACCTTGCGCAGTGCCGCGCGCAGTTCGCCCGCATCGAGCACGGCGCCGGGGTCGGGCTGCACGTACGCACACACCGCCTCGCCGAATTCATCGTCCGGGATGCCGAAGACGGCGCAGTCGGCCACACCCGGCAGTTTGTGGAGTTCGGCCTCGATCTCGGCGGGGTAGATGTTGGCGCCGCCCGAGATGATCATCTGGTTCTTGCGGTCGCACAGGTACAGGTAGCCATCGGCATCGAAGTAGCCGATGTCGCCGGGCGCGACGAGGCCGCTGCGGTCCATCTCGGCGCGCTTTGCCGGTGCGTTCTGGTAGGTGAAGTTGGTCAGCAGCGGTGAGCCGCCAGCCACTTCGCCCACGGCGCCGTGCGGCAGATCGTGGCCCTGCTCGTCGAGGATGCGCACCTGCAACCCCGCTATCACCCGGCCCACCGAACCGGGGTGCGCCAGCCATTCCTGCGACGACAAGTGGGTGACGTTGCCCATCTCTGTGGAGCCGTAGTACTCCCAGATCACCGGACCCCACCAGTCGATCATTGCCCGCTTCACCTCCGGCGGGCAGGGCGCAGCGGCATGCGCCACGTACTCCAGGCTCGACAGGTCGTAGCGCCGTTTCACCTCGTCGGGCAGCTTGAGCAGGCGCACGAACATCACCGGCACCATGTTCAGGTGCGTGATGCGTTCGCGCTCGATCAGGGCCAGCAGCCGCTCGGCATCGAAGCGCGGCTCGACCAGCACGTTGATGCCCATCCGCGCCGAGAAGAGGCCATGTGCGTTGGGTGCTGCGTGGTACATCGGCCCGATCACCGCGGTGGTGACCGTCGAAGGATCGCGCTGCCCCTGCAGCACCTCGGTGTAGCCGTAACACAGGCCCAGCATGCGGCTTACCAGCGCCTGGGCTTCGGGCGGGTAGGCGGGGCGCCGAACCCCCTTTGGCCGGCCGGTCGTGCCCGAGGTGTAGATGATCGAGTTGGGCGCCGCCGCTGCTGGCGGGGCCTGCCGTTCGGGGGCGGCATCGACCAGCGCCCGCCACAGCGTGGCGCCAGCCTGTGCAAGGCCGGTATCGGCCGCCAGGCCGTACGCCTGCACCATGTCGGGCGGCACCTCGACCACCAGAATCGTCACGCCCGGCGGCACCACTGCAGCAATCGGCGGCAGCAGGTCGGCGTGGATCACCAGCACCTTCACCCCGCTGTCGGCCAGCAGGTACTGTGCTTCGTCAGGGGTGTAATGCCAGTTCACCGGTACCGGGTAGGCGCCAAGCATGCCGGTGGCGATGCTGGCTTCGAAGAAGGTGATGTCGTTGCGCATGTACAGCGCCACACCGTCGCCGGCGCCCACGCCGAGCCGTTCCAGCACGGTCGCAGCCTTCGACGCCATCCGGCCGATCAGCGTTTCGGTGGTGATGCGTTGTGCGCCCTGTCCAATCCAGCCCATGGTGTTTCCTCTGACGAAATCTGCTTCAGCCGCGCGTGTAGGTCATGCCGCCATCGACCTTGATGACCGCGCCGTTGGTGTATGACGAGGCCTCCGAGGCCAAGTACAGCGCCGTGGTGACGATCTCGTCGGGCTCGCCGGCGCGGCCGAGCGGCACGCGCTCGCTGATGCGCTGGAACATCTCCTCGGACCAGGCCTTGCTGATGTCGGTGCGGAAGGCGCCGGGCACGATGACGTTGAAGCGCACGCCCTTGTAGGCATGCACCAGCGTGCCCGCCAGCTGATGCAGTGACCCCTTGGCCATGGCGTACGGCAGTTCACCGACCGCCGGCGCCAGTGTGGAGGCGCTGCTGACGAACACGATGCTGCCGCGGCGCCCGGTTTGCTGCATGCGCTGGGCGGCCAGCACCGACATGCGGAACGGCCCCTTGAGGTTGAGGGCAAACACCTTGTCCCAGAGGTCTTCGCTGATGTCGGTCAACGCACCGTACGGCGGCGACGCACCGGCGTTGTTGATCAGCACGTCGATGCCGCCGAAGTGTGCCTCGGCCTGGGCCAGCACCTGTTCGGCCTGGTCCCAGCGGCCGGCGTGGTAGGCCAGCGGCAGCGCGCGCACGCCATGGCGCTCGCGCAGCTCGGCGCAGGCGGCTTCGCAGGCATCGAGCTTGCGGCTGGCGATGACGAGGTCGGCGCCCTGCGCGGCGAACGCGTGCGCGATGGACAGCCCCATGCCGCGGCTGCCACCGGTGATGAGGGCCACCTTGCCGGTGAGATCAAAAAGCTTGTTCATGAGAACCTTGCAATGAGCAGCCGCTGGCCAGGCGGCGGGGTCAGGCCTGGGGCAACACCACCACTTTGCCCTTGACGCTGCGTGCCAGCATGCGCTTCATCAGCTGCGGCGTTTGTGCCAGGGGAACGCGTTCGTCGATGTGCGGCTTGATCTTGCCTTCGGCGATCCACTGCATCAGCTGGGCGAGGTTGCGGTCCTGGCTCTGCGGGTCGTGCTTGAGTGAATCACCCCAGAACACCCCAATCAGCGTGCGCTCCCGCAGCAGGCAGAGGTTGACGGGGAGCTTGGGAATGTCGCCGGCGGCGAAGCCCACGACCACGAGCCGCCCGCGCCACCCGGTGGACCGGAACGCGAGCTCGGTGTAGGGCCCGCCCACCGGGTCGTAGACCACGTCGACGCCGCGGCCCTGGGTAAGCTCGTTGAGCCGCTCGCGCAGGTTCTCGGTGGCGTAGTTGATGAGCTCGTCGGCGCCGTGTTCGCGGCACAACGCCAGCTTGTCGGCGGTGGACGCCGCGGCGATGACGCGTGCACCCATGGCCTTGCCGATCTCTACCGCGGCCAGGCCCACGCCACCGGCCGCACCCAGCACCAGCAGCGTTTCACCGGGCTGCATGTGGGCGCAATCCTTCAGGCCGCGCAGGGTGGTGCAGTACGCCACGACCAACGCCGCGCCAACGTCGAAGTCCATCTCTGCCGGCAGGTGGGCGACGCGCGACGCATCGACCACTCCTTCCTCGGCGAAGCCGCCAAGGCTGCCGAAGGCGATGACACGATCGCCGGGCTTGAATGCGGTGACGCCTGCGCCGGCTTCCACCACCACGCCGGCATATTCGCTGCCCGGCACGAAGGGCAGAGCGGGCTTGGCCTGGTAAAGGCCCTGCACCATCAACGCATCAGGGTAGTTCAGTGACGCGGCGTAGATGCTCACACGCACCTGTCCCTGGCCAGCGCGCAGCGGCTCGATGTCGCGCACGGTCAGGCGCTCGACTTCGGCGAATTGTTCGCACAGCAATGCTTTCATGGTGATTTGCTCGGTTGCAATGAGGGGGCGGCTTCGCAAAGCCGCTTCAGGCCCCGCGCACCACCAGGCCGCCGTCCACGGGAATGGTGGCGCCGGTGATGTACGAGGCCGCGGGCAGGCACAGGCTCAGGACCATGTGGGCCACCTCCTCCGGCCGGCCATAGCGGCGCAGTGCGGTGCGGCGGCGCGCATAGGTCTCGCGGTCCTGCTCGGGGATGCGGGCCGTCATCGCGGTGAGGATGGGGCCGGGGCAGATGCAGTTGACGGTGATGCCGTCCTTGCCGAGCGCCACGGCCAGGCCGCGCGTCAGGCCGGTGACGCCGGCCTTCGCGGCGGCATAGGCGCTGTTGCCGGCGGTGGCACCCAGGGCCTCGGTCGAGGCGATGTTCACCACGCGGGCGGCGGCCGACCGGCGAAGGTGGGGCAGGGCGGCCCTGATGAGGCGCTGCTGCGCCGTCAGCAGGATGCCGAGCATGCTGTGCCAGACGGTGTCGTACTCAGGATCGTCGATGGCGGTGAACCGGCCGATGCCCGCGTTGTTGACGACGATGTCGAGGCCACCGAAGCGTTGTGCCACCTCGTCCACGACGGCAGCGATCCGGCCGGCATCGGCCACGTCGAGCGACCAGGCCTGCGCGCTGCCGCCGGCCGCGTTGATCTGCGCGGCTACCGCTTCGGCCCCGGCCGCGTCGCGGTCGGTGACGGCCACATGCGCTCCCTCGCCGCCGAACAGCAGCGCGGCGGCGCGGCCCATGCCACTGGCGGCGCCGGTGATCAGTGCCACCTTGCCCGATACCGAACGTGACAGATCATCCATGAATGAACTCCTTCAAAGTGGGTCTATGGCGTCGTGGTCGCTTCAACGCGCACCGGGTGCCTGGATCCATTGCGCGGCTTTGCGCAGCAGCCCGGCGGCACTGCTGTGCAGCCGCTCGCCGATGACTGCCGAGGTCTGGCCGGCGCAGGCCCGTGCATAGCTGCCTTCCAGCACGATGGCCAGCTTGTAGCAGGCCATCACCGCGTACCAGTGCACCTGCGAGAGGTCGCGCCGGCTGCCCGCGGCATAGCGTTCGATCAGTTCCTCGGCCACCGGGAAACCCTGCCAGGGCTGGATCGCCTGCGGGCCGTGCGACGTGCCATCGGGGTTCGGCCAGGTGGCCAGCAGCCAGCCCAGGTCGAGCAGCGGGTCGCCCAGCGTGGCCATCTCCCAGTCGATGACGGCCGCCAGTTCGGCGCCGTCATGCCGGAACATCACGTTGGCCAGATGGAAGTCGCCGTGCAGGATGCCCGGAATGAACTGGGCCGGCACATGCGCCTCAAGCCAGCGGCCCACGGCGTCAACCTCCGGCAGGCCCGCGGCACCGGGCCAGTTCGGCAGCTCCTGGTAGCTTTCCAGCTGGCGCCGCCAGCGCGGCACCTGACGTTGCAGGAAGCCGTCGCTCTTGCCGAAATCGGCCAGGCCGACCGCCACCGGGTCGACTTCGCCGAGCGCCAGCAGGGCGTCCACCATCTCGAAGCCCATGGTTCGCCGCAAGGCTGCCGAGCCGGCATGCAGCGCCGGCAGGCCGGTGCTGATGTTGACGCCGTCGACCACGTCCATCAGGAAGAAAGCCGTGCCGATCACCGCTGTGTCGGCGCAGGCGGCGATGAAGCGTGGATGTCGCACCTCGGTGGCGGCCAGCGCGGCCAGCAGGCGGGCTTCGCGCAGCATCGTGTCGTTGGCGTTGGCCCGCGGATGGCGCGACGGCCGGCGCAGCACGAAGGCGCGCCCGCCGCGGCGGAACTGCAACAGCAGGTTCTGCGTGCCACCGACCAGGATGCGGGCGTCCTCGATCGCACCGCTGCCCAGCCCCTGTGCGTCCATCCAGCCGGTCAACTGCACCGGGTCGACCAGCGCTCGCCAGTCGTTCTCCGGCACCAGCTTCGTCAACGTGGCGTCGTCGCTCATGCTTCGGGTGGCAGGTCGGCCAGCGCAGCGGCGTAGCGGGCCAACGCACGCTCGCGGGCGAGCGGCCGGTGGTAGGCGGGAAAGAGGTCCTTCGTGCCTTTGTAGCTGCGCAGCAGCTCGCGCGCCAGTGTCACCTTGTGCACCTCGGTGGGCCCGTCGGCCAGGCCCATCACGTAGCTCGACAGGATCTGGTCCATGAAGGGCACCTCGTCCGTCACGCCGAGGGAGCCGTGGATCTGCAGCGCCCGGCTGGCGATGTCGTGCAGCACCTTGGGCATCGCGGCCTTGATGGCCGAGATGTCCTTGCGCACCACCTTGTAGTCGTTGTGCTTGTCGATCAGCCAGGCGGTGCGCAGCACGAACAGGCGGAACTGCTCCAGCTCGATCCAGGAGTCGGCGATCTTCTCCTGCACCATCTGCTTCTTGGCCAGCAGCTCGCCTTGGGTGTGGCGTGACAGCGCACGCTCGCACATCATGTCGAGCGCCTTGCGCGCCTCACCGATCGTGCGCATGGCGTGGTGGATGCGGCCGCCGCCCAGCCGCGTCTGCGCCACCACGAACGCGCCACCCGGCTCGCCCAGCATGTGGTCGGCCGGCACCCGTACGCCGCTGAAGCGTAGATAGGCGTGGCCGCTTTCACGGTCCGCATCCGGCCGCGACAGGTGCACGTTGCGCACGATCTCCAACCCTGGGGCGCCAGCGGGCACGATGAACATCGACATGCCCTTGTAGGGCGGTGCGTCGGGGTCGGTGACCACCATCACGATGAAGAAGGCCGCGAAGCGGGCGTTGGAGGCGAACCACTTCTCGCCGCTGATCACCCAGTCGGTGCCGTCGCGCACGGCACGGGTCTTGAGCACCAACGGATCGGCCCCGCCCTGCGGCTCGGTCATGGCGAAGCAGGAGATGATCTCGTTGGCCAGCAGGGGTTCGAGGAAGCGGCGCTTCTGTTCCGGCGTGCCATAGTGGGCCAGGATCTCGGCATTGCCGGAGTCGGGCGCCTGGCAGCCGAACACCACCGGGCCGAAGCTTGAGCGGCCGAGGATCTCGTTGAGCAGGCCCAGCTTGACCTGGCCATAGCCCTGGCCACCCAGTTCCGGCCCGAGGTGGCAGGCCCACAGCTTGCGCTCCCGCACCCGCAGCTGCAGCGGCCTGACCAGGCGCTGGAAACGCGGCGACTTCACGTCGTAAGGGCTGTCGAGCAGGTGGTCCAGCGGTTCCACTTCATCGCGCACAAAGGCCTCGACCCAGTCGAGGTCCTTCTGGAACGCGGGGTCGGTTTCGAAACTCCAGCTCATCGTGATTCCTTCATGTGGTGTGGACGTCCGGCCATCAGGCCGCCATCGACAAGGACGGTGTGGCCGATGACGAGGTTGATCGATGCCAGTAACGCGCAGCGAGCGCCCCGAAAGGACGCCTCGCCAGCCATCTGAAATCGTGAGATTAATACAGATGGCTTACTTTAGCCGGATTCGCCTGAGGCGGCAGTCTGGTTTCTACCGATGCCGTTTTCGCGGCACGGCGGCCGTGCGCCCGTGGGCTTCCATGGCGGCGTGGCTGGCCTCGCTGCTGGGTGCCAGCAGCAGTGCGGTGGCGGTGTCGACGAGGTCGTGGAAGATCACGGGCCGGTGCCAGAACGAGTCGGTGCGGCCGTTGCCCCACGAGGCTTCCCAGACGGCCATCGCGTGGCCGACGTACAGCCCCATGAAAACCAGGCGCTGCGAGACGAGTGACTCCGGCCGATCGTTCAGCAGGCGGCGCAGGTGGGCCAGCAGTCGCTTGTAGCCGCTGTCCCAACGGCCTTCGATGGCTTGCAGAAACAGGTCGCGGTGATTGACCTGCAGCATGGCGATGAAGCGCAGGTAGGTGGTGGCGGTGCCGCCTTCGTTGGCGTCGGGGATCGACGAGCGCACCAGCAGTTCCACCATCTGCCGCAGGTCGAGCGGCAGCCCCTGGGCTTCCAGCTCGTCGAGCAGCGCGTTGCGCCGCAGGTCGATGCGGCGCGCGCCATCTTCCAGCAGCTCGCGCACCAGCGCGTCCTTGCCGCCGAAGTAGTAGTGGATCGAGGCCGCATTGCGCTGGCCGCTGCTGGCGACGATGTCACGCACCGCCACGCCGTCGATGCCGCGCTCGGCGAACAGGCGCTGGGCCACCTCCTTGAGCTTCTCGCGGGTGTCAGGGGTGGTGGCGCTGCGCGCGGAGGCAGTGGGGCCGGTGGCCATCGGTGGACTCGTGTGAACCTGGGGCTGTGATCTTAAGAGCAGCCCCAGGTGGCGCCGCCGCTCTCCGAAGCGGTCGAGTCAACCTGCGGCCACGCGGCGTCAGGTCAGGACGTGCGCTTCATCTGGCAGCCTTGGCCCATGCCGCGATGACCATCGGGCCATCCGGAACATTGGCTGGGCAGATGGATGCATGGCTGTTTGGTGCCGCGCCGGTCGATATCATGAACCCCATCGAAGCGAAGCCGGAGACAGCGATGGGACCGTTGAAGGGGTTCAAGGTGGTGGAGATGGCCGGGCTGGCGCCGGGCCCGTTTGCCGCGATGATGCTGGCCGACATGGGGGCCGACGTGCTGCGGATCGAACGGCCCGGCACCCATCATGGCGATCCCCGCCTGATGCTGCTCAACCGGAGCCGCCATGCGGTGGCGCTGGACCTGAAGACGCCGGCCGGTGTCGCGGCGCTGCGCCGCCTGCTGGCCAGCGCGGATGCCTTCATCGAAGGCTTCCGGCCCGGTGTGATGGAACGGCTGGGCCTTGGCCCCGACCCCTGCCTGGCGGCCAACCCGCGGCTGGTGTACGGCCGCATGACGGGCTGGGGCCAGGACGGCCCGCTGGCGCAGGCCGCGGGGCATGACATCAACTACATCGCGCTCACCGGCGCGCTGCATTCGATGGGCCGCAAGGGCGAGCCGCCGGCCATTCCGCTGAACCTGCTTGGCGACTTCGGTGGTGGTGGCATGGTGCTGGCCTTCGGCATCGTCTGCGCGCTGCTCGAAGCCAAGGTGTCGGGCAAGGGCCAGGTGGTGGATGCCGCGATGGTGGATGGCGTCGCGTCGCTGATGACCTATGTCTTCCAGGCCCGCGCGGCCGGCCGCTGGAGCGATGTACGCGGTGAGAACCTGCTCGACGGCGCTTCGCCCTGGTACCAGGTGTACGAGACCGCCGACGGCCAGTACATCAGCATCGCGTCGTCCGAGCGGCCCTTCTATGCCGAACTGCTGCGCCTCACCGGCCTGGCGGACGAGCTGCCGCCGCAACAGCCCGGGCCTGACGGCTGGCCGGCCCTGCGGGCTCGGCTGACCGAGGTGTTCCGCGGCAAGACCCGCGCCGAGTGGTGCGCCCTTATGGAGGGCAGCGACGTGTGCTTCGCGCCGGTGCTGACGATGCCCGAGGCGGTGGCCCATCCGCACAACCGTGACCGCGCCACCTTTATCGAGGTCGACGGCGTGGTGCAGCCGGCACCGGCGCCGCGCTTCAGCCGCACCGTGCCCGATGTGCCGCGCCGGCCCGAGGCGGCGGGCGAGGACGACGGCGCGGCGCTGGCGCCGTGGGGCTTCTCGGCCGACGAGGTGATCCACCTGCGCGCGGCCGGCGCCTTTGGCGCGGGCTGATGAAGGGCCCGCGGCCGCTCAGCGCGGGCCCGTGAACTTCCAGGCGCTGCTCACCGACATCAGGGGCCGGCCAGCGCTGTGGAACATGCCGTCGGCAAACCCCACGGAGGGTGTTGGCAGCGCCGGCGCAGCGCGAAACTCCACCCACTCCCCCTGACGAGCGCCATCGAAGCGGCGCACCTGAAGGGTCAGCGTGACGGCGTGGCGGTCGGTCACGGCTTGGTAAACGGCCCAGCCGGTGAACATGTCGGCCAACGTCAGCAATGCACCGTCGTGCACCTGGACAGGCCCACGGTTGTCGAGCCGGAACGGTTCCGCGACAAAGCCGATCACCTCTTGACCCCCGGGATCGCTGCGGCGGTAAAACGGCCCGATGTGGCGTCCATGGGGCACGGACACGGGCAGGTCGTCCCAGCCTTCAGTGGACACCGGTGCCGGCGGCGTGTTGCTCAGCGGCGGGTCGTCGGCGACCGGGTCGATCCGGTAGACGGCGCTCGCGGCGGTGAGTGTCTGTCCGTCCGACACCAGGCGGCACGCCAGGAACAGCACCGTGCGCGCCGCACGCGTGACGCTCACCTGGGCATCCACCGTGGCACCGAGTCCAGCGGAGCCGATGAATTCAAAATTCAGCGACAGCACCGTGGCCCGCGCAGGGCTGCTGGCGCCGTGGGCCAGCCCGGCTGCCGCTTCGTTCATCGCTTCGAGCAGCAGCGTCATCGCCATGCCGCCGTGCAACCGACCCGAGAAGTTCAGGTGATGGGCCTCGAGCACCACACGCAGCCGCTGGTCTCCGTGCTTCGTCACCCGCAATAAGGGGCCCACATGGGCGATGAAGCCGCGGGCATCAAGGGGTGGATGACTCATTGCCCGACGGACCTCCCCAGCTGGGGGTCGACACCGAACGCCCCGCTGCTGGCGAGCCGCTCGATGGCGTCGTCGTCGTATTGCAGCGCTGATCGCAATATTGCCTCGGTGTGCTGGCCGAGCAGTGGCGCTGCCACCGGGTCCGCCACCGGTGTCAGGCTAAAACGGTACGGCGGGGCCACGTTGGGCACCATGCCGGCAGTGGGATGGGGGATCTCGCTGAGCAGGCCCCGTTCGCGCATGTCCTCGCCGCTGTAGACCTCGGTGACGGTGGCAACGGGGGCCACCGGGACGCCGGCGGCGCGCATCTTTTCCAACCAGTGCTCGCGCGGGTGCTGCCGCAGCAGGCCCTTCAGGATGTCGTTGAACGCATCGTAGTTTTTTGCGCGAGCGCGGTTGTTGGCATAGGCCGCGTCGTCCGCAAGATCGGTGCGCCCCAGCACGTCCAGTGCCAGGCGGCGGTAGGTACGCTCGTTGGAGCAGCAGATGTAGATCGGCTCGGTGGCGGTCGGGTAGAGCCCGATGGGTGTGCGCGCGCGGTTGTTGTTGCCATTGCGCGGCGGCTCCTCGCCTGTGACGAGGTAGTTGTAGGCGCGGAAGCTGACGAGTTGGGCGGCCTGGTCGAACATCGCGATGTCGATGTACTGGCCCTTGCCGAGATGCTCACGCGCATACAGGGCGGCCATGATGGCATTGCTGGCCATCATGCCGGTGGTGATGTCCATCACCGGGACGCCGGCCAGCACCGGCTCGCCCTCGGGATGGCCGGTCAAGGCCATGAAACCGCTCTCGGCTTGCGCGATCGGATCGAAGCCCAGGCGAGAGGCCATCGAGCCCTCCCGGCCTGAGGCCGACACGGCGCAGTAGATCAACCGCGGGTTGCGGGCCGCCAATGCCTCATAGCCCAGCCCGAGCCGCTCCATCACGCCGGTGGAGAAGTTTTCCACCAGCACATCGGCGGTGTCGATCAATGCCAGCACGGCCTCGCGGCCGGCGGGCGTGCCCACGTCCAGTGTCAGGCTCTGCTTGTTGCGGTTGGTCCACATGTAGGCCGCACCTTCGCCAGCCAGAGCGGGCGGTTGCAGGGCACGCATGTTGTCGCCAAGGCCCGGCTGCTCGATCTTCAGCACCTGGGCACCCAGGTCGCCCAGCATCATGGTGCAGTAGGGGCCGGCGACGAAGTGGCTGAAGTCGATCACCCGCACACCGGCCAACGCGGTCGGCGCGTTGGCCGGCCGCGGTTGGTGCGGGGGCAGAGCGGGGCGTTTGCTCATGGGTTACCTTCGCTCTGACGGGCTGCGCTGCGGGCTTTTTCGAGGGGTCGGGTCAGGCTCATGGCGGGTCAGATCTTGCGGCCGGCGGCCTGCCAGTACACGTCACGCAGGTGGCGCTTGAAGATCTTGCCGCTGTCCTGCCGCGGCAGGGCCTCGTGGAAGTCGATCTTCCTGGGCACCTTGATGCTGCCCAGACGGGTGCGCAGGAAAGCCTGGATGTCATTGGCGCTCAGCTTCGCCCCCGGACTCAACTGGACCGCAGCGACCAGCGACTCGCCCATGTCCTCATCGGGGATGCCGAACACCGCGCAGTCCTGGACGCCCGGGCACTGCAGCAGTTCCTTCTCGATCTCGGCCGGGTAGATGTTGGTGCCGCCGATGATCACCATGTCCGAGCGGCGGTCGCACAGGTACAGGTGGCCGTCCTTCAGGTAGCCCACATCGCCGATGCTGATGAGGCCATCGCGCTCGACGCTCTTTCGTTTTTCGGGGTTGTTGTGGTACGTGAAGTCGCCGTAGTACTCCGAGCGCACGTAGATCTCGCCGATCTCGCCCATGGGCAGGCGCTTGCCGTCCTCGTCATAGAAAGCGATCACGGTGCTTTCCGTCAGCGTGCCGACGCTGCCGGGGTAGTCGATGGCGTCCTGCGGCGTGGCCACAGTGGACGAGCCCACCTCGGTGCCGCCATAGGTCTCGTGCACCACCGGGCCCCACCACTCCATGAACTCCCGCTTGACCGTGGCCGAGCAGGGTGCGCCGGTGTGCACGACCCAGCGGATGGAGCTGACGTCGTAGCGCTTGCGCACTTCCTCGGGCAACTTGAGCAGTCGCACGAACATGGTCGGCACCATCACGGCATGGCTGATGCGGTGCTTCTCGATCAACGCCAGCGTTTCTTCGGCATCGAACTTGGATGCCATCACCAGCACATCGGCCACCGGCAGCGCCTGGCGCGAATAGGCATTGGGCGAGGCGTGGTACAGCGGCCCGGTGATCAGAGCCCGCACACCGGGCTGAAGGCCGTAGACCTGTTTGAACATGCGCAGGTAGCTGGCCGTCTGCTCTGGCGTGGCCGGGTCCCGGCGCACACCCTTTGGGTGCCCGGTGGTGCCTGAGGTGTAGATCATGGCCGCGCGCGTACGCACCGGCGCGCCGTTCCAGGGTTCGAAGCCGGCCAGCCACTGCGGCCAGACGGTATCGCCAGGCAGCGGCTGCGGGGCGGCGGCGGCGCTCGGGTAGCGCTGCTGGATCGGCGGCGGTGCCGGCACCACCAGCACCTGCACCGATGCGGGCAGCGTGCCGCGCAGCGGCGCGAGCAAGTCGGCGTGAGCGATCAGCACCTTGGGTGCTGAATCGTCGATCACATAGCGCAGTTCTTCGGGCTTGCCGTGCCAGTTGATGGGCACGCAGTACAGGCCCAGCGCGGTGGCCGCCATTTGGGCTTCAAGAAAGGCGAAGTCGTTGCGCAGCAGCAGGGCCAGGGTGTCACCCTCGCGCAAGCCCAGGCTGTGCAGGCCGCTGGCCGCGCGCTGGCTGTTCAGGATCACGTCGCTGCGTGGCACGGCGTGGTCGTCCAGGTAGATCATTGCTGCATCCATGAGTACTTCTCGGCGTTGGAATGAAGAAGGAAGGCTTCGATGCGTGGCGCCCGTGACCGGCGCGACGGCCTAAGCGGCAGTGGGCTCGAAGGGTGGCGCGAACGGCGGCTCGTCCCACCACGGGTACTGCGGTGGCATGTCGGTGCTGACCCGGCCGGTGAAGGCGGGCGGCCGTTTCTCGAAGAACGCTGTCACGCCCTCGCGGGCGTCGGGCGAGGCACCGCGGTGCGCGATGGCCCAGCTCTCGATGCGGTTGGCCTCGACCGGGTGCGGTGCACCCAGCAGGCGCCACATCATTTGCCGCGTCAGCGCCACCGACACCGGCGCCGCGTTGTCGGCGATCTCATGCGCCAGGGCCTGCGCGCGCGCCAGCAACTGGTCGGGTGGGCAGACCTCGCGCAGCAGGCCACCGGCCAGCGCTTCGTCGGCGCCGAGCAGGCGGCCGGACATCGCCCATTCGAGGGCCCGTGAAATGCCCACCACACGCGGCAGAAACCAACTGGCGCAGCCGTCGGGCACGATGCCGCGGCGGGCGAACACGAAGCCCAGCTTGGCGTTGCTGCTGGCGATGCGGATGTCCATCGGCAGCAGCATCGTCGCGCCGATGCCCACTGCGGCACCGTTGATGGCGCCGATCAGCGGCTTGGTGCTGGCGAACAGCCGCAGCGCCAGCGCGCCACCGCCGTCCTGGCCGGGGGCCAGGTCACCCGAGGCGGCACTGGCCGGCCGGCGGTTGGGGTCGAACGATTGCGCGCCGCTCGACAGGTCGAAGCCGGCGCAGTAGGCCTTGCCGCTGCCGGTGAACACCACCGCGCGCACCGCGTCGTCGGCATCTGCCAGGTCGATGGCCTGGCAGATCTCGTGGCGCATCGCCGCGGTCATCGCGTTCATCGCCTGCGGCCGGTTCAGGGTCAGCGTCAGCACCGGCCCGCTGCGTTGCCACAGCAGGGTGTCGAAAGTAGGGTCGGCCATGCTCAGCCCAGCAGGTCGCCCAGGCGTGACGCCTGGGCATCGGCGTCGCCGAACAGGTGGTCGAGCACATGCACCCGGCGCAGGTAGTGGCCCACTGCGTATTCCTCGGTCATGCCGATGCCGCCGTGCATCTGCACCGCGTGCTGGCACAGCTGGCGGCCATGGCGGCCGATCAGCAGCTTGGCGCGCAGCAGGTCGGCCTGCGACGACTCGGCGTCCGGCTTGTCCACCGCCACGGCAGCGGCAATGGCCATGCTGCGGCAGGTCTCCAGGCTCACCAGCATTTCGGCGGCACGGTGGCGCAGCGACTGGTTCTCGCCGATCAGGCGGCCGAACTGCTTGCGGGTGTTCAGGTAGTCCACCGCCAGCCGGTACGCGCCGCCCATCGCGCCCACCATGTCGGCACACACGGCGGCGATGCCGGCCGCGTGCACGCCGGCAATGGCCGCCGCGGCACGCGCCCCGTCGGTGGGGTCGCCCAGCGGCGTGGCGGCCACGCCGCGCAGCGTCAGCTCGCCGGCCGGGGTGTCGTCGATCAGGCGGTGCGCGCGCACCTGCAGTCCGTTGGCCTTGGCATCAACCAGGAACAGTGCCCGCCCGGCCGGTGCGTCGGCGGCACCGTCGGTGCGGGCCGTGACCACGAAGTGATGTGCGGCCGGCGCGTGCAGCACGTTGATCTTGCTGCCGTCGAGCAGCCACTCGGTACCGTGCCGGGTGGCGCGGGTCTCGGTCCACAGCGGCGCATGGCGTGCGGCGGCTTCGTCGTCGGCCCAGGCCAGCAGCAGCTCGCCGCTCGCCACACCGGGCAGCAGGCGCTGCTGCGTGGCCGCATCGCCGGCCAGCCGCAGCGCGGTGGCACCGAGCACGTTGGAAGCCAGGAAGGGCTCCAGCAGCAGGGCCTTGCCGAAGGCCTGCATCACCGGCAGCAGATCAACCGCCGAGCCACCGAAGCCGCCGTGGGCTTCGTCCACCGTCAGCCCGGTGACGCCCAGCGCAGCCAGTTGCTTCCAGGCCGCAGGGCTGTGGCCGGGTTCTGCCGCGGTCATCGCACGGCGCTGCTCGAAGCTGTAGTGCTCGGCCAGCACGCGCTCGACGCTGTCCTGCAGCTGGCGCTGGTCTTCATTGAGTTCGAAGTTCACTGCGTGCTTCCTTTCAGCCCACGATGGCCTTGGCCAGGATGTCCTTCTGCACCTCGCTGGAGCCGCCGTAGATGCTGGCCGCGCGCAGGAAGAAGTAGCGCCGCGTCAGCGGCGCCAGGCCGTCCGGCACGCCGGGGCCGTCGGGCTGGCGTTCCAGCCCGCGGGGCCCGGTCAGTCGGGACAGCAGCGAGGTGATGTCCTGCTGCAGCTCCGCGCCCTTGAGCTTGAGCACCGAGGCAAACGCCGGCAGCGCCTGCTGTTCGCTGGGCGTGAGCAGGAAGCGGGCGTTGGTCAGCTCGAGCGCGCGCACTTCGGCATCCAGCACGGCCAGTTCGCTGCGCAGCTTGGGATCGTCGATCAGGCGCTTGCCACCTTGCGTAAGTTCGGCGGCCAGCTCGCGCGCGTAGCTGAGCCGCTCGCGGCAGAAGCCGACATTGGCGATGCCGGTGCGCTCGTTCACCAGCAGGAACTTGGCGCAGTCCCAGCCCTTGTTCTCTTCGCCCACCAGGTTTTCGGCCGGCACCTTCACGTCGTCGAAGAACACCTCGTTGAGGTGGTGCTCGCCGTCGATCGAGCGGATCGGGCGGATGGTGATGCCGGGCGTCTTCAGGTCGATCAGCAGGAAGGAGATGCCTTCTTGCTTGCGCGCTTCGGGGTTGGTGCGCACCAGCGCAAACACCCAGTCGGCCAGGTGCGCGGTGGTGGTCCAGATCTTCTGGCCGTTGACGATGTAGTGGTCGCCCTCGCGCCGCGCCGCGGTGCGCAGCGAGGCCAGATCGGAGCCAGAGCCCGGCTCCGAGAAGCCCTGGCAGAACCACAGGTCGAGGTTGGCCAGCTTGGGCAGGAAGTACTCGCGCTGCTTGGGCGTGCCGAACTTCAGCAGCACCGGCCCGAGCATCGCGACATTGAACGCCAGCGACACCGGTGCCGGCGCACGGAAGGTCTCGTCCAGCAGGATCAGCCGCTCCATCTGCCCGAGCGCGGCGCCGCCATACTCGCGCGGCCAGTGCGGTGCGGCCCAGCCCTTTTCGTTCAGGATGCGCTGCCAGGTCACGATGTCCTGCTTGCGCGGCGAGAAGCCCTTGCGCAGACGATCGCGGATCTCGGCTGGCAGGCGTTGCTTGATGAACGCCCGCACTTCCTCGCGAAAGGCTTGCTGCTGCGGACTGAGTTCGATGTCCATGCTGTCTCCTCGCAATCGATGCGCCTTCGAGTGTAGCCTTCATCAAAGGGTTCAACCAATAGGACATTTACGCTTCACGGCCACCAGGACAACGCTAGCATCGACACGGAGCACAGCCCAGGAGGCGCCCCCGATGTCCGACCCCAAGACGATGGTGATCCTTGCGCCGCAGCCGCAGGGCGGACCGGTGTTCGAGCCGGTGCGCACACGCCGTGCCTTCGAGGCCGTCTGCGATCAGATCCGCCAGCAGGTGGCCGCCGGCACGTTGCAGCCCGGGCGCCGGCTGCCCGGCGACAAGGAGCTGGCCGAGCAGTTCAGCATCAGCCGCAGCGGCGTTCGTGAGGCCTTGCGAAGCCTCGAGATGGCCGGCGTCGTCGAGAGCCGCACTGGCGTCAACGGCGGTGTGTTCATCCGCAGCGGCAGCACCGAGGGCATCGCCCAGGCGGTGCGCGACCTGGTGGGGTTGGGCCAGGTGCCCACGGCCAGCGTGATCGAGGCCCGCATCGAGCTGATGAACGTGGCGATTCGGCTGGCTTGCGAGCGCGCCACCGAGGCCGAACTCGACGCCATCGAGGCCGACATCGACCGCCTTGAACAGCTGTTCCGCCAGGGCCGCGGCACGCGCAATGTGCGGCTGCTGAACGAGTTCTACCGGCTGCTGGCGCGCGCCACCCACAACGAGGTGATCGTGATGCTGGTGGATTCGCTGACGCAGATCGTGCGCACGCTGCTGGCCCGCATCGATCCGCTCAAACCGCAGGACAACCTGATCGCGGAACGGCGCAAGGTGCTTCACCACCTGCGCGCACGCGATGCGAGCGGCGCCAGCACGGCGATGGCCCAGCAACAGCAGCAACTGATCGACTACCTTGAGATGCACGAGCGGCCACGGGTGCTGGCTGCCGCCTCGCAGGCGAAAGGCGTTGCGGGCTGAACCGGACCGCACCGTGGCGCGTGGTCGGCAAGCCGTAGAGACTCAATCGGTCTTGCCGGCGGCCTTGCGCGCCGGCCAGTTGATGTACTGCGGAAAGTGCCGGGCCACCACCGGCCCGTTGAAGTTCCAGCTCATGCACTGGCCCAGGTACTGCGGCACCGGCTCACCACTGGGCACCTTGTCGGGCACGCCGGCCAGCCGCTGTTGGAGCTTGGTGTAGGACGGAATGGTCTGGTACACCACGGTGGCCAGGCCGAACAGCAGCTCGCGCATGTGCGTGCAGCCCAGCGTGCCGCCAATGCGTGCGTCGATGGTCTGGCGCCAGCCGCGGCCCACCGACGCGCCGACCAGCGCCTGCATCGGGTCAAGCGTCTGGCGGCATTCGCCGAACGGGATGTTGGCCATGGCCGAGACCACTTCGCGGATGACCCACTTGTCGTCCACCGACAGCCGCACCGCCATGTTGTGCACCGGCTCGCCGGCGGGCATCAGACCCTTCTCGCGCATGGTGTAGGCGTAGGCCCGGCGGTCCGACATCTGTGCCTCGAAATCCCACAGGCCGTCGTCGCGCTTGTAGCCGCGGTAGCTCACCTCGCGGGTGTGCAGGTGGGTGCGGGGCTTGGGGTCGGGCAGGACGGGGTCGTTCATGCCCTGCATTCTGCGTGAGCCTGCCGCTTCGCGCAGCCGTGGCCCCGGGCGACCTCAGGCCGCCGAGATGCCGCCGTTCACGCTGATGGCCTGGCCGGTCATCTTGGCCGCGGCCGGGCTGGCCAGGAACACCGCCAGTGGCGCGATGTCCTTCGGTGACACCACACCCAGGCGGGCCTTGCTCTCGGCCTTCTTGAACAGCTTGGCGGCGAACTCGTTGGCCATCAGGCGGTCGTAGGCCATCGTGTCCTTCACGATCGACGGCGTGATCGCATGCACCCGGATGCCGTAGCGCGACACCTCCAGCGCCAGCGTGCGCGAGAACATGATGACGCCGGCCTTGCCGCCACCGATGATGGCCTCGCCCGGCGTGGCGATCTTGCCGGCGTCCGATGAGATGTTGAGGATCACGCCGCCCTCGCGCGCCCGCAGGTGCGGCAGCGCCGCCTGGCACATGTAGATGGTGGCCGAGAAGTGCGAGCGGATCAGCAGGTCGGTCTCTTCCTCGTTCAGCTCATGGAAGGGCCGCGGCGTCGGGCCTGACACGCCGGTGCACAGGATGTCGAGCGCGCCGAAGGCGTCGATGGTGGCCTGCACCAGGCGGCGCGCATCGGTGAAGTTGCGCGGGTCGGCCGACGTGAAGCGCACATCGACGCCCGGCGCGCGGGCCCGGATGCGTTCGCAGGCCTCTTCGCCGCGCCCGGCATCGCGGCCATTCAGCATGATGCGCGGCACGCCGGCCTCGGCCAGCTGCGCCGCGATCTCGAAGCCGATGCTGTTCGATGACGCCGTCAACAGCGCGGTGCATTCATTCAGGTTGCGGACGACCATGTGATTCCTTCGTGTGCAGGGAGATGGCGTGGATCACAGGTCCATCAGCTTGGCGATGATGTTGCGCTGGATCTCGTTGGTGCCGGCGCCGATGGGTCCCACGCGCGAGTCGCGGAAGAACATCTGGATGTCGTACTCCATCGTGTAGCCGGCGCCGCCGAAGACCTGCAGGCCCATGTTCGCGGCGTTGAAGTTGTTGTCGGTGGCGACGATCTTGGCCATCGAGGTTTCCGCCACCGGGTTCAGTCCGGCGTCGAGCATGTCGGCGACGCGGTAGCAGAGAGCGCGCGCGGTCTCGGCCATGATGCGCATGTCCACCAGCTTGTGGGCAATGGCCTGGTACTCCGAGATCGGCTTGCCGAACTGCACGCGCTGGGTGGCGTAATCCACCGTGTAGTCGACCACCTTCTGGGTGTTGCCGGCGCCCGAGACGGCCAGGCACATGCGCTCGCGGTTCAGGCCGGCCATCAGCGCGCGCCAGCCCTTGTTCTCTTCGCCCAGGATGTTGGTCGCGGGCACGCGCACGTTGTCGAAGTAAACCTCGTTGGTGCGCGAGGTGCGGCGGCCCAGCATGTCCATCTTGCGGATGGTCACGCCCGGCAGCTTGGTGTCGACCAGGAACAGCGTCAGGCCCTTGTGGCCGCCTTCGTGCGTGGTCTTGGTGACCAGGATGATGTAGTCGGCCACATGCGCGTTGGTGATGTAGAGCTTCTGGCCGTTGATGACGAAGTCGTCGCCATCACGCACCGCGCGGGTCTTGATGCTGGCCACGTCGGAGCCGCCGCCGGGCTCGGAGATGGCGATCGACAGCTTCCACTCGCCGCTGATCACCTTGGGCAGGAAGCGCCGCTTGATCTCGTCGCTGCCCGAGTGGGCGATGTTCATGCCGGCATACACCACCGAGTTCAGGTAGCCCACCGCGATGCCGCCGTAGTGGTAGCCCAGGGCCTCGGCCAGGATGGCCAGGTCCTTGTTCGAGCCACCCATGCCGCCGTATTCCTCGGGGTAGGGCAGCGCCATCCAGCCGGCGTCGGCCAGCGCCTGGTAGGCCTCGAAGGGGAACTCGCCTTCGTTGTCCAGCGCCTTGATCTTCTCGCGCGGCAGCTTGTCTTCAAGCAACGCGAGCACGCTGTCGCGGATCATCTTCTGTTGGTCGGTCAGGCCGAAGTCGTTGAAGGTGGTCTTCATCACGGGGTCCTATGGGTCGGGGTCTTGAAAGCGGGTGAAAGGCGGGGTGGATCAGGCTGCGGCCAAGCCAGCGCGCGTGAGGTACAAGATGGTGGTGATCATCGAGTGCACCACCTCGCCGCGGGTGTTCTTGATCTCGCGGTGGAAGGTCACCACGCCCTTGTCGCCCTTGCTGGTGAGCTTTTTCTGGGTGGGCACCACCACCACATACAGCGTGTCGCCGGCCTTGACGGGCAGGAGGATCTTCCACTGGTCGGTGCCCAGCATCGCCACGATGGTGCCGTCATTGAGGCCGCTCAGGCATTGCAGCCCACCGGCAATGGCCAGCACCAGCGGGCCGTGGGCAATGGGCACCTTGTACGACTGCTGCGCGCAGAACTCGTGGTCGATGTGCGGCGCGTTGTAGTCGCCCGACAGACAGGCGAAGTTGACGATGTCGGTGGACGTCACCGTGCGGCGCGGCGTGACGTACTTTTTGCCGATCTCGAAGTCCTCGAAGTAGAGGCCCCGGGGCGTGCGTTGTTCGATGTCGTTCATGGTCTTATTCAACCTTGATGTCGGTCTTGGCGATCACGCCGGTCCACTGCTTGTATTCGGTCGCCAGGATTTGGCTGAACTCGGCTGGCGTCGAACCCTGCGGCACCGCGCCGGTGGCCCAGAAGCGGGTGCGCACCGACTGGTCGCGCAGCGCGGTCTGCACCGCGGCGTTGAGCTTGTTGACCACCGCCGGCGGCGTGCCGGCCGGCGCCAGCAGACCAAACCACACCTCGGCCACGTAGCCGGGCACGGTTTCATTCAGCGGCCTGGCGCCCGGCACCACCGGACTGGGCTTGGCCGAGGCCACGCCCAGCAGCGTGAGGTGGCCCTGGTTGACCTGCTCCAGCATGGCGGCCGACGGTGTGGTCAGCAGCATCTGCACCTGGCCGCTGCGCACCGCCAGCGTGGTGTTGGCCTCGCCCTTGTAGGGAATGTGCTCGGCCTTGATGCCGGTCTTCAGCGCCAACAGCGTGGTGGCGAGGTGGCCGTACGACGCCGTGCCGGCCGAGGCATACAGCACCGGCTCCGAGCGGCTCTTGGCGAACTTGATGAACTCGGCCAGGTTGGTGGCCGGCACGCCGGCCTTGTTGACCACCAGCACCATCGGCACATTGCTGACGACGGACACCGGTGCAAAGGCCTTCAGCGGGTCGTAGCCGGCCTGCTTGTTCAGCAGCGGGGTGATCAGCAGGCCGTTGTTCGGGTAGACCAGCGTGTAGCCATCGGGCTTGGCCCGCGCCACGTAAGCGGCGGCGATGGCGCCCGAAGCGCCGGGCTTGTTCTCGACGATGATGGCCTGCCCCAGCGCCTTGGCCAGCGGCTCCTGGATCATGCGCACCTGGTTGTCGCTGGTGCCGCCGGGCGGGTAGGGCACGACGATGGTGATGGGCCGGTCGGGGAAGGCGCCGTCGGCGAGTGCCGGCAGCGCGCTCACGCCAAGCAGCAGGGATGCAGCGAGGAGGGCGGGGGTTTTCACGGGTCGTTTTTCCTTGTTTGACGGGCGCCGGAGCCTGCAGATGTCAACGGTTGAGCCATTGAAAGGATTGTATAGTAGCCCCGCCTGTGCGGGCCGCGGAGGTATGCCGCAGAGCAGGGCCGCTCGGATACCATTCCGCGCCCCTCGCCCCGGGGTGTTTCCCTCCACGAAAGAGCACCGCGTGACCAGCCCCAAGACACCGTCCGCCGCCGCGCCGGCGCTGCAGTCCCCGCCAGCGCTCGCCAAATTCCAGGCCATCCGCTCCGCCCGTGCCTTCGAGGAGATCGCGGATCAGATCCGCAACGAGCTGGCCGAAGGCCGCCTCAAGGTCGGCAGCCGGCTGCCGTCGGAGCGTGCCCTGGCCGAGCAGTTCGGCGTCTCGCGCAACACCCTGCGCGAGGCCCTGCGTTCGCTCGAACATGCCGGGCTGATCGAGCTGCAGAAGGGTGCCAGCGGCGGCGCCTTCATCAGCGAGCGCAGCGGCGAGGCCATCATGACGGGCCTGCTCGACCTCTACCATCTCGGCACCATCGACCCCGCGCAGCTCACCGAAGCGCGCATCTGGCTCGAAGCCGTGGTGGTGCGCGAGGCCGTGACCCGGGCCACGGCCGACGACATGGCCGAGCTGCAGCGCAACATCGATGAAGCCGACGAAGCCGCCAGCCGCGGCGACTTCCCGCTGCGGGCCGAGAAGCACCTGGAGTTCCACCGCATCCTGGCGCGCATGACCGGCAACCCCATCATGGTGATCATGATGAACGGCCTGCTCGACGTGCTGCAGTACTTCATCCGCAAGATCGGCGAGCAGCAGAACAACTACGTGCTGCCGTCGCGCCGGCGCTTCCTCAAGCACATGGAAGACGGCGATGTCAGCGCCGCGGTGGCCGAAATGGAAACCAGCCTGAAGCGCCTGCAGCGCGGTTACCTGTCCAAGATGGAATCGGTGGCGATGCCGGCCGCGGCGCCGCGTGCGCCGGCCAAGCGCAGCCGCGCCGCCGTGAAGACAGGCGCCTGACAGCGCCCCACGCCGCCCCGCGCCGAAAGCCCGCGATGACCTCCAAACCGACTCCACCGACCACACCGACCACCCCGCCGAAGACGCCGTCCGTGCGTGCCGCCGCCTCCCTGTTGGTGCTGCGCGACAGCGCGCACGGCCCGCAAGTGCTGATGCTGCGCCGGGCCGAGAAGCCAGGCGACCAGAACAGCGGCGCTTCGGTGTTCCCCGGCGGGCTGCTCGATGCCAGCGACCGCGGCCACTATGAACGCTGCCACGGCCTCGACGACACGGCCGCCAGCGCCCGCCTGGGCGTGCCGGCCGACGGCCTGCACTACTGGGTCGCGGCGGTGCGCGAGTGCTTCGAGGAAGCCGGCCTGCTCTTTGCCCACGGGCCCGATGGCCGCTCGGTCGACCTGGGCGGCGTTGGCGCCGAGGCACTGTGGGCCATGCGCCATGCGCTGCATGCCAACCAGATCGGCATGGCCGAGGTGTGCGAGCAGTTGGGCGTGCGCCTGGCGATGGGCGAACTGGCCTACCTCAGCCACTGGATCACGCCGCTGGGCATGCCGAAGATCTTCGACACCCGCTTCTTCATCGCCCGCGCCCCGGCCGACCAGCTGGCGGTGGCCGACAGCCAGGAGACGGTGGAGCTGTTATGGCTGACGCCGGCCGAGGCGCTCGACCCGGCGCGCGGCCTCACGCTGATGAACGTCACCTCCCGCATGCTGGAGAACCTGCTGGGGTTTGCTGACGTGCAGTCCGCCCTCGATGCAGCGCGTGCACAGACCACCGTGCCGGTGATCCGGCCGCGCCTGGGCCAGGGGCCGAAGGGCCGGCGCCCGCTCAACCCGGGCGACTGGGCCTATGCCGAACTGGGCCGGCTCGACCCCGACGGGCACTGGCAGGCCAGCACCGAACTCGTTCCCGGCCGGCCGGTGTGGCTGTCGCCCCGCGTGCTGCGGGTGACGGCCCCCAACGGCAGCCTGATGACCGGCCCCGGCACCAACAGCTACTTCATTGGCACGCCGGGCGGCGCCGACTGGGCACTGCTCGACCCGGGCCCCGACGATGCCGTGCACCTGCAGGCGCTGCGCGATGCCGCGCCGGGCAAGGTGACGCGCATCCTCGTCACCCACACCCACAAGGACCATTCGCCCGGCGCCGCGCCGCTGCAGGCCGAATGGGGCGCCACCACCTTCGGGCGTGTGGCCGACCACACCGAGTGGCAGGACGCCACCTTCGTGCCCGACCAGGTGCTGGGCGAGGGTGATCGCCTGGTGCTGGGCGAGGGCGTCACGCTGCGTGCCATCCACACGCCCGGCCATGCCAGCAACCACCTCTGCTACCTGCTGGAGGAAGAGAAGCTGCTGTTCACCGGCGACCACCTGATGCAAGGCTCCACCGTCGTCATCAACCCGCCGGATGGTGACATGGCGGTGTACCTGGCCTCGCTCGAGCGGCTGCTGTCCGAAGACCTTGAATGGCTCGCGCCCGGCCATGGCTTCCTGATGGACGAGCCGCATGCGCTGGTGCGCCGCATGGTGGCGCACCGGCTGGCCCGCGAGGCCCGCGTGGCGGCGGCGGTGCAGGGCTTGCCGGCGCCGGACGAGAAAGCCTTGCTGGCCGCGGTCTACCACGACACACCGGCGCCGCTGCATGCGATGGCGGCGCGCTCGCTGCGGGCGCACCTGCTGAAGCTGCGGGCCGAGGGCCGCGCGCAGCAGGATGCCGATGGCCGCTGGCGCATGACCGCGGGCGACTGATCGCATGGCCGGGACCGATCCGTCGACGACGCCCGGCAGCGACGCCGGGCCGGTGTTCCGCCCCGTGCGCACGCTGCGCGCCTTCGAAGAGGTGTGCGAGCAGATCCGCCGCCAGGTGGCCGACGGCACGCTGCAGCCCGGGCAGCGGCTGCCGGGCGAGAAAGAACTGGCCGAGCAGTTCAGCATCAGCCGCAGCGGCGTGCGCGAGGCTCTGCGCAGCCTCGAAGTGGCGGGCGTGGTCGAGAGCCGCACCGGCGTCAACGGCGGCGTGTTCATCCGCCGCGCCGGCAGCACCGAGGGCATTGCCCAGGCAGTGCGCGATCTGGTCGGGCTGGGGCAGATACCTACCGCCAGCGTGATCGAAGCGCGCATCGAGCTGACCAACGTGGCCATCCGGCTGGCCTGCGAGCGTGCCACCGAGGCCGAGCTGGATGCCATCGAGGCCGACATCGAGTACCACGCCGAGCTGTTCCGCCAGGGCCGCGGTTCACGCAACACCCGGCTGGTGGGCGAGTTCTACCGGCTGCTGGCGCGCGCCACCCACAACGAGGTGATCGTGATGCTGGTGGATTCGCTGTCCGAGATCGTGCGCACGCTGCTGGCCCGCATCGACCCCAAGCCGCTGGAAGAGATGGTGCAGGTGCGCCGCCAGGTGCTGAGCCATCTGCGCGCGCGTGACGCCGCCAAGGCCTGCGCGGTGATGACGGCCCATCAACAGCAACTGGTCGACTACCTGGAAGCCTTCAGCCGCGCACCCGCTGCCACGGCGGCCGACCCGCCGGCTCCTTCGCCGACGCAAGCCCCGACGACTGCGCCGGTGAAACGCGTGCGGCGCTGACCGCGCCTGCGCGGCGTCAGCGCCCGCCAAGGCGTGGCAAGCCGGTCAATCGATGATCTGTGCGTGGCCGTTGTCGAGCACCACGCGGTCACGCTCCAGCGCCCGGGCCCGGAACAGCACGCCCTGCGCGGTGCGCCACACCTCGGTGCGGATGGTCTCGCCCGGGTACACCGGCGCGATGAAGCGCGCCGTCATGCCCAGCAGCCGGCGCGCGTCATAGTCGCAGCACAGCCGCAGCAGCGCATGCCCGGCCACGCCGAAGGTGCAGCGCCCGTGCAGGATGGGCCGGTCGTGGCCGGCCGAACGCGCCACCGCGGGTGAGGCGTGCAGCGGGTTGTAGTCGCCTGAGAGCCGGTAGATCAGCGCGGCCTGCGGCAACGTCGGCAGGTCGCACACCCCGTCGGGTGCGGTGGTGGGGCTGGCGTGGCGCTCGATCAGCGGCGCTGCTGCCGGCTCACCGGGGCAGGCGCCGCCTTCGTCCACGCAGAAGGTGCTGCCGGTCAGCAGCGCCAGCGGCTCGCCGGCCTGGGCCGAGCCCACCTCGTGCACCTCGGTCTGGTAGTACACCAGCAGCCCCTTGCCCGGGCCCTTGTCTACCAGCTGCACCACGCGCGTGGTGCCTTGCAGCTCGGCCTGCACCGGCAGTGGCCGTGCCAGCGTGAAGCGCTGTTCGCCGTGCAGCACCCGGTGCTTCGCAATGCCCACGCGGCCATACGCTGCCAGCAGCTCCGGGTAGGTCAGCGTGATGGCCATCGAAGGCAGGGCCTGCAGGCCGTCTTCAAAGACGTACCGCAGCTGCTGTTCGTCCAGCGGATCGGCGCCCAGGCCGATGCCCAGTGCGTACAGCATCACGTCGCGCGGCGTGACGGTCTGCGACTTCACCAGTTGCAGGGCTTTGAGCGCGGGGATATCGACGGCCATGGGCATGCGGTGTGGGGTGGTGGGAGCGGCCAGTCTACCGAATCGGACTAACCATTGATCCATTCACGCCGCTGCTATCCCAACACCTCGCTGCCGCTACACCTCCGCTATCAGCCCTTGCCGCAGCGTTGATTTCCCTCATGCCCCCGAACCCGTACCGCTCTAGGATGGCTGCATCGGCCCCTTCATCGGGCCAGCCTCCACCGGGAGCAAACGATGCCGCGTCGGTCCAAGCCAGTCCCAGCCAATGGCCATGCGCCAGCCCAGGCCGCGCAGCCGGTCGATGAGCCGCCGGTGCTGGACGCCGAGGCCGCCGTGCCGGCCCTCGGTGTGGTCTCGCACCCCGACGGCTACTACTGGCAGGCCGAAGACGGTGTGCGCGAGTTCGGCCCGTTCGACAGCATCGAGGAAGCCCTGGCCAACATGCTGGCCGGCGATGACGAGACGCTGGAACCCGGCGAGAGCCTGCAGGAAGCCGAAGACGAGATCGGCATCAGCACCTGGATCGACCCCGAAACCGGCGTGCCGGCCGAGGCCACCTCGACCCGCATCGAAGACCATTGACGGCTGCCCCCGGCTGCCGATGCGCCGATGAGGGCTTGCGGCTAGCATGGTTCGACAAGCACTTTGTTCCGATGCCCCCATGACTTACACCGCCCAACCCGGCCTGCCGCCCGGCCTGATGATCGATGCCGACCACCCCGAGGTGGTCGCCTTCGCCCGCAAGGTGACAGCCGAGGCCACCGACCCGCGCGACGCCGCCGTCAAGCTGTACTACGCCGTGCGTGACGGCCTGCGCTACGACCCGTACAAGCTCGACCTGTCGGTGCGTGGCCTGAGCGGCAGCCAGGCCCTGGCCAACGGCTATGGCTGGTGCGTGCCGAAGGCGGCCCTGCTGGCCTCGGTGTGCCGCGCGGTGGGCATCCCGGCGCGCATCGGCGTGGCCAATGTGCGCAACCATCTGTCGACCGCTCGCATGCGCGAGATGATGGCCTCCGACATCATCTACGGCCATGGCTACACCACCATTGAGCTGGACGGCCAATGGTTCAAGGCCACGCCCGCTTTCAACCTCGGGCTGTGCGAGAAGCTGCGGCTGCAGCCGCTCGAATTCGATGGTCGCGCCGATTCGATCTACCACCCCTACGACCTCGATGGCCGCAGGCACATGGAGTACGTCGACATGCTCGGTGAGTTCGACGACGTGCCGCGCGACCTGCTGCTGAGCCTGTTCGAGCAGCACTACCCGACGGTGTGGCAGCTGAGCAAGTCGAGCTGGGACGACGACGTGGCGGCCGAGGCTGCGGCGGGCTGACACCCCCCGGGGCCCGGACGGAGTTGCGGGCCCGAACGGCTCACCCCGCGCCGTTGGCGATGCTCAGCCCCTCGTGTGCCAGCACGATGGTTTCCACCGCCACCTCGTTGCCGGTGGCCTTCAGGTCGGTGCCGGTCACCTTGGTCGGCCAGGCATTGGCCAGCGTCCACACCATCGTCGGGCGGCCCTGTTCATCGAGCAGGCGGATGGTCACCGGCTTGCGCTGAACGGTGTTCATCTTGACCGCGTTGAACCAGTCCCAGAACTGGTGGTCGCTCTTGAAGACGCCCTTCTTCAGCGTCACGTCGCCGTACTTCTTCAGGCCGGGCATCTTGACCACTGCGAAGGCCGGGCTGTTGCCGTGCCGGTACTCGATGGGCTGCGACTCCACGTCGAGCCCTGAGACCTCCTGGAAGCGCATCACCGCGCCGTCCCATGCCACTTCGAAATAGAACTTGGGAAGCGGCCATACGGTGGTGGATTGGGCCGAGCCGTCGTCTGCCATGGGGTGCTCCTTGTTCAGCGTGAAGCGTCAAACAGCGGGCCATTGCAGCATGCGCTCCAGCCCAATGGGCGGGCGCCCAGCCAGCGCTCCAGCGCTTCGAGGTGGCGGCTGATCATGGCGCGCGAGAGGTCCAGCGTGTCGGCAGCACGGGTCAAGCTGCCCTGATCGGCAATCTCGACGAAGGAGCGGATGGCGCTGAGATGGTCCATGGCATTGCACGATGCAGTTGACAATCAGTTGAATGAAATCGAGTTTATCTTCGATATCTGAATCAATACAGTCGTGCCATCAACCCACCCAAACCCCCGATGGAGCACACGATGAACACCTTCAAGACCCTGCCTCTGGCCCTGCTGCCCGCCGCCATGGCGATGGCGCTTGGCGTCGTCGCCCCCACCGCCACGGCACAGCCGGCCCCGCTGACCGTGCAGGTCTACAACGCCGACGCCGGCAGCTTCCACGCCAACG
>JBDTQF010000004.1:0-43384 GCA_039932275.1 Burkholderiales bacterium
CTGCAAGTCCCCATTGCCCGCGCATTTATGTCGGGAGCCAGTAGGACTTCAGGGAGCCGAATCAAGGCATTCCAACCGGCGCAAATTGCGCAGCCCAAGATGCCTTGACACGCCCGGACCGCCCGGACCGCACTCCTTGGAAGGTGAAAGACTGCAGCTGCGACAGCGCCAACGCGCTTACGGCGGGCAGCAGTCAAGCCGGCGCCGGCCGGTGGACTTGGTGGAAGCCCAGGGTCCTCGAGTGTTGGCGCCGCGGTCTATTGCGGCGCCAACACTCGAGGGTGCCAGGCAAAACGGCAGGATCCCTGGTGCGACCGGAAACGCGCCAGGAGGGCGGTCGGAGTAGTTGGGGCAGCGTGCTATCCGAACCTGTGTGCCGCCGCGAGCGGAACCCATGTGGTGCTAACACCGCCGGGCACACGGGATGCCGCCGACATCGAGGTCGGCCCCTCCACTTCAGGATCGGTAGACCGCTAAGGATGCGGGGCAGCCTGTAAAGCTGTCGCCTCTGCGCCGGTCAGGTTCGATACCTGGACGATCCACCAACACCGCCGCCCTGACGCCTCCCTTGTGGAGGCGTTTTTCATTGGAGCCTCCCATGAAGGAATTCCTTGCTGAGCTGCGGCTCATGCACAAATACCTGTCGACCTGGGTGGCGTTCCTCGCCTCCGCCGCTGCTGCGTACTGGCTGCAGCTGTCGGCCGATGACCAGCAGGCCTTCCTGGCCGCCTTCCCGCTGCTCAAGGTCGTGGGCCCGGCGGCCGGCTTTGCGGCCTTCGTGATCGCCCGCGGCTGGCCCCAGATCCCAAAGGACTGACGTGGACGTCGCCAGCCTGATTGCCGCCGGCCTCGCACCGACGCAGGCCAAGCAGTTTGCTGCACCGCTGACCGCGGCATGCGCGCAGTTCGACATCTCAACGCCTGCACGACAGGCGGCCTTCGTCGCCCAGTGCGAGCACGAGTCGGCGGGCTTCGTGGCGATGGAGGAGGGCTTGTACTACCGGTCCCCTGAGCGGATCCGCATGGTGTGGCCCTCGCGGTTCGCCACGCTGGCCGATGCTGCGCAGTTCGTGGCCAACCCGAAGGCGCTGGCAAACCGCGTCTACGGGGGTCGCAATGGCAACGGGGATGAAGCCAGCGGCGACGGCTGGGCCTACCGCGGATCCGGTCCGTTGGGCCTGACCGGGCGCAGCAACTTCCGCCGCGCCGGCCTGGGGTGTGGCATGGCCTTCGATCTATCGCCCGATCTGGTGCGCAAGCCTGTGGCTGGCTGCCTGGCTGCGGCGTGGTTTTTCTCCGCGCACGGCTGCAATGAGCTGGCCGACCGCGGCGACATCGACGCCATCACCCGGGTGATCAACGGCCCCGCGATGCTTGGGGCGACGGAGCGCCGGACGCTCTTCCGCCACGCCTTCGAGGCCTTCTCGTGATCGTTCCCGGCTGGGTCCGCGTCGCCGCAGCGCTGGCTGTGGTGGTTGCCTCGTTCACCGCCGGCTACGACTTCGCCGCCGCGCGCGCCCGGGCCGACCGCGCAGAAGAGCGACTGGCTGCCGTCGAGCAGCACGACATCGACATCAACGCCGCTCGCAACACCGAGCGGAAGAAGACGGCTGCGGCCGAAGGGATCGCCAATGAAAGCTCGCAGCGTGGGGTTGTGGCTGCTGCTCGTGCTGCTCGTGCTGAGCGTGCCAATGCAGGCCTGCTGCACGAGATCGCCCGCCTCAATTCCCGTCCAGCCCCCGAGGACCCCCGCGCTGCCGCCATCGCTGGCGAAGCCGCCGCCGCAAGAGAGCTTCTCGGAACTTGCGCAGAAAGACATCGAACAGTGGCAGCAGCGGCTGACATCCTCCGAGACCAAGTGACCGGGCTGCAGCAATTCGCCACCCAGGTGTGCGGGGCAGGAGAGTGACCGTGTCGACCGAACAGCAGCTCGGCATCGTCCTGGCTCGACTGGATGCGCTGACCGGCGACATGTCGGAGGTGCGCACATCCACCCGCGACCTGGCTGCCGCAGTGAATCGGCTGGTGCTGGTCGAGGACCGCCAGATCAACGCCTCGCAGGCCTTGGACCGCGCCTTCGTCGAGATCCGCCGGCACGACGAGCGCCTCCACTCACTGGAGATGGCCCAGCCCCTGCAGAAGCAGAGCAGTGACCTGGTCCGCACCATCGTCGGCTGGGTCGTCTCGCTCGCCGTAGGCGCCGGGGTGGCCCAGTTGTTCAACAAGCCGGCAATCCCGGACCGACCGCGCCAGCCGGCGGCAGAGCAGCGCCCGTGACCGGCATCGTCAAGCGCCTGCCTCGCAACACCGCGGGGCGGGATCTGTTCGTGGGCGACATCCATGGGTGCTTCACTCGCCTGGCTGCACTCCTGGCCGAGGCCGGGTTCGATGAGACCAAGGACCGCCTGATCAGCGTAGGTGACCTGGTGGACCGCGGCCCCGAGTCGCACCTGGCGCCCGAGTGGCTGGCCAAGCCCTGGTTCCACGCCGTGATGGGCAACCACGAGCAGATGATCGTCGCCTACGCCTCGGACCGCAGCGGTACGGAAGACGTTCTGCGCAACGGTGGCGCCTGGTATGCGGGGATGGTTGCATCTGAGCTGCTGGTCTACGTGGATGCAGTGCGCGACTTGCCGCTCGCCATCGAGATTGAGGACGAGGGCGACCCGGTGGTGGTGATCCACGCCGACGTGCCCAACAAGAGCTGGCCCGAGGCCCGCGCGCTGCTCGAGGCCCGCGACCGCGATTCCATCGAGCGAGCGCTCTGGAGCCGAGAGCGCATCAAGGCCAACGACGACTTCCAGATCGAGGGCGCCAAGTTCGTGGTCCTCGGTCACACCGTGATGCCCATGCCGACCATCGTCGGAAACATGCTGTACCTCGACACAGGGGCCTGCTTCGGCCACGCCCTGGCCCTGTTCGACCCCACCCACCACACCGGCCCGGCGATCCATGCCGAGGCAGACAAGGAAGACCCCCAATGATCAAGCCCACAGTCGGCCGCAAGCTCTGGTATCGCCCGAGTGACAGCGACCTGCACGGACCCATCCCCATGTCGGTTTGTGGCAGCCCGCGCGCCGGCACCGCCCAACCGCTCGACGCAACCGTACTTGCTGTCTGGGGTGACCGCTGCGTCAACGTGCTGGTGCTCGACATCTACGGCAAGCCGTTCACCAAGACGAGCGTCACCCTGATGCAGGAGGACGACGTCGTCAGGCCGGTCGATGTCCATGGCCTGGAGGTCTACGGCTACGTCGAGTGGATGCCGTACCAAACCGGCCAGGCCAAGAAAGAGGCCTCGGCGTGATGCATGCCGACCTGCGCTGCACCTTCTGCGGCGGCGACGGCCACCTGGCCAAGGACTGCAAGATGGCCGAGCACCTGCGCAAGCTGGAGCACACCAAGGCCGACAGCAGCAACATCACCTCCACCGCCTACCACGCGGGCACCAGCACCTTGGTGGTCACGTTCTCCAGCGGGAAGCAGTACGCCTACAAGGGTGTGACCCAGGAGGAGATGGACGCGCTGCTGGAGGCCCCGAGCATCGGCGCCCACTTCGCCGCGGTCATCCGCAGCCGGCACAAGGGCCTGCCGCTGTGACCGAGCAGGTGAAGGCGCCCCGCCGCCAGACGGACTGGGAGGCTATCGAGCCGCACTACCGCGCCAACATCCGGTCGCTAAAGGACATCGGCAAGGAATACCACGTCAGCGACGCGGGGATCATCAAGCACGCCAGGAAGAACGGCTGGACTCGCGACCTCAACGCGAAGATCCAGGCGAAGGCCGACGCCAAGGTTAGTGCCGCTGCGGTTAGCGCTGAGGTTAGCGCTCAGCGCGCCGCTAACGAGCAAACCATCGTCGAGGCCAATGCGGAGGTTCAGTACCGCATCCGCATGGAGCACCGGCAGGACATTGGCCGGGCCCGCGGCCTGTTCGCTGCGCTGCTGGGTGAGATCGAGGCGGTGACGGTTGACCGCCAGTCGTTCGACGACGTGTTGGAGTTGATCGCCAAGATCGTCCGCGCGTCCGACGACGATCCTGTGGTGCAGGCGCAGATGGAGACGCTGCGCAGTGGTGTGAGCAAGCTGGTCGGCGTGGCGGGCCGCATCGACAACGCCAAGAAGCTGACGGAGATGCTGGAGCGCCTGGTGAAGATGGAGCGCGAGGCGTTCGGCATCAACAGCGACAAGGGCGATGGCGGCGGCTACGAAGACCTGCTGTCCAAGCTGTCGGCGATGGGGGGTTGAGATGGACCACATCCTGCGCTCCCTCTCCACCGGCCGGGTGATTTCGCTGATCCGGTTGCCGAATGGAACCGAGCGGGCCCTTCGGATGGGCGGACGGGCGAGGCTCAGACTGATGCCCGAGCTGCGCTTCAACGTGAGCAAGGAGGAGTCGGCGACGCTGGAGGTCCACGACGTGGAGTTGATCGCGATCGGCAGCATCCCGACCCCTGAGCTTCACGTCTGCATCGACGACTCGGCGCTCGAACGCGCCATGCTCGCGCTGATCGATCGTGACGATGAGGCGCTGCGCAAGTGCGTGCCGGACATGAAGCGCGCCATCGGCATCCTGAAGGCGCTGCAGCCCGAGCGGCCAGCCTTCCTCTGACCAAGTGAGCGAAGACAAGAAGCTGGCGGGCCTCCGCCGGCTGGTGAGCGACCTGGAGGTCTACAGCGCCCACTGCATGAAGGTGAAGGACAAGGGAGGCAAGGTCGTCCCCTTCATCTGGAACAAGGCCCAGCGGTTCGTCGACAGCAAACTGGAGCAGCAGCGCGCCGAGTTTGGTCGGGTGCGCGCGCTGATTCTCAAGGGCCGGCAGCAGGGCATCAGCACCTACATCGGCGCGCGGTTCTACCACCGCACGACGACGCAGTTCGGCAAGGGTGCTTTCATTGTTGCCCACGAGCAGAAGGCGACCGACAACCTGTTCTCGATGGTCAAGCGCTACCACGAGCACAACCCGCTGCCGGTCTCGACTGGCGCAACCAACGCGAAAGAGCTGATCTTCGACCGCCTGGATGGCGGCTACAAGCTGGCGACTGCCGGCACCCAGGACGTAGGTCGGTCGAACACCGCGCAGTTGCTGCACGGTTCCGAATTCGGGTTCTGGGCCAACGCCCAGATGCACCTGGCCGGCATCGGCAACACGGTGTCGGACGAGATCGGCAACGGCACCGAGATCATCCTGGAGTCGACCGCCAACGGCCTGGGCAATGCGTTCCACCTGATGTGGCAGGAAGCCGAGGCCGGCCGCGGTGACTACATCGCGATCTTCGTGCCCTGGTTCTGGCAGTCCGAGTACCGCTCACCCATCCGTGCGGACTTCGAGCTGAGCAAGGAGGACCGCGAGTACATGCTGGTCTACGGGCTGGACATGGAGCAGATGCAGTGGCGGGCGAACAAGATCAGCAGCTACGGCGACGGCTACGAGTGGCTGTTCGATCAGGAGTACCCAGCGACCGCGGCGCTGGCGTTCCGCACCAGCACGATGAACCCGCTGATCAGCCCGAACAAGGTGATGGCGGCGGTGAACAGCAAGTTCCGCGACAGCACTGCGCCGCTGATCATCGGCTGCGATCCCGCGGGCGATGGCGAGGGTGACGCCGACCGCACGGCCATCGCGTTCAGGCGCGGGCGGATGTGCTTTCGGGTCGAGTACCACGAGAAGCTGTCGACGATGCAGATCGCCGGCAAGCTGGCCACGTACTGGCGCGACATGCAGCCCGACGCGATGTTCGTCGACAAGGGCGGCTTGGGCGCCGGCATCTATGACCGCCTGGCCGAGCTCAACGTGCCGATCCACGGCGTGCTCAGCGCCAAGGTGGCGAACGACCCGGAGCGCTACGAGAACAAGCGCGCCGAGATGTGGTGGTTGATGCAGGAATGGTTCGCCGACGAGCCGTGCCGAATTCCAAACGACGCCGCGCTGATCAGTGACATCTGCGCGCCGCAGCCGAAGGTCTCCAGCAACGGCCGAAAGCTGCTCGAGAAGAAGGAAGACATGGCCAAGCGCGGCATCCGCTCACCCGACGGTGGCGACGCGCTGGCTTTGACGTTCGCCGAACCGGTGGTGCACCGGGTTCACCTGGGCAGCTCTGGCGGCCCCTGGACCCCGCCCACCTCCGCCGGCTACTAGGAGATGCAGTGAACGACACCGATTACGAACAGGCCTGGGGTGATGGCGAAGAGGCTGCCCCTGACACGCCTCTGAAGGACGCAGCCAAGGCCGCGCACAAGGGCGCACTGGCGAGTGAAGCCGACACGTTCGCCGAGGCCTTCAATGCCGCTGACCCCGCCGTCATCGGCGATGGTGAGCCGGCCGCGGAAGACGAATGGAGCGCCGCGTGAGCGACGAGCAAACCCAGTACGCGCAGGCCGCCGCTGACCAGCTGGCCGGCAAGCCGCCGCAGCTGAACACGCAGGTGCTCGGTGCCAGGCTGCTGGGTGAGTTCGCCCAGGCCGAGATCGACCGTCAGCCGACCGAGCAGCGCTGGCTCAAGGACATCCGGCAGTACCGTGGTCAATACGACCCCGAGGTTCTGGATGCCATCGGCCCGCTGCGCTCGAAGGCGTTCGTGCGCAAGACGCGCGTCAAGGTCAAGACGGTCGACTCGCGCGTGGTTGACCTGCTGTTCCCCGCTGGAGCGGTGAAGAACTGGGAGGTCGCGCCGACCCCGAAGCCGAGCCTCTCGCCGGAGCACAAGGCCGAGATCGCAGCCCAGCTGGAGAAGGCCACCGGCAAGAAGCCGGACCGCAATGCGTTCGATGCCGCCGTCATCGCCATGGCCAAAGAGTCGGCCAAGGCGATGTCGGCCACCATCAACGACCAGCTGGTGGAGGCGCGCTACAAGGACGTGTCGATCAAGGCGATCCACTCCGGCCACCTGTACGGCACCGGCATCGTCAAGGGGCCGCTGGTCGAGCGCCGTGTTCGGACGCGCTTCGTCAAGCAGGGCAAGAAGTGGGTCACGAAGTCCGAGAGCTACGTGGTGCCGTTCCTGGACTACGTGCCGATCTGGCGCTTCTACCCGGACATGACCGCCACCGAGCTGTCCCAGTGCCGCTACGTGTACGAGCGTCACTCGATGACCCGGGCGGAAATGGCTGAGCTGGCGCGCCGCAAGTCGTTCAACGGCGCAGTGCTCAAGGCCTACATCCTGGCTCACCCCGACGGCGAGGTGCGGCTGCGGCACTACGACAACGAGCTGCGTTCGATCGGTGAGCGCGAGACCACGCAGTCCGCCAAGGGTGGCGCGTACGAGGTGCTGGAGCGCTGGGGCTGGCTGAGCGGCGAGCAGCTGAGGGAAGTTGGCGTCAAGGTGCCGGATGACCAATTGCACGACAGCTTCTTCTCCAACGTGTGGCTGCTGCCAAACGGCGAGGTGATCAAGGCGGTGCTGCAGCCCATCGATGGGGTGACCTGGCCGTACCACCTGTACTACTTCGACAAGGACGAGACCAGCATCTTCGGCGAAGGTCTGAGCGCGATCATGCGCGACGACCAGACCATGATCAACGCCGCGATCCGGATGATGCTGGACAACGCGGCCATCACGTCGGGCGCCCAGCTGGAGGTGACGCTGGACCTGCTGTCGAACAGCGAGAAGGTCAACGAGGTCGTGCCATGGAAGGTGTGGCCGCGCAACAGCAAGAGCCCTGGCCAGCGCGCCATCAACGTGGTGGAGCTGCCGAGCAGGTCGGCCGAGCTGTCGGCCATGGCGGCGATGTTCGAGAACAACGCCGACGAGGTGACAGCGATCCCGCGCTACATGAGCGGCGAGAACGCAACCACCGGTGCAGCGGGCACCAGCTCCGGCCTGTCGATGCTGATGGGCGCGGTGAACATCGTGATCAAGGACCTGATCACCGCCTGGGATGAAGGCGTCACGGTGTCCTTCATCAGGGCGCTGTACCACTGGAACATGAAGTTCAACCAGGACGACTCGATCAAGGGCGACTACGACGTGCAAGCCACCGGCACGGCCTCCCTGGTGGCCAAGGAGGTCCGGGCCCGCGCATTGAACGAGTTCGCGGCGGGCACAGCCAACCCGATGGATGCCCCGTACGTGAAGCGCGACAAGCTGCTGCGCCAGCGCGCCGAGGCCAACGAGCTGTCGGATGTGGTCAAGACCGAGGACGAGGTCGCGGCCGAGATGGAGAGCGATCAGGCCAAGCAGAACATGGCCATGCAGCAGCAGATCCAACAGCTGCAGATGCAGGAGGCCCAGGCCAAGGTGGCCAAGCTGTCTGCCGACGCCGAGCTGGCGCGCGGGAAGCTGCAGGAGATGCTGGCCAACATCGAAAAGATCGTCGCCGAGACGGTCGGCGTCAAGGTCGCGGCGGCCTACGCGGCGCTGCAGGCTGGTGGCGTGGCCACCTCATCGCCTCACGTTGCACCGGCCGGCGACGAGATCCTGCGCAGCGCCGGCTGGAAGGATGCGACGCCGAACCCGACCATCTCGCAACTCAACGGCCCGCCGGTGCAACAGGACCTGGGCACGACGCAGGTGCTGAACAAAGGCCAGTCGTTCGTGCAGGAGCCGCGTGCGCCGGCCGGCGGCGCTCCGGGCCCGATGGAGCCGCCACCCCAGACGGGCATGGCAGGTAGCCACGCCGGCATCGAGACGGCGGCGATCGAGTAATGAGCCGGCGCATCGATGAGGGCGCCGTGCGCCAGGCTGTTGAAAGCCTGACGCGTGACTGCCAGGCCTATGCCGGCAGCGATTCGCACCGCCCGCTGCTTGGGCTGCTCGACGCGCTGGCCGAGGCCTACAAGCTGGACCTGATGGAAGTCCGGCCGGAGGGGTTGCTGCATGTGCAGGCCGCTCTGAAACAGGTGGTGGCGCTGCGCGACTCCATCTCCACCCCCGGCGCCCCGCCGCCGCGGATCTGATCTTTGACCCCAGGCCTGGCCTGGACAGTTGGAGCCGGGCAACCGGCAACGGAAGCCCACGAAAGGAAACCATGGCAACCACCCCGCAAGACATGCAAGACGACGACGCCGCCTACGGTGCAGCGTTCAACGAAGACGTGCCGACCCGCGCGGAGCCCAGCGAAGATGAGGCGTTCGGCCTGTCGCTGCCCACCGAGGGCGAGGCCAGCGGGGCGCCCGCTGACGACGTCGTCGCCAGCATCGATCCGGGCGCTGAGCCGGCTGCCGCTGAGCCGGCCGCTGCGCAGCCCGTCGACCTGGCCGCCGAATCCACTGCGGCTGCCGAGCCTGCGGCTGAGCCCGCTGCCGAGCCGGTCGACGTCGAGAAGGAGACCCAGCGCCTGAAGAGCTGGGAGGGTCGCCTCAAGGCCATGGAGGCCAAGCTCAAGGATGGCGGCCAGGGCGGCGGCGAGCCGGCGGCTGTTGAAGCCATCGAGGCTGTCGGCGACAAGGCCGAAGGGCAGGGCAACGAGCCCCTGGCTGAGGCCGCTGACGCCGCCGCCGAAAAGGTCGAGTCCGGCGCCATGACCGCCGACCAGGCGATGAAGCAACTGGCCGAGGATTTCGGCGAGGACTTCGTTCGCATGATCGAGGTGATCGCCGAGGCCAAGGCGCGCGACGCTGGCGCCAAGGTGGCCGGCGAGCGCGTCGCCGAGATGGGCCGCACGGTCGACGAAATCATCAACGACATCGTCGACAGCAAGGCCAAGGCCCACTTCGAGAAGATCGCCGCATCGCACCCGGACTTCGCCGAGATCAGCCAGAGCGACGAGTTCGCCAAGTATGTTGGCAGCCTGCCCGATGACCAGCGCGGCGATGCCGAGCGCATCGTCACCGGCGGGTCGGCCCCGGAGATCGTCAAGCTGCTGGATGGCTACAAGGCCGCCGTGGCTCAGCCCGAAACCCAGGAGGCCATCGAGGATGCCCCCGCGGACCCGACCGTGGCCGAGGGTCTGGATGCGGCCGAGGGCGTGCGCTCCAGCGGCATGCAGCTGCCCGAGCAGCCGGCGCCGGCCTCCGACGACTACCAGGGCGCCTGGGACCAGATCAAGTAACCCAAGACGCGGTCTACATGGATCGCTGATCCCCTTCCCTCAACACCGCCGGCCCGCAACGGGTCGGTGAGACACCCCTCGGGCTCATCGATTGAGCCCGGTTCCGAGGCCCCTCTGCCTCACAGCCGCTTGCCCGGCGGCGGTCATCGCCGGGCACCCAAACAAAAGAGAGCACGACGACCCGAGTCGCGCATGACGAGATGCCTGGGATACGCGCAAGCGCCCCGGCAGGCATCACCGCGTCTGCATACGGCAAGCAAGTCAACCGCTCCTCTTGCGATGGCCAACACACCACAGCTCGACGCCATTACGAAAGGACACTGACATGGCTACCACCACCTATGGGGACATCTCCCCGCGCACCGCCGCCTACGCCGAGAAGAAGATGCTCGAGCGGGGCCTCCCGTACCTGGTCCTGGAGAAGTTCGGCCAGGCCAAGCCTCTGCCGAGCAACTCGACGAAGGTGATGAAGTTCCGGCGCTACAACGCGCTGCCCACCACGCCGACCACGCTGACCGAAGGCGTGACGCCGTCGAGCCAGGCGCTGACCGTGACGGACGTGACCGCGACCCTGTCGCAGTACGGCGGCCTGACCACGATCAGCGACGTGATCATGGACACCCACGAGGATGACACCCTCAACGAGGCGATCACCCTGCTGGGCGAGCAGGCCGCGCAGATGATCGAGAAGATGCGCTACGGCGTGCTGAAGGCCGGCACCAACGTGCTGTACGCCAACGGCAGCGCCCGCAACGCGGTCAACACCCCGATCTCGATCACGCTGCAGCGGCGCGCCGTGCGCGCACTGAAGCGCCAGAACGCGCGCTTCATCACCTCGGTGGTCCGCTCGACCCCGTCGTACGGCACCGAGAACGTGGCGCCGGGCTACATCGCCCTGATCCACCCGGACGTCGAGGCCGACGTGCGCGGCATTGCCAGCTTCGTGCCGGCTGAGAAGTACGGCTCGTTGACCCCGTTCGAGAACGAGCTTGGCAAGATCGAAGACGTGCGCTACCTCAGCTCCACGATCTTCGAGCCGTGGGTCGATGCCGGTGGCGCCAAGGGCACGATGCTCAGCACCAGCGGCACCAGTGCCGACGTCTACCCGGTGTTGTTCCTGGGCCGTGACGCCTACGGGATCATCGCGCTGAAGGGCATGTTCGCCCTGACGCCGATGGTGGTGAACCCGAAGCCCAGCGACAGCGACCCGCTGGCGCAGCGCGGCACCGTGGGCTGGAAGGCCATGCAGACGGCCGTGATCCTCAACGACGCCTTCATGGCGCGCGGCGAGGTCGCTGCCACCGCGTAAGCGGCGGCGTGAGCCCGGGCCTGGTGCAGCGATGCCCAGGCCCACCACCAAGACCCATCATCCCGAAAGGAGACCTCATGTCTCGACTCACCGCAGCCGCCGGTGCAGCGCTCCGAGCGCTCATCGGCAACTTCTGCTTCACCAAGATCACCCTGGCCATCAACGCGGCCTCGGCGGCCACGGTGAAGTCCACGGGCGCCATCGTCTACACGATCGGTGGTTTGTTCTTCACCAAGTCCGCGCTGGCCGCCCAGTCGATCGCGGTGACGCATCGCCTGTTCGGCGAGCCGGTGACGGTCGCTGACCCTGCGTTCGTGCAGCCGTCCGGCACCACGGTGTTCTACGTGCTGTCGCTCAATGCGGCCGGCACGGTGGCCGTGAGCCAGGGCTCATACGCGGGGCAGGCGGTCACCTATGCGGGCGACCTGTCGCGCATCGTTACCGGCGACGGCGACCTGCCCGAAGAACCCGCTGGCTACACCGCCATCGGCGTTCTGAAGGTGGCTACCACCGGCGGCGCGACGTTCACGCCGGGCACCACGGCGCTCGACGCGGCCAACGTGGCAGTCACGTACTACGACGTGGCAACGCTGCCCGAAACGCTGTAAGGCCGCTGGCCAAGATCAGCACTGGCTCATGAGGTGAGCCACACCAATCAAGAGGGCCCTTCGGGGCCTTTGTCGTTTTCGGCCCTTCGGGGCTTTTTTCTTTTGTGAGGCAGATATGACCAAGACCCAGTCCAAGGTGACCACGCTGGATGACGAGGCGTCCCCGGACGTAGTGGCGGCGGGGGCCAATGTGCAGCAAGTCGTTGGCACCAACCACGACGAGCAGCTCAGCGGCTCGAAGCGAACCATCACGATCCACCCGGCCGATGGCGATGGCGGCACCGATGCCGTCTCCATCGGCCTCAACGGCTACATGTACCAGATCCCCCGCGGCAAGCCCGTGGAGGTCCCGGCCGAGGTCTACCAGATCTTGCTGGACGCCAAGCAGACGCTCTTCCAGTCGGTGGCTGGCGGCGGCGTCGTCGAGCGCGTGGTGCAGCGCTTCGCCTTCTCGGCGCACTGATTCAACCAGCGGCGCGGTCACGCACGCGACCCCGAAGCGCCGTTCAGGCGCATCGCCCACACCCCATCTATCGGAGGCCTGAATGGCATCTTCCATCCTCGTCCGGGACGCGATCTTCCGCGTCTCTTCGCAGCTGCACGACATCTCGCCGCAGTTCACCCGCTGGACCCAGCGTGAGCTGGTCTCCTGGCTCAACGACGGCCAGAAGGCCATCGCCAAGTACATGCCCGCGTCCTGCACGCGCGTGGACGTCATCAAGCTGACGCCCGGCACGAAGCAGTCCATCGAGAGCATCCAGTCGGCCAACATCAAGCCGGGCGATGGCTCTGCCGCGGCCAACGTGTTCGGTCACTTCCTGCAAGCGGTGATGCGCAACATGGGCGCCGACGGCACCTCCGCGGGCCGGGCCATTCGATTGGTCGACCGCGAGGTGCTCGACGTCAACTCGCCCGACTGGCACAGCGTGGCCGATCCGGTGGTGTCGCAGTGGATCTTCGACCCGCGCTTTCCGAAGGTGTTCTACGTCAGCCCCGGCGTGCCGGCGACCCCGGCGGTCTGGGTCGAGGTTTCGTTCCTGGCCAACCCTGTCGAGGTGCTGACGAGCGGCAGCTACGGCATGGACGGCAGCGACACCACGAAGATCTCGGTGGACGACAAGTACATCGACGACCTGGTGAACTACATCCTGGCACGGGCCTACATGAAGGACGCCGAGTTCGCCGGCAACGCCAACATGGCTGCGGCGCACACCTCGATGTTCACTGGCAGCATCAATGCCCAGGTCGCGGCGCTCACGGGCATCAACCCCAACCTGCAGTCGCTGCCGCTCAACCCCAACACGGCGATGCCCCACCAGGCAACGCCGGTGGCCCGGGGCTGATAGGTGAAGGCCGCCGACTTGTTGCCTCGGCTGCTGGTCAGCGTGCCGGGCTGCCCTGACGTCACGGCCGTCCTGGCGCTGGTGGATGCGGCAATCGACTTCTGCCGCGAAACCAACGCCTGGAACGAATTCCAGGACCCGATCACCCTCATCGACAAGGTGGGGGCGTATGACCTGGAGGCGCCCAGCGATGCGCGCCCCCTGGCCATCCTTGGGGCCTGGGTTTCTGGCCGCGAGCTGGTCCCCAAGACGACGGCCCAGCTCAACCTGGTCATGCCGGATTGGCAGACGGCTCTCGGCTCGGAACCGGTGTTCTTCAACTCGGGGACCAGCAACCAGTCGGTGAGGGTGTTCCCAATCCCGATGGGTGCGCGCAAGGCCAAGTTGACGTTGCGGGTCTCGTACACGCCAACGATGGCCGCCACGACGTTGCCTGACGAGCTTGTGGCCGACCACCACGAGGCGCTCATCAGCGGCGCGCTGGCCCGGCTTGCGTCGACGCCTGGCCGAGCCTGGAGCAACCCGGGCCTGGCCGGCTATCACCAAGGCATGTTCGACACCAAGAAGATCGACGCGCGCATCAACCTCTTCCACGACAACACGCCGGGCACCGTCACGGTGACGCCGCGGCGCTTCGGATAGGGCCGCCATGTCCAACAAGATCAAGTTGGTCCAGGGCGACAACCGGCCCTACATCAAGCTGACGCTCAAGAACAGCGACGGCTCGGTGATGAACCTCACCAATGCGACGGTGTCCGTGGCTCTGCGCGCCGCGGGCGATGACGTCGTGCTGTCGACCATCCAGTGCACCGTCCCGAACGGTGGATCGGACGGCGTGGCGGTCTTCAACTTCCCCAACCAGACCCTCGACGTCGAGCCCGGCGAATACGAGGGCGAGATCAAGGTGTCCTTCAGCCAGCTGGACGACGACGTCCAGACGGTTTACGACGTCCTGAAGTTCACCGTTCGAGCCAAGTTCGCCTGAACAAGCGCACCCACCGACGGCCCCCTGAGCAGTAACGCCAGGGGGCCTTTTCTTTTCCAACGCAAGGAGTCCAGACCATGGGCATGTTCTCTGACTACGTTCAAAACAAGATGACCGATCTGCTGTACCGAGGCCAGGCCTTCACGGCACCGGCCACGCTGTACTTCGGCCTGCTGATCTGCAGCAAGGGCGCTCGCGCCAACAGCACGTCCTACGCGCTGAACGACACGCTGGCCATCCTGGCCAACGACAGCAAGTACCACCTGTACAAGGTCACCACCGCCGGCACCACCGCGGCCTCGCAAAGCACGCTCTACCCGGGCGCCGTCGGCGAAGCCATCACCGATGGCAGCGCAGTGATGACCGAGCAGAACGCTACCCTGGACGCCAACACGGCCCAGGTCGAGCCCAGCGGCGGCAGCTACGCGCGAGCAGCTCTGACCGCCAGCCTGGCCAACTGGTCTGGCACCCAGGGTGCGGCCACGACCTCGGCATCGAGCGGCACCTCCGGCCAGTCCAGCAACAACGTCGACATCATCTTCCCGCAGCCCAGCGCTGACTGGGTGAGCGGCACCCAGAAGATCTGGGGCTGGGCGTGCTGGGATGCATCGAGCGCCGGCAACCTGCTCGACTGGGGCCCGCTGGGCACGCTGCAGACCATCGCGAACGGCCAGGCCGCGCCGAAGTTCGCGAGCACCGCGCTGTCGAAGACCATCGGCAGCTAAGGGGGCGACATGGCAATCGCTACCCTCGACGGCGTCCTGGCTGGGGCGCAGCCCACAAGGTTCTTTGCGAAGGCTGTGACGCCGACGATGGTGGCTGGCCGCCCACAGTCCCTGTGGGGGCTGGGCGGCAACCCTGGCGCCGGGGCCTTCGACACCACGCTGAATGGCGTTGTGCTGTCAAGCTCCTCGACGCAGGTGAATGGCCAGATCCCGTTCTCGGATCCGGTCAGCGGCGACACCTACCTGTCGCGACTGCAGGCCGCGGCCACCATCGCCGGCACGCTGTTGCTGTGCGACAGGCTCTGGCACAACGGCGGCTTCACGATCACGTCCACGTCGGCGCAGTCGATCACGTCGCCGACGTGGCCGGCTCGCGACAACGCCGGCTCGACGAACGGCGACGGCGTCCTCTTGGGCCTGGAGATCAGTGCCGCGGCCGGCGCGGCGGCGCCGCTCATCACCATCGCCTACACCAACCAGGCCGGCACCTCCGGGCGCAGCGCCTTCAACTCGTTCGCGACGGCGAACAGCCCGACGGCAGGAGCCTTCTTCCCCATTGGTCTGCAGGCGGGCGATACAGGCGTGCGTTCGGTGCAGTCGCTGCTAATCACCTCTAGCTGGGTCAGCGGCACGATGAACCTGGTCGCCTACCGGCCCATCGCCTCGCTGGAGCTGCCTGTTGGCAACGTGTCCAACGCGATCGATGCACTGACCAGCGGGTTCCCCAAGCTGTTCAACGGCGCGGTGCCGTTCTTCCTGTTCATCCCATCCACCACGACGGCATCGAACATCTCCGGATCGATGGCGGTGACGCAAGGCTGACGGCGCGCCGATGGCACTCGACGCACTCGACTTTGGCGTAAGCAACGCCAGCCGGTACTTCACCTTCACCGGGCCCGGCCTCCCGGCCGGTGACTGGACGATTGGCTTCTGGACGCGGCGCACCACCGACGCCGGCAGCGGCTTTCAGTACATGGTGTCGCGCGGCACGCTGGGCGGCAACAACTCGCTGCAGGTCTTCACAGGCGAGGCCTCGGCGGGCAATAACGGCGACGTCATCCTGCGCGCGCTCGGCTCCTCGGGCACCGAGTTCAATGACGGGCCGGTGGCTGTTTTGCCGCTGGCCACCACAACCGACAAGCTGGTGGTGGTGCAGCGCAGGTCCTCGCAGATTGAGGTGTATTGCGTCTCCGAGGGCGCCACGGTCAGCGCGCCGAATGGCACCTACACGACCAACGTCCCGAACGCGATCAGCTCCGGAACCTGGTACATCGGCGGCCGAAGCGATCTCGACGCAACCCGTTTCTGGGAAGCTCCGCTGGGCGAGTTTTTCATCCTCACCAGCGACTCGTTGACGGCGGCTGAAGTGCAGACGCTGGCGGCTGGCGTGCACATCGACGCCATTCGGTCGGGGGCATCTGCGCCGGCTGTGGACCTGCGGTTCCGCGGCAACAACGCCACGGAGTCTGACCTCAGTGGCAATTCGCGCAACGCCACCCGCAACGGCACCACCGGTTACGCCCTGGTCACCGAGTTCTTCCCGAACACGCTGGCCCCCACGATCGTCACGCCCCCTGAGTGGGCTGCTGCCGCTGTTGGCGCCACTGCGACCTTCTCGGTCTCCGCCACCGCCAGCGCTGGCTCGCTGACTTACCAGTGGGCCTACAGTGCCGATGGGTCGAGCTGGTCAGACATCAGCGGCGCAACGTCGAGCAGCTACACCACGCCCACGATCGTCTCGGGCGACCATGGTGGCTTTTATCGAGCCGCCGTCACGGACAGCAATGCCACGGTGACTGCCGGCCCTGCGCGCCTAATGCTGACCGGGCTGAGTTCGGCAGGGAAGGGTGCCGCCTTCGTTGGCTGGGCGCGGAACATGCGGTCCTGGTCGTCGCTGCCGACCGGCCGACTCACGCGCGCAGCCATCAACCCGCTCGACCCCAACAAGGACGATGGCGACATCTGGTCCTCGTGGTACGGGCTGGCGACGGCTGCAACGTCGATCGCGCTGAACGGGTCTGGCCAGGCATCCGCCACCAGCTCGGCCGGCCTGACTGCTGCTGCTGCGGCGGCTGGTGCTGGTGCTGCCGGGGGCGCTGCGTCGGCGGCCATCACCTCCCTTGCAATCCTGTCCGGCACTGGTGGGCACACCTCCAGCGCCACCGCTACGCTGAGCAGCGGCACCAGCCTGACGGGCTCTGGTTCCGTGCAGGGCGCCGGCACCGGTGCCGTCACGACGCGAGCCCTGCCGGCTGGCAGTGGGGCGCTCTCTGGTGCCTCGTCGGCGAGCCTCTCCGTGGCTCAGGCCCTGGCTGGCACCGGCGCGTGCTCCAGCGCCTCGTCTGCGGCGCTGGTAGCCTATGCCAGCCTTGCGTCCAGTTCAGCCGCCACGGTGCGCGCAAGCGCCTCGCTGACGATCGCCGTTGCCATCGTTGGCTCCGGCTCCAGTGCCGGCGCATCCTCGGCGTCGCTGACCCAGCAGATGCTGTTCTCCAGCGTCTCGGCGGCGACCGCGCGATCCGGCGCGAACGAGGTCGCGACCTACGCGGCGCTCGGCGGTTCCGGCCGCGTGTCTGGCGCCGTTGGCGCTGCCGACATCACCATCAGCTACCCCGACGCGCTGATGACGAGCGTCAGCCGCGGTGTTGCCGCGTCCAGCGGCTCGTTGGTGACCGTGGCCCAACCGGCCGGCTCGGGCTCAGGTCCGGCAAGTGCCGCGGCACCCCTCACTGTTTTGTCGATCCTGGCCTCCGGCGCGACAGGCGTTGCCAGGCAGGCAGCCTCGCTCACGACCAGCGCGGTGCTCGCTTCAACGTCATCGGTCACCGGTGTTGCGACGGCCTCGCTGACGGTGGCCGGGGCGCTCGTGGCTGCTGGTGTTGGGCCTGGCGCGGCCAGCGGCGGCATCTCTGCGGTTGCGATATTGGCGGCCCAGGCCTCCGTCGAGACAACGACTTCACTGGTTGGGTTCGCGTCCGACGCAGCACTGGTGTCATTCGCATCGGCCACCGGGTCTGCAACGGCCGCCACGGTGGTTGTGGCCGAACTCACGGGGTTCGGTGGCGGGTCCGGTGAGGCGAGTGCATCCATCGCGACGATCGCGGTGCTGGCTTCAGCGGCGGCCGGGCCCGCCGCGTCCACCGCGGCACTGGACGCCGGATCGTCTCTCGCCTCGTTCGCCTCGGTCGCTGGATCTTCGGCGGCCGCCATCTCTACCGCCGCCGCCATCACTGGGTTCGGCGGCGCGTCCAGCGAGGCGATTGCATCCATCTCCTCGGTCGCTGTCCTGACGTCGGCAGCAGCTGGTGGCACAGCCTCCGCCGCGACCCTCAATTCCGAATCGCCGCTCACGTCGTCATGCGCTGCCACGGCATCGGCCAGCGCGTCACTGTCGGCGTCCACCGTATTGACGGGGGCTGCCGCGGTGTCGGCGCGCGCCTCGGCCGAGCTGTCCTCCGCCAGTGTGCTGGCGGCTCAGGCCATTGCGATGGCGCAAGCCATGGCCGAGATCGCGTCGTCGGCCAGTCTGGCGTCGGATTCGCGCGGGGCTGGCGGCGCGGCTGCACAGCTCACGCCGGGCGGGCTGTTTGTCAGCCTGGTCGGCAGCGGCGGCGTCAGCATGAGATCCGACTCGACCCTGTCTGCCTACGTTGGCCTGGCCAGCTTTGCAGTCGCCAGGGCCATGGCAACGAGCAGCCTGCAGGTTGCCGCCTTCCTCGATGGCCAGGGTCAGCTCGACAACCACTGCGAGCCAGCTCCGCTCGGTCAGCAGGGGGCGCACGCGAACAACGTCTCGCTGTGCACAAGCGCCTCGTTCGACCTGGTCGCGACCACCGCTGTCGCTGGCGTCCAGGTGCTCGGCATCGAAGCCGCGGCAGCAGTCGGCCTGGCCGTCGCTGCCTGACCAACCACACCACACAGGGCCCGCCATGCCGCGGGCCTGGAAGGCATTCGCTTGAGCTCAATCACCATCAAGGCCTTCGGTGGCCTGAAGCCCATCGTCAGCGCACTGCTCATCGACGCCACCGAGGCGGTCGTGGCCAACAACGTGCGCCTGGTGAGCGGGGCGCTTGTCCCGCTGGCTGGGCCTACCACGCTGCAGGCGCTGACAAAGTCGCTGCCGAAGACCATCTGGCGCTATGGAAACTCGAACACCGAGACCAGCTGGTGGTTCGAGTTCACGGCCGACACGGACGTCATCCGCTCGCCGATTGCCTCCGACCCGTGGGGGCGCGCCTATTGGAGCGACGGCGCCGAGGCCCGGTACGGCCCCAACAGCGCGCTGATCTCCGGCTCGTCGTACCCGGGCGCCAGCTACATGCTCGGCATCCCGAAACCGGCGGGGGCAGCCAGCGCCTCCGGCACGTCGCCGGCATCCGGCGCCACGGCGGAGACGCGCACCTACGTCTACACCTACGTCAGCGCCTATGGCGAAGAGGGCCCCCCATCCGACCCCTCCAGCCTGATCACGATCGACCCGGCGGCAGCTGTCTCGCTGAGCGGCATGTCCGGCGTGCCATCGGGGGCGTACAACATCACCCTCAAGCGGATCTACCGCTCGTCGGTCACCGATGTCGGCACCGAGTTCCAGTTCGTGGCCGAGATCGCTGTGGCCACAACCACCTACAGCGACACGGTGACCCAGTCCTCGCTTGGCGAGGTGCTGCCATCTGGCAACTGGGTAGCGCCACCGGCGACGCTCAAGGGCTTGAAGCTGCTGCCTGGCGGGGCGGCTGTCGGCTTCGTGGACAACGTGCTCCACCTCTCCGAGCCGAACCTGCCGCATGCATGGCCGCATCAGTACCCCATCGATCTGACCATCGTTGGCATTGGCGTTTTCCGCGAATCGGTTGCGGTTCTGACGAATGGCCACCCGTACCTGACGACAGGCTCGGACCCAGCCTCGATGTCGACCATCAGGCTGGAGTTCCCGCATGCCTGCGTGTCGAAGGCCTCCATCGTTGAGACCGGCGATGGCGTGCTGTATGCGAGCCCAGATGGGCTGGTGAGCATCGGCTCCAGCTCGATGGAGCTGGTGACCATGAAGCTGCTCACGCGAGAGCAGTGGCTCGCCTACAACCCGTCATCGATCAAGGCCTTCTACCACGATGGTCGCTACCACGCTTTCTACACGAAGGCGGATGGCTCGCGCGGCCTTCTGATCATCGATCTGTCGGGGCAGGGCGCCACGCTGACGACCTCCGACTTCAGTGCGGCTACCGACGTGACCGGGGGCTACTCGGATCCCCGGACCGACACGCTGTACCTGGCTCAAGGCGGGAGCCTGGTCCGATTCAATGCCGGGTCGGCCCTCACGCTGACCTGGCGTAGCAGGCCGTTCAGGCTGCCGATCCCGACGTGCCTTGCGCGCGCGGCCGTTGATGCGGCGGTCTATCCGCTGACGCTCAGGATCTACGCTGGCGGCACGCTGAATCACACGCGCTCCGTGACGGATGCCAATCCGTTTGCGCTGCCGACCGGCTTTCGCGAGAACCTGTGGCAGTTCGAGATCGAGGCCACTGGTGAGGTCAATCGCCTGCGCGTCGCCTCGTCGATCCAAGAGCTGCAGGCGGCAGCATGACGGGCCTCGTGAAGACCGCGCTGATGGCCGCGGAAACCAAGACGCCGTCCATTCCCTCGGTCACCGCCGGCAACCTCACCGAGGTCGCCCGGGCCATCAAGGAAACGCTGGAGGTTCGCGAGGGCCTGCGCGGCGACCCGTTGGATCAGGTGGTGACCCACCGCGAGCTGGTGACGCTGAACCTGGCCAAGGTTGGCCTTGGCGGGCGAGGCCTGCCCACCTCGCCGGTGATCGTCGTGTCGCCTGGCACGCCGGATGGGTATGACCCGGTCGCCGACCTGACCACGCCGCCGCAGCCGGAGGATGTCTCCGGCGTGAGCGGCTACGAGACGGCTCAGCTGCGCTGGACGGTGCCGCTGAACTATCGCAACCACGCCCACGCGGAGATCTGGCGCTCAGGCAATGACGTGCTGGGAAACGCGATCCTGGTGGGCCGGGATGGCGGCTGGTCGTTCACTGATCGACCCGGCCTCAACCAAACCTTCTACTACTGGGTCCGGTTCGTCTCGCAGGCCAACATCACGGGCCCGTGGCAGGGCACGGCCGGCATCTCCATCACCACGTCGTACGACGTGGACAGCATACTGACTGCGCTGCAGGGCCAGGTGACATCGTCGATGCTGCATTCGACGCTTGGCTCGCGCGTCGACTTGATCGATGCGCCGACGACCGGGCTGACGACAAAGATCCTTGATCTGCAGACGACCTATGGGACGACGGTGTCTGCGGCCACCTCGGCGGCCGATGCGGCAACCAGCCTCGCGGCCGCCATTGTGGCGCGCAACACAGCCCAGGGTTATGCATCGGACGCCAACACGTCCAAGGTGGCGGCTCAATCGGCCAACACCACGGCCAGCGGATCCGCGTCCGCGGCAGCCACCTCGGCCGCCAACGCGGCGACCAGCCTGTCGGGTGCGATTGCCGCCAGCACCACCGCGCAAGGCTACGCCTCGGACGCAAGCGCCTCGAAGGTGGCGGCCCAGGCGGCCAACACCGCGGCCGCTGGATCTGCGTCTGCTGCAGCCACGTCGGCCACCAGCGCAGCCGCCTTCAAGACGAGCGCTGAGTCCGCCTCTACCGCGGCCACCAGCGCCAAGGTGGCCGCCGAATCTGCGCGCGACACCGCGGGCACCAGCGCAGCCGCCGCCGCCACCAGCGCCACCACCGCCGCCACGCAGGCCACTGCGGCCGGCACGCAAGCTGCGGCTGCTCAGACCGCCAAGCTCGCTGCGGAGACCGCTCAAGGGGCGGCATCAACCTCGTCCACGGCTGCGGCCACGTCGGCAACCAATGCTGCGACCAGCAAGGCGGGCGCCGACTCGGCTTCGGCTGCAGCCACCAGCGCGAAGGTTGCGGCCGAATCTGCGCGCGACGCGGCTGGTGGCAGCGCCACGGCCGCCGCCACCAGCGCCACGGCGGCAGCCACACAGGCCACGTCCGCAGGGACACAGGCTGCGGCAGCACAGACTGCTCGGCTCGCCGCGGAGACTGCTCAGGGCGCTGCCGTGACCTCGTCCACGGCTGCGGCCACGTCGGCAACCAATGCCGCTGGCAGCGCCACCTCGGCCGGCACCTCGGCCACCGCGGCGGCGAACTCGGCCACCGCGGCCGGCGGCAGCGCCTCGGCTGCCGCCACCAGCGCCACCAGCGCTGCCACGCAAGCCACCGCCGCCGGCACGCAGGCTGCGGCCGCTCAAACCGCCAAGCTCGCCGCAGAGACCGCTCAGGGTGCCGCGTCAACCTCGTCCACGGCTGCGGCGGTCTCGGCGACCAACGCTGCGACCAGCAAGACGGGTGCCGACTCGGCTTCGGCTGCAGCCACCAGTGCGAAGGTGGCTGCAGAGTCCGCGCGTGACGCGGCCGGCGGCAGTGCCACGGCTGCTGCTACCAGCGCCACCGCCGCCGGCACGCTGGCCACCGCGGCCGGCGTGTCGTCCACCGCTGCGCAGGCGGCCAAGGTCTCTGCCGAGTCGGCCCGGGATGCGGCATCTGGCTCGGCCACCGCTGCCGGCACTTCAGCCACGACGGCTTCCACGCAAGCCACCGCCGCCGGCAACTCCGCGACTGCAGCGACCGCCGCCAAGGTGGCCGCCGAGTCCGCGCGCACGGCCGCCTCCGGCTCGGCCACGGCGGCTGCGACGAGCGCATCGACCGCCTCGACCCAGGCAACGAATTCGGGCAACTCGGCCACCGCTGCTGCGGCCGCCAAGGTGGCGGCCGAGTCTGCACGCGATGCCGCCTCCGGCTCGGCAACGGCGGCCGCAACGAGCGCCTCAAGCGCCTCGACCCAGGCAACGAACTCTGGTAACTCGGCCACCGCTGCTGCCGCCGCCAAGGTGGCAGCAGAGTCCGCGCGCGACGCTGCGCTCGGCTCTGCAACTGCCGCAGCGACCAGTGCATCGACCGCATCAACCCAGGCCACGGCCGCCGGCACGCAGGCCACGGCCGCGCAGAACTCGGCGACCAGTGCAACCACCCAGGCCGCCAATGCACTGACGTACAGCAACAGCGCATCGTCGAGCGCCACGAGTGCGTCCGGCTCCGCCACCTCGGCCGCGTCGTCGCTCAACGCCCTCAAGGCCACAGCCACCGGGTTCGATGCCACGCTGGCGTGGAACTTCGACACGAGCGCCGACGGCTGGGTCGCAACTGGCGCAACGCTGGCTGCGGCAAGTGGCGTTGCCACCATCACCTCGTCGGGCACCGACCCCGTCCTGCTCTCGCCCACCGGCCTGGCCATTGCGGGCGGCACCTTCCCGCTGATCCGGGCGCGCGTGAAGCGCATGGCTGGCGCTGGCTGGGATGGCGCGGCGACCTACTCGACGAGCTCTCACGGCATCAGCGCTGCCTACAGCAAAACCGTCAGCCCAGATCCGACCTCGACGACCGAATGGCGCGTCATCGAGTGGGACATGTCCGCCCTGACCTCGGGCGGCTCCGACTGGGTAAGCAACACGATCACCCAGATCCGGCTGGACCTCGGCGCCACGGCGGCCGACGTGTTCCAGGTCGACTGGGTGACCGTTGGGCGCGTCGCGCCGGTGGCCTACAGCGTGGCCATCGCACAAGAGGCTTCGGTGCGAGCCTCCAACGACGGCACCCTGTTCGCCCAGTACACGGTCAAGATCGACGCGAACGGGTATGTGAGCGGCTTTGGTCTGGCATCAACGGCCAACAACGCGACACCTTCCAGCGCGTTCGCCGTGCGCGCGGACCAGTTCTATGTGGCCAGCCCCTCGGGCCCCGGTGTTGCGCCGGCCTCGCCGTTCTATGTGCAGACCACGGCCACCACGATCAACGGCGTGGCCGTGCCGGTCGGCGTCTACATGAGCGCAGCGTTCATCGCCAACGGCACGATCGTGAACGCCAAGATCGGCAACGCAGCGATCGATGACGCCAAGATCGCGAGCGTGTCGGCCGACAAGATCACCGCCGGCACGATCGGGGTCGGTCGCTACATCGGCTCCAACAACTACGTGGCCGGCACGAGCGGCTGGCGGATCAATGGCGATGGCACGGCGCAGCTCATGGCTGCCCACATCGCCGGCCAGCTGACAGCGGCCCAGATCGATACACGCGGCTTGAGCATCAGGGATGCGCTGGGCAACGTCATCCTGGCCGCCGGCAGCGCCCTCGACTGGTCGAACGTCGGTGGCGCGGCCAAGCCAATCCAGTACTCGCTGCTCTCGCGCGGAAGCAGTTCAACCACTCAGCCGGCCGGCGTGGTGGTGGGCGTCAAGAACCTCGACACGGCCACCACCGTTGCGGCCGGGGCGCGCAGCTACACCCTGACGATCTTCAATCGCACCAACGGTGCGGTGCAGGATGTGCGCAGCTATGACGTCTATGCGGCAACGACGCTGATCGCCAACGCGCTGCTGCAGTCAGACGACCTTAGCGCGGCGCCGTGGGTGTCCGACGCCAACCCGCTGGCGGTCACGCCCAATGCGGCCACAGGCCCGGACGGCGTGTCGATCATCGCCGGCAAGCTGTCCGAGAGCACGCTGTCGTCGTCGCAGGTTCGCTACCAGCCCTATGTGATCGCCGCCGGTGGCACCTGGGTCTTCCACGCCACATTGAAGCCGGATGGCCGCGGCCTCGCTCGGCTGAGCCTGGGCACTTCGGGCATTGCAATCGGGGTGGACGCCTACTTCGACCTGACCGCCGGGGCCGTGGCGCTGGCGGCCGCGGCATACGGTGGCGCCACGTCACCGGTGGCCACCGTGGCGGCCGCAGGGAATGGCTTCTATCGCTGCAGCATCGCCTGCACCTTCCCTGCGGCAACGACGATCTATGCTGGCATCTACGTGCGCTCGGCGCTCAACAATGCGAGCTACGTCGGCTCCAGTGGCCTTGGCATCCTTGCCTGCAATGCCCAACTAGAGCCGGTGTCGGCGCCTCGCAAGTACCGGCCGACGGTGGCTGCGCCGGCCTACCTCGATGCGTCCGTGCTCGCGACGGACCTCATGGCCCTGACGTCGGCCAACACGTTCGCGTTGACGACCTGGGATGAGCCGGCGAACAACCGCCTGACCGGCGGCCTGCCTGCCGCCATCTACGCCAACGGCGGCACGCCTGGCGTCTTCGAGAGCCCGTTCTTCCATTTCCGCGGCGCATACCTTCTGGTGGGCATCGGCGGATGCGGTCAGGGCAACGCCCTGCTGGAGATGTATCAAGGCGACGTCGACAACTCGATCAACGCCTGGTGCATGACCACGCTCATCTTCCAGAACGGGATGTGGAGCGCCGGTGGATCCAGCACCGCCACCAAGACCGTGGCCGGCGCCAATCTGTACGACAGCGCTGGCACGCTGCTGACCGACCTGTCGATCAAGAACGACCAGATCTTCATCGGCGGCACGAACTTCTGGAAGAGCTCGGCCAGCGCCACGGGCTTTCCGCTACTCACTGGCAGTGCGACCGTCACCGAGGAAGACATTGCATTGCCAGATGGCAGCACGGGCGCCGCCATCAAGATTGTCACGACGTCATCTACAACCATTCGCGCGCGCAACGCATTGCGCGGCAACGGCCTGTACTCGCTGGCGCTGTGGCACAAGGTGTCTTCTGGGGCGGTTGCCTGGTCCGCGGATATGGCCGATGTCACGGGTCTGGCCATCAACTCCAGCACCGCCTGGCAGCAATCAAAGCTCGAGGGCGCGACGGTTGCCAACTACACCAGCGCGACGTACCACTTCGTCGACCTGAACCTGCCTGCCGGCATCACGCTGTATCTGTGGCACCCGAAGATCGAGTACGGCAACAAGGCCACGACCTGGACGCCGGCCCCGGAGGATGTCGCCACCAGCATCACAGCAGCAAAGGCCGCGGCCGACGCTGCCAACACGGCCTTGGCCAACATCGCCAGCGACAGCATCCTGTCGCCCAGCGAGAAGCCGACCGTCGTGCAGGACTACAACGTCATCATCGCCGAACAAACCGGCATTGACGCACAGGCCACAGCCTTTGCGATCACGACCGAGAAGACGGCCTACGACTCCGCTGTCGCCACGCTGACAACCTACCTGGGCGCGCTCACCGGGTGGAACACCGTGCCTGGGTCTGATGTGGCGATCGTTGGCGCGACCTTCCGTGCGAACTTTGCGAACGTCTACACCGCCCGCCAGGCCCTGCTCAACAAGATCAGCGCGCAGGCCAAGGCGCTGGCCGACGCGGCACAAGCCACGGGGACCTCTGCGGCCGCAGCCGCCACCGCGGCGCAGACGACGGCCAGCGCCGCCTCAACGAATGCCAGCGCAGCGCTGACCCAGCTCACCAACCTGGCCAGCGACAACATCCTCAGCGCGGTCGAGAAGCCGACCGTCGTGCGGGACTATGCGGTTATCACCGGCGAGCAGGCCGGCATTGATGCCCAGGCCACGGCCTACGGGATCACCACCGAGAAGACCACGTACGACGCTGCGGTGACGGCGCTGACGGCCTACCTCGGCACGCTGACGGGCTGGAACACGATCCCGGGCGGCGACGTCACGATCGTGGGCACCACCTTCCGGCAGAAGTTCTCCGACGTGTACGCGGCCAAGCAGGCTCTGCTCAACAAGATCGCGGCCGCCGCCGGCACTGTGGCCGCGTGGTCGGGTGTGTCTGGCGCCGGCAAGCCGCTCGACAACGCTGGCCGGATCGTCGACGGCGGCGAGGGCACGACGGTGTTCGGCCAGCGTCAGCGCAATGACCCGCCATCTGAGTACCCGGCCGGCCTGACGATGCAGTTCAAGGCGATGAACATCCTCGGTCTTACGGCCACCGGCAACGGCTTTTGCACACTGGAGACCAACAAGGGTTTTGCCACCAACGATGGCATCAACGTCATCCAGTACGCCTACGACAACAGCGGCAAGACCTACAAGCGCTGGGGCCTGCCAGCAGCAACGACCTGGGGCGGGGCCTGGGTGCTCGACCTCGACCGGGCGTCCTACACCGGCGCGCTCGACGCCACGAAGGGCGCCACATTCGGGGTGGACATTGGTGGCCAGATCACCGCCGCCACGGCGTCGACCTTCATCGCGAACGCAGCCATTGGCTCGGCCCAGGTGGGCACGCTGCAGGCCGGCAACATCGCGGCCGGCGCTATCCAGGCCCAGCACATGCTGATCACGCCGCGCAGCCTGATGATTGATCCAGATTTTGCAGCAGGCGGCTCCGGTTGGGCCACATTCGTTCAGCGCCTTCCGGCCTCCAATGCTGCCGTACCTGCGGGCTGCCCACGAGAATATGCAGCTCAGTTTTCTGGGCGAGATAACTATTGGGCAGGCGCCAGAATTACTTGCTACCAAGGGGAGCAATACCGCCTCACGGTGCTTGGTCACGCAAACGGTGGATCGGGTGGAGGCGGCATCGGCGTTTTGATTTATGGCTATAACCCGTCCGGGCAAATAGTTTACGCCACTGGCTTTGGAAACAGTAATGCCTATCCGAGCAGCTGGGTAACTTACGGCGGCACATGGTCGGTGCCAGCGGGCATCGCGTCTTTTACCATTGGCCCTTGGGTTGATAAGGCAACATTCCCTGTAGCGGTTAATCCCTGGTTCACGGATATTCGGGCCGAGCGGCTGGCTGATGCCAACCTGATTGTTGACGGGGCCATTACTGCAAACAAAGTCGGGGCGAACCAGATCATTACCCAATCCGCGAATATTGGGAATGCGGTTGTGAATACACTCCAGATCGCAGGCGAGGCCATCATTGTTCCGCGATCAGCGTCTGCAACAAATACCACTGGAACAGGTGTAGTGCTCACCCTGCCAGCTATTACCCTGCCTGCGGAGGCGGCGACCGCCACGATTGTTCTGATTGCCTCGATTGATCTACTGGCATACGTCACAGACGTGTATAGCGCTGGTGGTGATGCCGTTATGTTCATTTACGGCTTTGGCGGTATTCAAATAACAAGAAATGGTTCTGTGATTTATTCCGTAGGCGCCTCGGGAGGTGGGTCGAATTCTGGGGAGGCGATTGCGCCTCTCCGCAAAACAATTCAATGGACAGATAACCCTGGAGCAGGAACACATACATATGACCTCCGCGTTGTTACTGGCGGTGGTAGTGGTGACCGCGCTCTTCTAGCTCTGGGTGCAAAACGATGAAAACCTTCGCCATATATACCCATGCAACAGGCGACATTATTCAGACGGCATCCTGCCCTGATGAAGATATTCAAGCCTTCGCAGATTCAATGGGAGCCATGTGGCTCGAGATCGGTGCCGGCGCCGCCCTGGCGCAATCCGTCGTAATCGATGGAGAGCTTGTCGACCTGGGGCAGGCGCCTTCAACTTTTCACCGGATCGTGTCTGGAGCCTGGGTGGATCCGCGCACCATTGCTGACCTTCGGGCAGCGAAGTGGGTCGCGATAAAGGTGGACCGCGCAAGAGCGGAGGCCGCCCCCCTGGTTGTGGCGGGGTGCACGTTCGATGCGGGCCCGACCAGCCAGCAGCGTATTGCCGGCGCGGTGCAGCTCGCGTTGATCGGAGGGGCGGCGTTCTCTATCGACTGGACGCTGGCGGACAACACAGTGACCACGCTGAGCGCACCCGAGATGGTGGCGGTCGGCCTGGCACTCGGCGCTCAGGTGTCTGCTGCGCACGAGCGCGCCCGCACGCTACGCACAGCGATCGAGGCCGCCACCACCGCCGCCGAAGTCGAAGCGGTGGTCTGGTGAGCGAAAAACCATAACCGCAAGTTCTGGTGAGAACTATAATTTCGCAGCGCGCTTTCTGCGCCGGGAGCCCCGCTTGAAGAACTTCCTCCGGATCGGTGAGGGCGTCGATGTGGTGCCGCTGATGTCGGCCATCGCGATGCGCTCGCACCTGTGGAACCAGAACACCCTGCGCACGACGCATCCCAGCAGCGCGCACTCGCAGGCCGACGACATCTGGTTGCGCTTCAACAAGCTCGGCGAGGACCTGGCCTCTGTGGTCGACGACGTCGCGTGCATCAACTATCCCGCGCTGGCGGAGCTTCCGCAGGCCCGCCCGCTGATCTTCGGGCTGATGGCGCGCGTCGAGGGCGAGCAACTGGGACGCTGCCTCATCACCCGCCTGAAGCCTGGTGCCTGCATCACGCCCCACTGCGACGGCGGGGCGCCGGCCACGTTCTACGACCGCTTCCACATCCTGCTGCAGAGCCAGCCTGGCGCACTTTTTCGCGCCGGTGACGAGCAGGTGCAGATGAAAGCCGGCGAGGTCTGGTGGTTTGACAACACCCAGGAGCACGAGGTCCGGAACCACAGCTCGGATGACCGCATCACCATGATCGTCGACATCAGGGTCAGCCGATGAGCGTCACCTATGCACTTGAGGCCTGGCCGGATGTGGTGGGCGAGATGGTGTCGTTGTGGTCGCTGCACTGGACCGAGGTTGCGCTGGACCACGATCGTGTCCCGCTCGATCCAGATCTTGAGCTCTACCGGGCGATGCACAACGCCGGAGCGCTGCATGTGGTGGTCGCCCGGCGCGAAGGCCGTGTGATCGGCTACCACATCTCGATCGTCAAGACCCATCTTCACTACCGCAGCACCCTGCATGCCCTGGTGGACATCTACTTCGTCGACCCGGCGGAGCGCAAGGGCATGGTGGGCATCAAGCTGCTGCGCGAGGCCGAGCGGCTGCTCAAGCAGCGCGGCGTGGTCAAGATCATCAGCGCGACCAAGGTGCACACCAGCTGCGCCACCGGCCGGCCCCTGGACATGGCAAAAATCTTCTTGCGACTCGGCTGGAAAGAAGCCGAGCGCACCTTCGTCAAGTGCATCTAGGAGCGGCCATGGCGCGCCACCGCAGATTTGGTCATCACATTCGCTTCGACGAGGTCGATGAGGCGCTCCGCATCGGGCACCTCTGCGGCGTCGTTTCGGCAGGGGTTATGGTGGGCGGGATGGTCGTGTCCAGCTACATGTCCTCTGAGGCCACCGGCGATGCTGTCGATGCGCAAAAGGGAATGGCCGAGTCGGCCGATCGCCTGACGCGCGAACAGTTCGACTGGAACAAGATGGTCTACGAGCGGGACACCAAGCCCGCCGCAGAAGCCGATGCTGCGCTGCGCAAGAAGCTGGTGGAAAGCCAGCTGGCCACAGCGGACAAGCAGACCGCGCTGGCCGATGAGCAGTACACGTACTGGAAGGGCACGTTCCAGCCCGTCGAGAAGCGAGCTGTCGCCGATGCCGAGAACTACGACTCGGAAGAGAATATCGCGCAGCGCTCCGGCCGGGCCGCCGCTGGCGTCACCCAGCAGTTCGCCAACTCGACAGCTCAGCGCGCGCGGCTCATGACGCGACTGGGCCTCAACCCCAACTCTTCAACCTTCGCCACCGCCGTCACTGCCGATGCGCGGAACGAGGCATTGGCATCCGCTGGCGCCCAGACCAACGCCGCCTTCGGCATGCAGGACAAGGCCATCGCCTTGCGCAGCGCGGCCGCCGGCCTGGGCCGAGGCCTCACCAGCAACGTCGGCGCGGTGCTGGCCTCCACCTCCGGGACCAATCAGGTGACGGGGAACATCTCCGCCCAAGGGATGGGGGTGCAGACGGCGTCGACTGCGGGCTTGAACTCAGCGTACAGCTCACGTCTCAACGGCATCGTCACGTCTGGCAACGCACTCACCAAGGGCTACGGCATGGAGGCGGCGATGTGGAACGACATCAGCAAGCAGTTCGGCCAGGCCACCTCCTCCGCCTACGGCATGGGCGGCTGACGCTCGACGAACTGAAAGGCACACCTATGTCGATTCTTGGCTTCCTGGGCGGCCTGTCTGGCGCCTACTCCAACTACCAGGCCGGCGCGGATGAGGCGAAGAAGCGTCGCGACGCTGACGAGGATCGCGCCTACGTGAAGCAGCAGCGCGAGTTCCAGCGCAGCCAGCAACAGCGCACGCTCGAAGAGCAGAAGCGCACCGCAGATCTGCGCACCGGCCTCGCGGCAATCAAGACGACGGAGGATGACCCCGGCGACGCCGAGTCTCCTGCGTCCAGCGGCACTCCTGCCCCCGCTAGCGCCCCTGCGTTGAGCCCGCCTGCGGAGAGTGCAGTCCAGCCTGATGTGGCTGCGCTGAGCTCATTGGGGAAGGTGGCCACGGTTCAGCAGGGGGCACCAGTCGACGAGCCGGCCGCTGTCGAGTCTCCCGCCGCTTTGGCTGTGCCGAGCAGCACGGCCCCGCCGCTGGCCGCCACCCCAAGGCAGCGTCTGCGACGCCTGGATGACATCCATCGCGATCAGGCGGAGGTCTACCGCAAAGCGGGTGACATGGCTGGCTGGCTGCAGAACACCGCGAGCGCCGACACCATCGCCTATGGCCGGGCCACCAAGAAGTACCAGCAGTTCAGGGCCGGTCTCGATGGCCTGGATCTCGATCAGGCCGGCGCCGCAGCGAAGGTGCTCTTCGACAACGACGCCTACCCTGGCGAGATCCGCGGCGTCACGCGCACGCCTGATGGGTTGGCGGTGCAGATCCACTACCGCGAGACCGGCAACACCATCTCTCGCACCTTCAAGAACAAAGCGGAGTTGGCCGACGCGCTCGAGGCGCACTACAGCCCGGAGACCTTCGCCGCATTCTCAAAGTCCAAGCGCGAGGCCGCGATCAAGGCAGAAGAGGTGCGTCGGACCGAGGCCGCCAAGGTGCACAGCCTCCGCCCAGGGGAGGTTCTCGTCAACGGCGCCGGCAGTGAGCTCGCCAAGAACGACAACCCCTATCGCGACTACGACGTGGACGAGGATGGAAAGCCGATCTACATCGGCCCCCGCGGGCGTGCTGGTGGCGGTGCTGGCGGTGCAGGTGGCGGCGCCAAGGCGGGCACCAAGGTTCGCGACGAGTTCACCCCCTACACCGAGGCCATGAAGAACATCGTCAGCCAGTCGGAGACGAAGTTTGCTTCACCGGACGAGGCCGCTACGGCGGAGGAGTTTGTCCACCGGATCGCCGCCAACAACGACTTCAAGGTTCCGCCGGCACTGGCCGCCACCGCGGCACTGACCGTCATGCGGGACCGCACCAAGACGAAGGTCGGCCTTGACCCATCCACCGGCGCACCGGTGAGCTATTTCAAGACGACGAACGGCGGACAGCTCATCATCGACAAGGACGGCGTCGACACCTCCACGCTGACGCCCGGCCAGCGCACTGAGCTGGGCGTCGGCTTCCTGCGCAGCCAGCGATCGCCTGGCGCCATGTTCTCCGGCCAAGGTGGCGACGAGACTTTCCAGCAGACCCTGCTGGCGGCAGCGAAGGACGGCTCAGGCGTGGTGCGCAAGTCCATGGAACAGTCGATCCTGGCGGCTGCCAACGCGGACATCGACCGCCTCGCGAAGGCCAACCCAGGCGCCAAGACAGAGGATGTGATCCGAGCCAAGGGTCTGGCTCGCCAATCGGTCCAGGCGCGCATGGATGACATCGATCGGCGCATCGATGTGCTGCGTCAGTGGTATCCAGGGGCGCGGCCTGCCGCACCCGTTCGGTCCCGAATTGCGGTGCCGGGCGGCTTGCGTCCGACGGCCCGCGGCGTCGAGGCCGCCACGGTGGATGCCGATGCGTTCGGTAACGACCTGAAAACGATGTCCCGCGCAGAGCTCGACGCCAAGTACTACGGCACGCCCGGCGCGCTCGGCGCCTTGAGCGGAGGCCAGCTCAATGAGCTGAACTTGGCCCGCGCACGCGCGCACTGAAAACGACCCCAGGCACCCAACACCCATGGCACAAAACGACAGCTTCATCGACCAGGCTTTGCAGAGCGTCAACCAGTTGGTTGGCGTGGGCCAGGATGGCGCGACCCCTACCGCCGCAGCTGAGCCGGCCGGGCGCGGATCGCAGGGCGATGGTGCCGACAGGCTGTTCGCCGCGATGATCGGCGCCGAATCGAACGGGCAGCAGTTCGATGCCAGCGGGCGGCCATTGACCAGCCGGGCCGGCGCCATCGGTCGCGCCCAGGTCATGCCTGGCACCGCGCCCGAGGCTGCCAAGCTGGCAGGCTTGGCCTTCGACGAGAACCGCTACCGCAACGACGCCGACTACAACGAAGCACTCGGCCGGGCCTATCACCGAGCCCAGTTCGACAGGTTCGGCGACTTGGCCAAATCCGCGGCCGCGTACAACGCTGGGCCGGGTGCCGTCGATGCAGCCATCAGGAGGGCCGCCGCCGCCGGGGATCCTTCGTCGTGGCTCAAGTTCGTGCCCGCGGAGACGCAGAACTATGTGGGCAAGACGATGCGCAATGCCGGCTTTGCGGCCGGCGACACCGCAACCCAACCCGCCATCCCAGGCGCGGCGCCCGGCGCTCAGCAGCCGGCCGGCTACTACGCCGGCCGCAATGACCTGATCACCTACTCCGACGAAACGCCGAAGGGCGACCGCAGCTTTGTCGATGGCGTGAAGGCCGGCGCGGTTCACGGCCTCAAGTCAAGCCAGGCGCTGCTGTACGGCGGCGCAGCGCTGGTCGATCGGACCATCAACGGCGAGGCTGGCAGCGACTTCCAGAACTGGGCGCTGGATCGCTACAAGGAAAAGTCGGAGGAGAGCGCCAAGGATCTGCGCGCACCATCCTTCACCGAGGCGGCGTTCGGCGACGCAAGCATGAAGGATTGGCTGTCCGAGAGCATTGGCTACCTCGGCTACCAGGTCGCGGAAACCATCGCCACCGGCGGCCTCGGCGGCCTCATCGGGAAATCGATCGGCAAAGGCGCCGTCCAGGCTGTTGCAACGCGAGCCGTTGAAGGCGAGGTCGCGCGTCTTGCAGCCACCGAAGCCGGCAAGAAGATGGCCAAAGAGGGCCTGGTGGACCTCGCCGCGAAGAACGTGGCCGCGAAGATGTCGGCCGGCACCGCGGTTTTCGCCAACAACCTGCGCCAGACAGGCGGCGGCGTCTATGCCGACGCAGTGGACCGCGAACAGAGCACCGGGGAGGATGTTGACCTGACCAAGGTGTGGCTCGCCTCCCTGGCCTCGGCCGGCCTGGACACGGCGGTCGACATCTCGGCCGCCAAGGGCATCCTGGGCCTGAAGGAGGGTAGCTCTGCCGCAACCTTCGCCAGGCGCGCAGCCACCGAAGTCCCGAAGGAGATGGGCAAGCAGGGCGGCACCGAGGCCGTCCAGAGCCTCATCGAGACCTACGGCTCCGGCGGCGACCCCTTGACCAAGGACGCGCTGATTCAGGCTGTTGACGAGGGCGCTGTTGGCGCCCTGGGCGGCGCCGCCGGTGGCGCAGCGTCCGCGCGCCATCGCGCGAAGGCCGCGGACCCGATTGCCGCCGTCCGTGAGAAAGCCGCGGAGGCCGACTCACCCCTGTCAAAGGCCGCGGTCTCTGGGGCCGACGGCGCCGCTGCCGCCTTGCCCGACCCAGCCAAAAGCCAGGAGAAGCCTGACCCGATCATCGAGTCGGTGACGCAGATTGAAGATCAGGTGCGCACCGGCGGTCTGCTCGACGCCATCCGCGCCGAAGGATCCCCGGCGGACGTAAAGCAGTTCGTCGCCGACCTGGCGGTGGCCAAGAGCCCGTCCACAGCGCAACACCTGCGCGAGCAAGCGGTGTCGCGCCTGGAGCTGGCGGCCGGCTGGGCGGCGCAGAACGCACCGGCGCAAGAGGCGCCAGATTCGCTCGACCCCAAGTCGTTTGCGCCCAGCAAGGAACAGGCAACCCAAGAGCTGCAGCGCGCCGCCGCGCCGATCGTTGAGGCGCTTCAGGATCCGGCCCTTGAGCGGGTGATGTCGGAACAGGACCGCATGGCGCTCGAAGGCCTGGCCGGCACCGCCACCGACCTGGGCGTGCCGACGCTGCAGCGCCAGGATGCGACGCAACAGGCCTTCGAGATCATTGGTCGGTACGCTGCGCCAGCCACTGACCGCACGACCGCACCGGCGGCGCCAGCGCTGCTCGGCCAACAAGGCCAGCAGGATGCGGCGCCGACCGTCCAGAAGCCCGCCGCGCTGTTTGTGCCCCTGCCGCCGGTCGATCCCGCTGCGGCGGCACCCGTCGCGCCAGCTCCGCCTGTTGCGATTGCACCGAGCACGCCGGAGGGCCGTGGCGCGAACGACGCTGCATCGGTTCGCATGGCCCAGCTGGACGATGAGAGCGGTCAGTCTGGCTCACCAGAGAACATCCCAACCGCGCGCGACATTGATAGAACCCGCGACCTCCTGGCTGGCGCCGCTGATGCGGCCACTCACCGGGCGGCAGCACTCGAGGAGCAGGAACAGGGCCCCGAAGTCAGCGCCGCGCCAGCACCAGCGCCAGCGCCGGGCCAGGGGGCGGCAGCCACTCCGCCCCCTCTCGCCACTCCGGAGGCGCCCGCCCCCCAGGAGCAGGCCGCTGACACCGCCGGTGAATTTGTCGCGCCTGACGTCGAACAACAGGTTCAGCCTGAAACATTGAGTTCGACAACGGAGGTTGCTGCGCCCGTGGTCGCAACCCCGCCTGGCGCCGGCACCGCGGCGCGTCGCAAGCGCGTCGCCACGCTGGATCAGCTGGCCAACATGGGCTTCGACACCGTGCGGCGCACGGACGACGGGGTCCACCAGCTCTACAACCACAAGACCGACCAGTCGTTCCCGCTCGAGGGCCAGGCCGATGCCCAGCTGGCCCGCGCCGCCATCGCGCGCCGCGTCGATGCCAACGCCAACCAGGCCGCCACCAGCGACACGAACGACAAGCGGTTCACCCAGGCAATGGGCGAGGCCGGCAACTATGCGCGCGGCCAGGAGACGGTCATCAACGGCGTGACCTTCCGTGCCGACAACCCGCGAGGAACGGTGCGCAGCGGGACCTCGCCGGATGGCAAGACGTGGGAATCCACGATGGTCCACCACTACGGCGACATCGTTGGCACCAAGGGCGCCGATGGCGATCCGGTTGACGCCTTCATTGGCCCGCGCCCTGACAGCGACAAGGTCTACGTCGTCGACCAGCGCAATGCCGACGGCACTTTTGACGAGCACAAGACCATGCTCGGATTCACCTCGGAAGAGGCGGCCCGCAAGGGCTACCTCGACAACTACGAGGAGGGCTGGGCCGGGCTGGGCGCCATCACCGAGATGTCGCCGCAGGAGTTCAAGTCCTGGGTGAAGTCGGACGCGACCCAGAAGCCGGCGTCGCCGAGCTTCGGCGCCCTGTCGCCCGAGGCGGCCGGGCCGGCGCGCGCCATCACGGTCAACGACGGTGGCCAGGCTGTCACGCTGCCGTTGCTGGACGAGGCCCACCTGGGTGAAGAGCAGGGCTCGACCGACCGTGGCGCAGCTGGACTGCAGGTCAACAAGACCCAGGCAAAGACGCTGCAGCAGCTCGCCAAAGCCTTCGGCAAGAAGATCGAGTTCTTCACCGACGACCACGCCGAAAGCCCCATCGGTGACGGCTTCATTCGGCCGGAGGATCCGGGCACGATCTACCTCAATGCCCGTTCCGGCATCTCGCCGCTGGCCGTGTTCGGCCACGAGATGACGCACACGATCCGCATCGAGAACGAGGCCGCGTACCAGGTGATGTCCTCGGTGATCGCGACGAAGGTCAAGCCCGGCGGCGCGCACGACTTCCGCAACGACTACGGCGGCACGGAGGCCGGGCCCAACCCCGACAGCAAGCTGGGCAACCGCGAGCTGGAGGAGCTGACCTCCGACCTCACCGGCAACCTGATGCAGGACAGCGGATTCTGGGGCGAGGTGTTTTCCAAGGCGCAAGAGCTGCACGGCGCAGAGGCCCAGGGCATCATCGCCCGCCTGGCCGAGTTCGTGTATCGCAAGGTCGACCAGCTGGTGGTCAGCTTCAAGCAGGGCGGCTACCGCGCCAACGAATTCGTGACCGATGCGCAGGCTGTGCGCGCCGCGGTGCGCGATGGTTTGGCCAAGTACATCAAGGATGCCGGCGTGACCCGCACGGCGATGCAGGCCAAGATTTTGCGTGCTGGCCAACAGGCCAAGAAGAGCGCCACGCGGCCCGGCGCAGCACAAACTTATACTGGCGACTCAACGAATATCGCCCAGGATGAGCAGCCACAAGACGCCCCAGCCAGAGCCGACGATCCCGCCGGTGGACTGGGACGACGCGATGATCAAGGCGGGGTACTTCAAGAAGTCCCGTCCTACGGAGAAGCCCGCCCCGGCGCCGTCTCCGTCGTCGGCCGACACTACTCCGCCGCCCCCCGCGCCAGCCTGAGCACGGCGCACGCCGGCACCGGCCTGCGCGGCGCCGAGCGCGAGCGCCTGGAGCGCAGCGCTGATCCGCGCATCAAGCAGCGCAGCTACTTCTACGTCGACACAGGCAACGGCATTTCGCCCGAGTCTGGTGTGGGCGGGCATGCGCACGAGGTCCGCCTCAACAACATCTACGACCCCGCCACAGGCGCGATTCCGCGTGGCCTCGACGACAACGACTTCGAGTCGGCCGTGCTCGACGCCGGGTTTGATGGCTACCTGTCGCCCGGCTTCCATGGCAGCCAGGCCGCCGCGGTGCTTCTGGGTCCGCAGCACACGGCCGTCCCGGTCAAGTCTCTGGGCGAGCAGCCCAAGGAGCAGGTGCTGAAGAAGGGCCTGCTGTCGCGTGAGGTGGCAGCCGTGGATGTGAAGGCCATCCCTGGTGCCAGCATCTCCAGTGGCACGCTGGCCATCCCCGAGGGCTCGCGCGACGCGGCCAACGCCGAGATGGAGCGAATCGGGTCCGTGGCCAGGTTCAGCCGCGAGCGCCTGAGCACGCCGGCCCAGCAGCTGGACCTGGTGCGCCAGCTCTACCATGGCACCGAAAAGTGGATGAAGGCACCCAACGGCCGGCCCACCCAACTCAATGAGCGCCAGTGGCTGCATGTGCGCACCCCCGCGTTCAAGGCCTGGTTCGGTGACTGGGAAAAGGCTCACGCCAACGGCGGCGCCTGGAACCACGACGACGTTTCCAAGGTGGTTGACGCCAGCGGCGAGCCGCTGGTGGTCTACCACGGCACCGACAACGCCGGCTTCACTCGGTTCCGGGAGACCGGCGGCAAGCAGCGCGGCGACCTCGGAATCTTCGCCACCAGCAATCGACACATGGCGGACAGCTACGTCCATCGCGGCCGCGCCGCCACAGTGGCTGAAGGGGACATCGACACCGAGGACGACAGCAACCGCAAGGGCGGCGTCTACGCGCTGTTCATGAACGTGCGCCACCCCAACGAGGCCTACTTCGATGGGGCCCACTGGGATGGTGCCCGCCCGGATCAGTTCGAGGTCTATGACGCTGACGGGGAGGTCGCCAGGACCGAGGGTGGTCGCGAGTTCATGAGCCTGGAAGAGGCTCAGTCTCTGGCTGAAGAAATCGGTGGCAGCCTCGAGGATGCCAGCCCCTCCGGCGAAACCACCGACAGCGTGGTCCGCGAGGCCCGCAGGCTCAACAACGATGGCGCCATCATCCATGATGTCGTGGACGACGGCGGCGGCTCGGGCGGCTACTACGGCGACCCGGCCAACGTGTACGTGGCCTTCGACCCCGGCCAAATCAAGAGTGCGGACTTCAATGGCGGCGCCTACGCGGTGGGCGACGACGACATCCGCCGCAGCGAGCGACGCGGCCCGCGCGAGGCTCCCGCGCAGGGGCCCCAGGTTGACCGCTCCAGCCGCAGCATCATTCGCAAGCCGGCCGAATTCAAGTCGACCCATGGCCTCGCCCAGGGAACGAACGGCGTCCGCCAGATCGGCGAGGCGCTGAACCGCCGCACGCTCGAGGAGTTCGGCCAGATCGCCGACAACGACACATCGAGCGAAGCGCGCGACGCCATCGCCGCAGCCATGGTCGACGAGGTGGAGCACCAGATCGGCAAGATCCGCTCGAGTGGTGTGGGCTGGTACAGCAAGGACTACCCGAAGGCGTTGCGCGCATTGGGCGCCATCTATCCGGAGTTGCAGCGCAGCTCCGCCGCGCGCGGCGTCTTCACCGCGCTGCTGGCTGTGACATCGAACGGCGAGCGCGTCGTGCGCAACATCGCCATGGCTCGCCAGCTGTACGAGGCCCACCGGAGCGGCGTCGACATGCTGCAGAACCTGCCCGGCACGATGCGCGGCGAGGCGCTGCGCGGCAACATCGAGGTCATCTCGCAGCTGCTGGATCAAGTCGGTCCCGGTGGGCTGGCCAAGGTGCTGCTCAAAGAGATGCGCGTCGGCGACATCAACGCCCAGTTGCGCAAGGAGGGCAAGAAGCCCAGCAGCGATTACCCGGCCAGCATGACGATGCCCAGGGCGGCCTTGTTCTTTGGTCCGAAGCTGGGCGCGTTCTATGCCAACCTGATGGGGTCCCAGGGCTACCTGACCATGGACCTCTGGTGGTCGCGCACCTTCAACCGGATGCGCGGCACGCTGATCCCTCAGCCCACCGAGGGCTCGCTCGAGTACATGCGCGGCGCGATGGGCCGGCCGGACGCAACCATTGAGGAGCTGATCGAGTTCGCAGAGCCGCACCGGAAGGCCTACGCCAGCCGCGGCTACAAGAACGGCTCCGACATCGAGAAGCGGGCCAACACGTTCATGAAGTCGGCAGCGCTGGATCTCAACGAGGCGCCCAGCCACTCCAGCGACCGCGAGTTCATGGTCGAGTCGGCAGCCAAGGCGCAGGAGCTGTTGCGCCAGCGCGGCGTGGACATGACCATCGCAGACATTCAAGCGGCACTTTGGTACTATGAAAAGCGCCTTTATGGCGCCCTCGGATCTCGCGTCCTGGACGACATTGGGTACTCGGAGGCCCTGAAAAATGCAGCACAAAGTGATCGACCCGTCGGATCCGCTTCACGAAGCGGTGGAGAGCCTGACGCCTCAGCAGCGGATGAAGCTGTTCGGCCCCAGCGAGGAGGAGCTGGCGGAGATCAAGAAGACATCAGCGGCCGAGGAATCAAGCGGTCAGCAGGTCGAGACGGAGGAGGGCGCACTGGAGCTGGGGGCCAAGAGAGTGGCTCGCTGGCGTCACCAGAACGAGCAGTTCAGGAAGACGTCAAGCAAGGGCTGATCGGTAAGAACGATCCGCTGCCGGGCGCGCCCCAGATCAAGGGGTTCACCGGTCCTGACCCGCAACTGGTGTCGGTGGCCGAGCAATATGCTCGCGACAACGGCATTGAGCTGCGCCGCCAGGCTCAGTACGTTCAGGTCGACCCCGAGCGCGCGTCGCACATCGCGCAGGCCTACGCCGACATGGCGCATGCGCCTCAGGATCCACGGGTCAAAGAGGCCTACGAGAACCTGGTGCAGCAGACGGTGGCCCAGTACAAGGCGCTCGAGCGCGCTGGCTACCGGTTCTGGTTCATCGACCCCACGAGCCGGTCGAACGAGGACTACGTGTCGTCGCCATGGAACGCCATGCGCGACATCCGGGCCAACAGGCAGATGGGGGTCTTCCCGACAGAGGATGGCTTCGGCACCAATGCCGACTTCGATCCGGCTGGCAACCCGCTCCTGGCGGACACCGGCATCCAATGGCCCGCCGGCTCGCTCGACGGCGAGCCCAGGCGCGTGCTGGCCAACGACCTGTTCCGCGCCGTGCACGACGCCTTCGGCCACGGCCTGGAGGGCGCCGGCTTCCGCGCCCAGGGTGAGGAGAACGCATGGCAGGCCCATGTGCGCCTGTTCACCGGCTCGGCCGTCGGTGCCATCACCACTGAGACGCGCGGCCAGAACTCGTGGTTGAACTACGGCCCGCACGGCGAGCGCAACCGCGACGCCAAGGTCGAGGACACGGTCTTCGCCGACCAGAAGACCGGCTTGATGCCGGAGTGGACCTGGGCGGAAGGTCGCGTTGACGATGAGCCGGGCGCGGCGGCGGGCCCGGGCGCTGACAAGCCGGTGCGCCGCAGCGCCGCTCGTCCGCAGTTCTTCAGTCAGTTGCAGCGCTCCATCGAGCAGGCGCCAGCCCGGCTGGCCGCCATGGCCGCGCCGCAATGGAAGCTCTGGCTTGACGCCAACAGCAGCAAGCTGGGCATCAAGAAGGACGAGATCGAGTGGTCTGGCCTGCCTGAGTTCCTCAAGCTCAAGGGCAAAGAGAAGGTCTCGCGCGACGAGCTGGTAGCCTATCTCGCCGACAACCATGTGCAGGTCGAGGAGACTGTCCTCGGTGACGTTGGGGACGGGCTGCCGGCCGGCTGGAGCGCTGAGGAAGAAGAGGAAGATCCGGGCCTATGGCTCGTGCGTGATGCTCAGGGCATCATGGTCGGCCAGGCCTTGGGTCGACAGGCCGCGATCCAGGATGCGGGTGTTCGCGACGAGCGATCCACCAGCGACACTCGCTACAGCAAGTACGTTGTGCCGGGCGGCGCCAACTACCGCGAGGTGCTGGTGACTTTGCCAAGCGCCACGAGCGACGACCGCATTCGCGCCCACCTGATGAAGGCCTACGGCTACAAGCGATCGGAGTTGAACGAGATCTCAACCGCTGCCAGGCAAAAGGCGACGGAGGATCTTGGTGGGCCGTTCTACAAGTCGAATCATTGGGATCAACCCAACATCCTGGTGCACATGCGCGTCGACGACCGCACCGATGCCGACGGCAACAAGGTGCTGTTCCTCAACGACCTGCAGTCGGATTGGGGCCAGGAGGGGAAGAAGAGGGGGTTCATCCAGAAGTACGCTGCCGAAGACGTGAAGCCGATCGCGGCCGGCGACGCGCGCGCCACGCAACCCGACTTGTTCTGGTACTTCGAGGTGCCCGGCAACGCGCTGCAGATAGCGAAGAGCAAGTACGCGAGCGAGTCGGCCGCGCGTGGGTACATCGTGAACGAAAAGGTCGTATCCGGCGAAGTGCCCACCGGCCCCTTCGTCACCGACACCAAAGCCTGGGTCGCCCTGGGCCTGAAGCGCGCCATCATGATGGCCGTCGAGGGCGGCTACGACAAGGTGGCCATCATCAACGGCGAGCAGGCCGCCGAGATGTTCGACTTGAGCAAGCAGGTCGGCGAGATCCGCTACGAGAAGGTCAACGACCAGGACCTCTGGGAGATCGAGGTGGACGACCGCGGCGGCAGCCAGATCCTGCACGAGGACGAGATTCCGGCCTCGCGCATCGAGGAGCTGGTCGGCAAGGAGGTCGCGCAGAAGATCGTCAGTGGCGAAGGCGAGCGATTCACGCCGGACAGCCCGCGCGATTGGCGCCGCCTGAGTGGCCTCGACCTGAAGGTCGGCGGCGAGGGCATGCAGGCCTTCTACGACCACATCGTGCCGCAGGCGATGCGCGACGTGGCCAAGCGGCTTGGCGGCTCCGTATCGACCTCGGTCATCACAAGCTCTGAGCTGGGTCTCTGGGAGCCCGAGGAAGGCCAGGGTGACGGCAGCCTCGTGCCCACCAAGGCATCCACCCAACCGGCCATCGACATCACCCCCGCCATGCGCGAGACGGTGCTCGGCGGCGTGCCGCTGTTCAGTCGAGCCCGCGGCCCGCAGACCGAGACGCCTGCGTTCAAGGCCTGGTTCAAGGGCAGTAAGGTGGTGAATGAGGATGGCTCGCCCAAGGTGGTCTATCACGGCACGGCCGGCGACTTCACCGAGTTCGATGCCACCGGGTCGGGCCGGAACTATGGCTTCCGCGGCGGCAACAAGGGCATCTTCTTCACCAGCAACCCAGAGGCCGCGTCCGCGTATGCCGAGCAGCCGGCGCTTGCTTACCTGGACCCAAAAGACCCAGAGGGCGCCAACTTCGGCAATGGTCGAGCCAACATCATGCCGGCGTACCTGAGCCTGCAGCAGCCCCTGATCGTCAGCACGAAGCATTCTCCCGACAAGTTCTTCGACAAGAACTATGAGACGCTGTGGGCGCGCGTCGCCAAACAAGGCGCCGACGGCATCATTGTTCGAGGGACGGGTGAAGCCTACCGACGAGATGTCTATGTGGCCACCGGACCCGAGCAGATCAAGTCAGCCATTGGCAACGATGGCGGCTTCGATCCGACCGACCCCGACATCCGCAAGAGCCGCTCGCGGCCGTGGGGCGACCTCCCGCCCGCCGTGATTGGTGCGCGCCTGGGCGAGGCTGGCAAGCATGCCGACCACGCCGCAGCCAAGGCCGGCGACCTGGACGCTGCCGTGCGCCTCGTTGACGACGTGCTGCCGGACAGCGCGGTGGAGCAGCTGCGCGAGCTGGTGGGCGACAGCAATGCGTTACTGGTGCCCGTGCACGCCCAGGAGGCCGCCGGCCGCAACAAGATCCCGGTGGCTGTGGCTGACGCGCTGTCAGGGCGCCTGAGCCTGACCATTGACAGCAGGATCACGCAGTCGAACGAGGTGCGCCGCACCGGCGCCGACGGCATGGCCCGCATCGCGCGCCAGCCCGAGTTCGCTGGCGAGGTCGAGCCCGGCCGCAACTACGTGCTGGTGGACGACACCCTCACCCAGGGCGGCACGTTCGCCCAGCTGAAGG
>JBDTQF010000005.1:0-36400 GCA_039932275.1 Burkholderiales bacterium
GACCCTGCGCGCTCCTGACGATCTCGGCAAAGCCGGCCAGCGACTGTTCGGGCGTCATGCGCAGGTTGGCCAGGTTGTGCGTCTGGCTGGCCGACATCACCACGTTCAGCTCGTCGACCGTGCAGTCGAGCGCCCGCTCGGCGCCGCGCACATTGGGCACCAGCGCGGCGTACTCGACGCCGGGCACGCGGTCGATCTGGCGCATCACCGCCTCGGCATCGGCCAATGTCGGGATGGCCTTGGGCGACGAGAACGACGTCACCTCGATCTTGGCCAGGCCGGTGCGGGACAGGCCGTTGATGAGCTCGACCTTCTGCTCGGTGGGGATGAACTTCGGCTCGATCTGGAAGCCATCGCGCACCGAGACCTCCTGGATGTACAAGCGCTTGCCGTTGGCTGCCTTCATCGCGATCTCCGTCTCAGACCACGCCGCGCGCGCGCAGCCCGGCCAGCGCCTCGCCGTCGATGCCGATCGCCGCCAGCACCTCGTCGGTGTGTTCACCCAGCGTCGGACCGACCCAGCGGGTGCCACCCGGCGTGGCGCTGAGCTTGGGCACCACGCCCGGCAGGTCGATGGGCTGGCCGTCCGGCAACGTGTGCCGCTGGATCATGCCGCGCGCTCGGTAGTGCGGGTCCGCGGCGATGTCGGCCGCGGTGTACACGCGCCCCACCGGCACCTCGGCGGCCTCCAGCACCGCCAGCGCGTCGGCCAACGTGCGCTGGCCGGTCCAGACCGAGATGGCCGCGTCGAGTTCGTTGCTGCGGGCCGCCCGGCCATCGTTGCGCGCCAGCCCCGGGTCCTGGCCCAGGTCGTCGCGGCCGATGGCTTTCATCAGCCGGCGGAAGATGGCATCGCCGTTGCCGGCGATCACCACGTAATGGCCGTCGCCGCACAGGTAGGTGTTCGATGGCGCGATGCCCGGCAGCGCCGAGCCGCTGCGCTCGCGCACGAAGCCGAACTCTGCGTACTCCGGCACCAGGCTCTCCATGATGCCGAACACCGCCTCGTACAGCGCCACGTCGATGAACTGGCCGGTGCCGCCGTTGCACTTGAGGTGGTGCATCGCCATCAGCGCACCGATGGTGCCGTACAGCGAGGCCAGCGTGTCGCCCAGGCTGACGCCGGTGCGCACCGGCGGCCGGTCGGGAAAGCCCGTCACATGGCGCAGGCCGCCCATGCATTCGGCAATCGCCGCGAAGCCCGGGCGCTGGCTGTACGGGCCGTCCTGCCCGTAGCCGGAGATGCGCACCATGATGAGCTTCGGATACAGCGCCGACAACTGCTCCCAGCCCAGGCCCCATTTCTCCAACGTGCCGGGGCGGAAGTTCTCGATCACGATGTCCACCTCGCCGGCCAGCCGGCGCACGATGTCACGGGCCTCGTCCTGCTTCAGGTCCAGCGTCACCGACTTCTTGTTGCGGCTTTGCGTGTACCACCACAGCGAGGTGCCGTCATGCAGCTTGCGCCAACTGCGCAGCGGGTCACCCTCCTTCGGCGGCTCGATCTTGATGACCTCGGCGCCGAACTGCGCCAGCAGCGCACTGGCATACGGCCCGGCAATCAGCGAGCCGAGTTCGAGCACCTTGACGCCGCGCAGCGGCAGCGCCTGTTCCTGGGGGGTGACACTCACGAAGGGACCTTTGTTCTGCCTGCGCATGGATGGCGCAAATCGGGCGCAAGTTAGCACGCGGCAAGCCAGCGAGCTTAGGCAAAGCGGCTGGCAGCGTCGGCCCCCTTGCGAGGGGACAGCGACGGCCCGCGATACTTCACGCGCACGGGCCCGCCCACCGTCCCTTGTCAGGGGGACAGACGCTCACCGGGCGCCGCGCTTCAATGATTCACACCCTGGGGCGGCGAGCAGATCAGCCCTGCCCCACCACACCGAACGAGGACGACATGAGCACTCCGCAAGCGGCCGGTACCGCATCGGGCCACTGGCTCGGCATCGAAGGACACGTCTGCGTGATCACCGGCGCGGCCGGCGGCATCGGCGCCGAGATCGCCCGCGAACTGGCCGAAGCCGGCGCCGCCGTGGCGCTGCTCGACCGCGACGAGCCAGCCGTCAAGGCCGTGGCCGCGGCCATCGCCAAGACCGGCGCCCGTGCCATCGGCGTGGCCTGCGACGTCACCAGTGAGGCCAGCGTGGCCGCTGCTGCCGCAGGCGTGGCGCGCGACCTCGGCCCCTGCCGCGTGCTGGTCAACAACGCCGCCGCCATCTACGCCGATGCGCTGATGGAAGTGAAGATGGAGAAGTGGAACCAGCTGATGGCGGTGAACATCGGCGGCTACCTGCTGTGCGCGCAGGCCTTCGGCAAGCAGATGATCGCGGCCGGCCACGGCGGCAGCATGGTGCATGTAGCCTCGCTGGCGGGGCACATCCCGCAGCCGTACAGCGGCGCCTACAGCGTCAGCAAGGCCGGCGTGAAGATGCTGTCGGGGCTGCTGGCGGTGGAGCTGGGCGAGCACCGCATCCGCAGCAACGTGGTCAGCCCGGCCATGGTGCGCACGCCGATGAGCGAGGCCTTCTACCAGAACGCCGAGGTGCTGCGCCGCCGCGAGGAGATCGTGCCGGCGCACCGCATCAGCGGCCCGCGCGACATCGCCGAATCGGTGCTGTTCCTGGCCAGCGAACGCTCGACCTATGTCAACGGCCAGGACATCCTGGTCGATGGCGGCCTGACGCAGGCCTGGCTGAGCCTGATCCCGCGCCCCGGCTTCGAGAAGAAAGACGCGGTCTAGACCAAACGACCGGGTCGTCTGCCGTGACAGCCACCAACACCACGTCGCACCTCGACACCACGCAGCGCCAGCTGTTCGAGCTGCGCTTCGAGCGGGTCGCGCCGGGCCACGGCCTGGCTGCGCTGCGCCGCTGGTACCGCGGCCTGCCCTGGCAGCCCGAGGGGCTGTGGTCGGCCAGCGCCGGGCGCGACCTGCCGGCCGTGGTGTCGCTGCACCGCTGGCCGACGCTGGCGCAGCGGGAGGCGCAGTTCGGGCAGGCGCTCGATGACGCGCCGGCACAGCAACTGCGCCGTGCCAGCGCCGATGGCCCGGCCGCGTTGCGCAGCGCCGAGAGCTGGATCCTGGTGGATTCGCCCGCCGCCGATGCCCTGCTCCACCGCGCCACGGCGCCGCAGGCCCTGCACGAGCTGCGGGTGCACAAGGTGCTCAACGGCGCCGGCCGCGAAGCCGCCGAGGTGCTGGCCACGCTGGAGCTGCCGGCCCTGGTGCAACAAGGCGCGCTGCTGCGCGGCCTGTACGAGCTGGCCATCGGCCCGCACCGGCCGATCCTGGTGACGCTGCTGGCCTGGCCGGACGGCACCGCGCCCGGCGCGGCGTGGCATCAGCTGGATGCCAGCCCCCCACTCGCCGCCGCCCGCGATGCCGAACGCAGCCGTCATCGGCGGCGCCTGTTCGGCGACACCGAGCACTACCTGCTCACCCCGCTGCACCGCGATGCCTGACGCCACCGCCACCCCATCCCCGGCCACCGATCGCGGGCCCTACTACGAACTGCGGCTGTACGAGATGGTGCAGGGTCGCATGGCGCACTTCCACGACCTGATGGGCCGGCGCGTGCCCCCGCTGTTCGCCCGCCATGGCTTCACGCCGCCGCTGGGCATCTGGGAGAGCCATGCCGGCCCGGTGGTGCCGCTGTATGCCTACCTGCTGCGCTGGCCGTCGCTGGATGCGCGTATGCAGGCCTGGGGCCGCTTCTACAGCGACCCGGAATGGATCGAGGCGCTGGCCGCCAACTATGCCGGCCAGCAGCGCGTGGAGCGGGCGCACATCGCCTTCCTGCGCGCCTCGCCACTGTGGGCCGGCCTGCGCAGCGCCGCGGTGGGCAAAGCCGGTGGCCGGCAGGAGATGCGCCGCTACGACCTGCGCGGCCTCGACGAGCCCACCGGGCAGGCCACCCTGTCCGCCGAGCTGGCCGCGCTGCAGGCCAGCGGGGCCGTGGTGCTCGGTGTGTTCGACATGCTGATCGGCGCCAGCTGCCCGCAGGCCGTCGTGTTCCTGGCCTGGCCCGCCACGGCGGCACCCCAGCCCGCCGACAGCCTGCCCTGCGACACTTTCCTGCTGCAGCCGGTGCCCTACGGCGCGGCGCAGCACAACTTCGGCAGCACCGCCTGAACAGCTCAGGCGGCTTGCCCCTTTCACCTCACCCCACGGGAGCAGACTTTGAGTGATCTGAACGGAAAGACGGCCGTCGTGACCGGCGCGGCCAGCGGCATCGGCACGGCCATCGCCCGCCACTTCGTGCAACGCGGCGCGCGGGTCGTGATCGCCGATGTCAACGAAGACGGCGGCCGGGCGGTGGCCGAGTCGCTGGGGTCTGCGGCCGTGTTCGTGCGCACCGACGTCACCGAACGCGCCGACCTGGAGCGTGCCGTCGCCACCTGCGTGGAACGCTTCGGTTCGCTGACGGTGATGGTGAACAACGCCGGCTACGGCGGGGTCGAGGGGCTGATCGACCAGATCGATCCCGACGCCTGGGACCAGACCTACCGCGTGCTGGTCAAGGGCGTCTTCCTGGGCTGCCGCGCCGCGGTGCCGGCGCTGCGTGCGGCCGGTGGCGGCGCCATCATCAACATCGCCAGCGTGACCGGCAGCCGGGCCGGTTACGGCGCCACCTGCTACTCGTCGGCCAAGGCCGCGGTGATCCACCTCACCCGCATGGTGGCGATGGAGCTGGCCAGCGATGCCATCCGCGTCAACAGCATCAGCCCCGGCTTCATTGCCACCCCACTCGCCGTCGGCCCGGTGCGTGGCACGCCCGACGAACAGGCCGCACGGCTGCTGCGCCGGCGCACCGGCATGATCGGTCCGCAACCGCTGCAGAACACCGGGCAACCTCAGGACATCGCCGAGGCGGTGGCGTACCTGAGCGGCGACAGCGGCAAGTTCGTCACTGGCCACGATCTGATCGTGGACGGTGGCCTCGGCGCCGGCCGGCCCTTCGAGCTGCAGGCGAAGTACTTCTACGGCCAGCGATAAGCGCACGCGCCACGGCGCGTCGCCACACAAGGAAACCAGCATGACCGCCCCGAACCGCACACCGTCATTGGAAGAGCGCCTGCAGCGCGTCGAGGACCACCTGGCGATCTACCAGCTCATCAGCGCCTACGGCCCCGCGGCCGACAGCTGCAACATGGCCGACATCGCCCGGATCTGGCACGAGGACGGCACCTATGCCGTCGGTGGCATGGGCGAGTTCAAGGGCCACGCCAAGCTCACGGAGCTGTACAACGGCGATTTCCACCAGGGCATCGTGGCGCACGGCAGCGCCCATGCCTCGACCCAGCCGCATGTGGTGATCGACGGCGACCGCGCCACCGCCACCCACTACGGCACGCTGTTCGCCCATGAGAACGGCCAGTTCAACGTGGTGCGGCTGATTGCCTCGCGCTGGGACTTGGTCCGCACGCCTGGCAAGGGTTGGCAGGTCATGAAACGCACCAACCACCTGCTCAACGGCAACGCCGCGGCGCGCGAGCTGCTCGCCGAGACCATGCTGGGCCCCAAGCCCCAAGCCACGACCTGAGACAGCGGCAGCGCTACGCCACGATGGTGTGCTGGCGCAGCCCTTCCCAGGGGTAGGCGATGGTCTGCCGCTCGGTGCGGCCGTACTCGGTCTTGACCGCCGCATTGCGTGCATAGGCCTGCTGCACGGCCGGCCGCTCGGCGATGGTGGCCTTCCACTGAGACAGGCAAGGGTAGGTACTGACGTCCTCGGGCCACAGGTACTGGGCCCACGGATAGCAGGCCACGTCGGCAATCGAATAGTCGCCGGCCAGGAAGGGCACCTGTGCCAGCCGCCGCTCCATCACCGCCCACAGCGCGTCCAGCATGCGCGTGTAGCGCCGCCGCGGGTAGTCGAAGTTGGTATCAGGTTCGATGCGCGGCGCGAACGCCTTGAAATGCCAGTGCTGGCCGCCGATCGGACCCAGGTGGCCCATCTGCCAGAACAGCCATTGCATCGTGAGGATGCGCCCGGCCGGGTCGGCAGGCATCAGCGCGCCGGTCTTCTCGGCCAGGTACTGCAGGATGGCGCCCGACTCCATCACGCTGACCGGCTCACCGCCCCAGGCCGGCTCGGTGTCACGCAGCACCGGCACCTTCGCAGCCACCGAACCGCCCAGCTTCGCCGGCTCGAACTGCTGGCCCTGGCTGAGGTCGACGAAGGTGATGTCGTACGGCAGCGCCAGCTCCTCCAGCGCAATCATCACCTTGTAGACGTTCGGGCTGGGGGAGTAGAAGAGTTCGATCGCCATTCGATCCTCAACCGGCCGCGCGCCCCAGCGTGGCCAGCGGCAACCAGTAGGCCGCCGGCTCCAGCAGCGTGACTTCGCTGCGTTCGAACACCGCGCGGCCGTTCTTCTCACGCTGGGCACGCCAGGCGGCGACCAGGCGTTCGTCGGACTCGATCGCCTGCATGGCTGCCTGACGCCGCGCCGCATCGGGCCAGGCCAGGAAGATCACCAGCGCGGGCATGTTGGTACCGGCAGCCATATCGAACACGCCCATCGGACGCGCGCCGAACGCCTGCAGCACCGGCAGGTAGGTGGTGGTGAGGAATTCGTTGGCGCCGGCGTTCTGCCCGGCCGAGACCTGCTGCAGGATGACCTCATGCTGGCCGCCGAGGGTCTCGTCTGGGGCAACCGCTGGGGGCTTCCAGGCGGCATTGGGCTTGAGGAAGAACAGGTCATAGCGTTCGACCAGCTCCGATGCACCGTTGGTGGCCGCGCGCACCTTCCACCATTCGGCATCGCCGTAGAACGAATCCCACGCGGCCTCGCGTTCGGCATAGTCACGAAAAGCCATCAGGTAGACGAACCGCGGGCCGTTGCGCCCGGTGGTGGCGCTCCAGCGGCCCACGCAGTGCACGCCGTGGCGCGCGAACAGCGCCGGCAGGTGGTGGATGAAGCGCCCGTGGGCATCGGCCAGGCGGCCGGCGGCGATGTCGTAGAAGCGCAGCTCGTAGATCATCCGCTCACACCGGCTCGATGCGCAACGGCAGGCTTTCCAGCACGCGCATCTGGTTGATCGGCTTGTACACCGCCTCGCCGGTCAGGCTGATCCTCTTGACCCGGCGGGCCAGCGCAGCCAGCAGCGCTTCTGCCTCATGGCGGGCGATCATCTGGCCGATGCAGGTGTGCACGCCGGAGCCCAGCGCGATGTGCGCGCCGGTGAGCTGGGGGCGGTGGATGTTGAAGCTGTGCGGATCCTCCCAGCGCCGCGGGTCGCGGTTGGCGGCGCCGATGAACACGCCGACCTTGGTGTCGGCCATCACCCGGCAGCCACCCAGTTCCGTTTCACCGAGCGAGGTGCGGTAGGTCACCTGGAACGGCGCCTCGAAGCGGATGCCCTCTTCGAAGGCGGCTTTGGCCTTGACCGGCTCGGCGCGGATCGCGTCCCACTGGTCGGGGTGCCGGGCCAGCTGGTTGAGGGTGAAGCTGATGCCGGCGATGGTCGAATCGGTGCCGCCGCCGACGAAGCTGCGCACCATGTTGGAGGCCAGGCCGACGTCCAGCTCACCCGCGTCTTCGGCCTTGAACATCATCTCGGCCATCGAGTCGGGCATGACGCTCTGGCGCTGGATCACGTTCTCGAACCACTCGATGTAGGGCTCGGCCTTCTTCATGGCCGCGAAGTACAGCTCGTTCTTCGGGCCGCTTTGATTGAACCGCATCTCGCCGATGGCCAGCGTCTCGGTACGCGGCAGCTGCACGCCCACCGCCGCCGGGAAGGCCTGCAGCACGAACGCCTCGACGCAGTCCTCGACGCCGTTGAACTCGCGCAGGTCGAGCAGGCGGCTGACCAGTGCCTCGGCCTTGGTGTCGAAGCCCTGGCGCCAGCGGCGCACCACCACCGGCGACATCAACCGCATCAGCACCGAGCGGATCTTGGTGTGGTCGGGCGGATCGGCTTCGAGCATGCGGTTGGGCACGCGGAAGTCACCCGGCTTGCGGATGTCCTGGATGCCGATGCCGCCGGCGTTGGTGAAGCGCGCATAGTCGGCCAGCACCGTCTTGGCCTCGTCGAACCGGCCCACCGCGTAGACGCCGTGCGGCTTGATGTACGCCACCGGGCCGGCTTCGCGCAGCGCCTGGTGGAACGGGTACGGGTCGCGCAACACCTCGATCGCGTACGGGTCGATGTCCAGCACGGGAGCGTCGCGCAGATCGGCGGAGGTGCCGGCTTGGGAAGTCATGGGGATCTCCTTGGAGAAAAGGATCTTGTGTCGAAGATAGCCCAGCAGCCGGTACGCTGTATGTCCCCTGCTGCAGGGACATGTACACAGAATGGAAAAATCGCCCCAGCCGGGCTGGAGACCGCCCTGCCTGCAAGGCTTCCCCAGCGGATCGGCGACAACCTGTCCCGCCTCGGGGGGACTGAGCCGGCCCGCAATGCTGACTACAGTCTCGGTAACCCGAAGCTCCCACGGAAGCTTTCTCGTCACTTCACCCAGGACACCGCCATGACCCGTACCGTCACCCTGAAGGGACTCAACCACGTCGCCTGGCGGTGCATCGACGCCGAGCAGACGCGCCAGTTCTATGAAGGCATCCTCGGCCTGCCGCTGGTGCACACCGTCACCTCCGACCACGTGCCATCCACCGGCGAGTACGCGCCGTACTTCCACATCTTCTTCGAGATGGCCGATGGCTCCTACATCGCCTTCTTCGACATCCGCGACGGCAAGGGCGCCACCGTGCCGCCCGACCTGCCGAGCTGGGTGCACCACTTCGCCTTCGAGGTCGATTCGATCGACGACGTGCTGGCGATGAAGGAGCGGCTGGAAAAGGCCGGCGTCGACGTGCTGGGCATCACCGACCACCACTTCATCAACTCCATCTACTTCTTCGACCCGAACGGCCTGCGCCTGGAAGTCACCGTGCGCACCGAGACCAAGGCGTACATGGAAGAGGCCAAGACCAAGGCCCATGCCGCCCTGGCCAAGTGGACCGAAGAAAAGCAGCGCGCCGCCGCCACCTGACCCCAGGCCCAGACAACCCATGACCACCACCGCGCCGTATTCGCTGCAGACCGAGTGGGTCCACATCCAGTACGAGGAACGCGCGGCGTTCACCGAGACCTACGGCTTCTCCGGCAACCAGGGCGCGGTCAACCTCGAAGGCATCCTGATCAAGCCGCAGGGCAAGCCGTCGAAGACGCTGATGGTGTTCATGCACCCGACGTCGACGCTGCAGCTGCTGCCGGTGCCACGCGGCATGGCGCAGGCCGGCGCGCATGTGCTGTGCGCCGCCAGCCGCTACCCCAAGAACGATGCGGCGCTGATCATGGAGAAGGTGGTGCTCGACCTGGGCGCCTACATCCGCCATGCCAAGACGGTGTGGGGCTACGAGAAGATCGTCATCGTCGGCTGGAGCGGCGGCGGCTCGCTCGCGATGTTCTACCAGGCCGAGGCCGAGTCGCCGTCGATCACCCACACGCCGGCCGGCGACCCGGTGAACCTGGTGGGCGCCGGGCTGATCCCGGCTGATGCAGTGATCTTCCAGGCCGCGCACCTGTCCCGCGGGCACCTGCTGGCCGAGACCATCGACCCGTCGGTGCGCGACGAACTGCACCCTGACGACCGCGACGTCGAGCTCGACATCTACGACCCGCGCAACCCCAACCAGGCACCCTACTCGCCCGCCTACATCACCCGCTACCGCGCCGCGCAGCTGGCGCGCATGCGCCGCATCACTGCCTGGGTGAAGGACACGCTGGCCGAGCTGAAGGCCCGCAAGACCGGCGAGATGGAGCGCGGCTTCGTCGTGCACCGCACGCTGGCCGACCCGCGCTTCATCGACGCCACGCTCGACCCCAACGACCGCAAGCCCAACTGGTGCTACATGGGCAACCCCGAGACAGTGAACACCGGCCCGGTCGGGCTGGCGCGCTTTTGCACGCTGCGCTCGTGGCTGTCGCAGTGGTCGCTCGACGATTCGCGCGCCAACGGCCTGGACTGCGTGGCCCGCATCAAGGCGCCGCTGCTGGTGATCGAGAACACCGCCGACGACGCGGTGCCGCAGCCGCACACCCGCCTGCTGTTCGAGGCCGCCACCTCCAGCGACAAGACTCTGCACGTGCTCAAGGGCGCCACCCACTACTACGCCGGCCAGCCGGAGCTGCTGGCCGAGGCCAACCGCCTGACCCGCGAGTGGCTGGTCGAGCGCAATCTCCTGCAGGACTGATCCGTACAGCACGGTCATGAACATCTACTCCCTGCTCGAACAAGCCGCGCAACGCTTTCCGGCGCGCGGTGCGGTCTACCTCGGCACCGATCGGGTCTGGACCTATGCCCAGCTGCGCGAGCGCGCGCTACGCCTGGCCGGCGGGCTGCGCCGGCGCTTCCAGCCCGGTGAGCGCTTCGTCATCGCCAGCGAAAACCGCTGCGAGTACCTGGAGCTGATGTTCGGCATCTGGGCCGCCGAAGGCGTGGTGGTGCCGGCCAATGCCAAGCTGCATGCCAAGGAAATGGCGCAGATCGTCGACGACGCCGGCGCCCGGCTGGTGTTCGCTTCGCCCAAGCTGGCCGCAGCCCTCACCGCCGAGCTGCCCGCCGGCAGCGAGGTCATCACCCTGGGCTCGCCGGCCTTTGATGCCCTGCTGGCCGGTGCGGCCGTGCAGCCGCCGGTCACCGACCCCATTGCGCTGGCCTGGCTGTTCTACACCAGCGGCACCACCGGCCGCTCGAAGGGCGCGATGCTGTCGCACCGCAACCTGATGGCGATGACGGTGGCGCACCTGGCTGATGTCGAGCAGTTCGACGAGAACGCCTGCCAGATCCACGCCGCGCCGATGTCGCACGGCTCGGGCCTGTACATCCCGGCCTACATCGCGCGCGGCGCACGCCAGGTGATCCCGGCTTCGGGCGCGTTCGAGCCGGATGAATTCATCGCCCTCTGCCGCGAGCACCCGGGCTGCGGCGCCTTCCTCGCGCCCACCATGGTGCAGCGGCTGCGGCTGGAGGCCGAGGCCAGCGGCATGAAGCCCACCGCGCTGCGTACCATCGTCTACGGCGGTGGGCCGATGTATGTGGAAGAGCTGAAGAAGTCGATGGCCGTGTTCGGCCCCGTCTTCGTGCAGATCTACGGCCAGGGCGAATCGCCGATGACCATCACCAGCCTGCGCCGGCAAGACCACGCGCTGGCCGACGACACCGTGCTCGGCTCGGTGGGCTGGGCCCGCAGCGGCGTCGAAGTGGCCGTGGTCGGCGACGATGGCCGCCCGTTGCCGGCGGGCGAGATCGGCGAGATCGTCTGCCGCGGCGACGTGGTGATGTCGGGCTACTGGCGCAATGACAAAGGCACCGCCGAGGCCTTGCGCAACGGCTGGCTCTACACCGGCGACATGGGCTCGCTCGATGAGCGCGGCTACCTGACGCTGCGCGACCGCTCGAAGGACGTGGTCATCAGCGGCGGCACCAACATCTACCCGCGCGAGGTGGAGGAAGCGCTGCTGACGCACCCCGGCGTCTCGGAGGTCTGCGTGGTCGGCCAGCCGGACGACGAGTGGGGCGAAGTCGTGATCGCCTTCATCGTGCGCGCCGCCGGCAGCGCCATCGAACATGCCGAGCTCGACCAGCACTGCCTCGACCGCATCGCCCGCTTCAAGCGCCCCAAGCGCTATGTGTTCATCGACGCGCTGCCAAAGAACAGCTACGGCAAGGTGCTCAAACGCGAACTGCGGCAGACTCTGACTTTCACACCCTCGGCCTGAGCCCATACATGACCGACCACATGCAACGTTTCATTGGCAAGACCGCGCTCGTCTCCGGCGGCGCCCAGGGCATTGGCGAAGCCGTGGTGAGGGCCCTCGTCGCCGAAGGCGCGAAGGTGGCCATCGCCGACCTGCAGGTCGAGGCAGGCGAGGCCCTGGCGCGCGAGCTGGGCCCGAATGCTCGGTTCGTGGCGCTGGACGTCTGCGACGAAGCTCAGTGGGCCGACGCCGTCGCGCAGACCGAGCAGGCCTTCGGCCCGATCGGCGTGCTGGTCAACAACGCCGGCATCTTCGTCTGGAAATCCATCGAGAAGGCCGATGCCGCGCACTGGCGCCGCACGCTGGATGTCAACGTGGTGGGCACCTTCCTCGGCATCCGCGCGGTGCTGCCGTCGATGCGCGCCGCCGGGGGCGGTGCCATCGTCAACTTTTCGTCGCTGGCCGGGCTGCAGGCGGCGCCCGGCGCCGCCGCCTACAGCGCCAGCAAGTGGGCGGTGCGCGGCCTCACCCGCACTGCCGCGGTCGAACTGGGCAAGGACAACATCCGCGTGAACTCGGTGCACCCGGGCTTGGTGCGCACACCGATGTCCAGCCAGGCCGGCTTCACCGAAGCCGTGACACAACACCAACCGATCCCCCGCATCAGCGCGCCCGAGGAGATCGCCGGCATGGTGCTCTTTGCCGCCTCCGACCAGGCCAGCTTCTCCACCGGCAGCGAGTTCGTCGCCGACGGTGGCGCTTACGCCGGCACGACGCGGCGCGGCTGAGCGGCCCATGGGCCGGCACGCCGCGAGGTCCGACCCACGCACGCGTGATTCGAGAAGGCGGCCCGATTGACCCCATTGACCCCGTTGCCACGGGCCCCGTTGGCGCTGCCGATGCCGCTGGTGATCACGGTGGTGACGCTGCTCACCGCCGTGCAGCCGGTGGCCACCGACCTGTACCTGCCGGCGCTGCCGGCGCTGCGAGACCACTTCGGTTCATCGGTCGCGGTGGTGCAGCTGACGCTGGCGGTGCTGGTGTTCTGCTTCGGCCTCAGCCAATTGCTGTGGGGGCCGGCCACCGACCGCTGGGGCCGCCGGCCAGTGCTGCTGCTCGGGCTGGGGCTGTATAGCGGCGCGGCCATCGTGGGGGCGCTCACACCGTCGATCGAGCTGCTGATCGCCGCCCGCGGCGTGCAGGGCATTGGCATGGCGGCGTCGATGGTGTGCGGCCGCGCCATGGTGCGCGACCTGTTCGAGCCCGCTGAAGGCACGCGGGTGATGACCCAGGCGATGTCGCTGCTGTCGCTCATCTCGATGAGCGCGCCGGTGATCGGCTCGTTCATCGCCGCCTCGCTGGGCTGGCGCTTCGCGGTGCTGGCACCGGGGTTGTTCGGGCTGGCAGCGCTGACGCTGGTGCTGCTGCGGGTGCCCGAAACCATCCGGGTCAAGCGGCCCGACGCCACCCGCCTGCGCCCGCTGCTGGCCGACTACCTGCGCATCGGCCGGCACGCCGGCTTCCTGAGCTGGACCGGCCTCAACGCCACCGGCTACGCGGCCTACTTCGGTTTCTTCTCGGCCGGGGCCTACCTGTTCATCGAGCACTTCGGGCTGTCGCGCCTGACCTTTGCGCTGATCATCGGCAGCGGCTCGGTGGCCTACCTCGGCGGCACGCTGCTGTGCCGGCGCTGGATCCGGCTGCATGGCATCCAGGGCGCAGTGCGCCGCGGCGGCTGGATGACACTGACCGGTGCCATCGCCATGCTCGGGCTGCAGCTGCTGCACGCCCACACCCCCCTCACGCTGACGGCGGCGCTGTGGCTGCACTTGGTGGCCTATGGTGTCACCCAGCCCTGCGGGCAGGTCGGGCTGGCCGCCCCGTTTCCGCACCATGCCGGCGCGGCGTCGGCGCTGGGCGGCTTCGCCTTCGCCGCGGCGGCGTTCCTGGCGGCGTCGTGGCTGGGTTCAGTGTTCGACGGGCAGGTCGGCTCGGTGGCCTGGACCACGGGTTGCCTGATGGCCGTCAGCGGCCTGATCGCCTTGACCGCGGTGCGGCGCCACGGCACCGTGCCACTGCGCGACACGGCCAGCGTGGCGCCGTCCAGCCCCGTCCCCTGACTTGTGCTGCCGGTGGTGCAGCACGGGCATCCCCCTTCCTTGAGGAGCACCCCATGTCCCGACTGTCACAACGCCGTGCCATCGTCACCGGCGCCGGCTCCGGCCTCGGCCGCGCCATCGCCCTGCGGCTGCTGGACGAAGGGGCCTCGGTGCTGGCGGTTGACCTGAACGGCGCCAGTCTGCAGACCCTGCCCGCCCAAGACGCGCTGCGCACGCTGACGGTAGACCTGACTGGCGAAGCGGCCACCCGCGACATCGTCGCGACCTGCACCGAGCAATTCGGCGGCATCGACATCCTGGTGAACAACGCCGGTGTGGGCAACGCCCCGGCCCTGCACGACACCAGCGATGCCGACTGGGACAAGTGGCTCAACGTCAACCTGCGCACCACCTTCCGCCTCTCACGCGACTGCCTGCCGGCGCTGCTGCGCGCACGCGGTGCCATCGTCAACATGGCCTCGACGCTGGGGGTGACGGGTTATGCGTTCGCGGCCTCGTACTCGGCCGCCAAGGCCGGGGTGATCGGGCTCACCCGGCAGATGGCAGCGGCCTATGCCGCGCAGGGCTTGCGTGTCAACGCGATTGCACCGGGCGTGATCGCCACGCCGCTGACGGCTGAGCGCATGGCCACGCGCGCCTTCCAGGCCCGCGTGGTGGGCCCCACGCCGATGGGCCGGCCGGGCACGCCGGAGGAAGTGGCCAGCGTGGCCGCCTTCCTGTGCAGCAGCGATGCCAGCTACATGACCGGGCAGGTGCTGGCGGTGGACGGTGGTGCCACCGGCAGCTGCTTCGTCAGCGACGCGCTGGTGCAGTGCTGGGAGCAGCACGGCACCGATACCCTGGGTTGACCAGGGTGGGAAGCCTTCCGGTTCCTCAGGTCAGGTACATGCCGCCGTTGACGTCGATCACCGAGCCCGTCATGAAGCTGGTGCCGCGCGAGGCCAGGAAGGCCGCGGGCCAGGCGATCTCCTGCGGATCGCCCAGGCGCTTCATCGGGTAGCTGCTGGTGTCGAAGGGCTGGTTGGCCGAGATCAGCAGTGGCGTCAGGATGGGCCCCGGCGCCACGCCGTTCACCACCACGCCATTGGGTGCCGACTGGCGCGCGAAGTAGCGCACCAGCGTGTGCAGCGCGCCCTTCGAGGCGGCATAGGCCGGCTCCACCGCCAGCGTCGAACCGGCATTGCGCGCGGCCATCGAGCCGGTCAGCACGATGCGGCCACTGCCGCGCTTCATCATCGCGGGCAGGCAGGCCCGCACCAGGTTGACCGGGCCCTTGACGTTGACGTCCATCGTGCGCGCCAGCAGCGCGTCCCAGTCATCGCCGCCGTCGAGCCAGTCGCCCTTGACGTAGTAGCCGCTGCAGTCGATCAATGCATCCAGCTCGCCGGCGTCGGCGAACACCTTCTCGACGTCGGCCCGCGAGGTGTTGTCCAGTGCCGCGGCGCGGACCTGCGGCCCCAGTTCCTCGGCCAGCGCCTGCGGCGCCTTCAGGTCGACGATGATGAGCTCGGCGCCCAGCGACGCGCAGACGCGCGCCGTGGCGCCGCCGATGGCGCCGCCGGCGCCGGTGATCAGGATGCGCTCGCCGCGCAGATCAAACAGGTTTTTCATCAGAGCGTGGTTCAGTTTTGAGTGGGTGCCGCATAGACACCTTGTTCGAGCAGCACCTTCGACTGCAGGTCGGCGCCGTTCCAGCGCGTGAAGGTACCGGCGGTGGTGCCGCCATCGACAGTCAGCGTCGAGCCGTTGACGTAGCTGGCGCCATCGGACAGCAGGAACAGCGCCGGGCCGGCCAGTTCCTCGGCCTTGGCCAGGCGGCCCAGCGGGGTGCGGTCGACCATGCCGGCCTGCAGGCTGTCGGTGGGGATGTTGGCGCGCAGCAGCGGGGTGTCGACGATGCCGGGGGCGATCGCGTTGACTCGCACGCCCAGGCGGCCCCATTCGATGGCCAGTGAGCGCGTCAGCCCGACCACGCCGTGCTTGGACGCCGCGTAGTGCGAGCGCCCGGCATGGCCGTTGAAGGCATCGACCGAGGCGATGTTGACGATGGCGCCGCGACCCCGCGCCACCATGCGCCGGCCCACCGCCTGGGCGGTCTGGAACAGACCGGTGAGGTTGATGTCGATGGTGCGCGACCAGATCTCCGCGCTCATGGTCGCGGCCGGCGACGGCTGCGACACGCCGGCCGCGGTGACCAGGCCGTCGATCGGGCCCAGCGCCGCTTCCACCCGCGCCACGACCGCCTCGCAGGCCGCGGCATCGCGCACATCCAGCGTTTCGGCCACGGTCTTGATACCGTGGGCACGCAGCTCGGCCGCCACCGCCTGCGCGCGGTCGCCCGCCGCGTCGACGATGGCCACATGCGCACCGCCCTGGGCGGCCGCCGTGGCGATGGCCTTGCCAATGCCCGAGGCACCGCCGGTGACCAGGATCACGCGACCCTGCAAGCCGTAATTCATCGTCATGCTGTCAGCTCCTTGGTGCGGGGGATGAAGGTGCTGGCATCCCACGCGCCCGCCGCCTGTGAAACCGGCACCTGCTCGGCCACGCCCGCCATGTGGCGCGCGGCGATGTAGCCGAAGGTCATGGCCGGGCCGATGCTGGAGCCGCCGCCGGGGTACATGCCGCGCATCATCGAGTTCATGTCGAGGCCGGCGCAGTACAGGCCCTCGATGACGCGGCCCTGGGCGTCGAGCACCTGGGCATTGGCATTGGCGTTCAGGCCCACCACCGTGCTCAGATCACCGGGGTGCAGCGTCAGCGCGTAGTACGGGCCATCGCCGATGGGGCCGAGCGTCGGGTTGGGCTGATGCGTCGGGTCGCCGCGGAAGCGGGTGTAGACATCGCCGCCGCGGCCGAAGTCGGGGTCGACGCCCTTGACCGCGTTGTCGTTGAAGCGCTGCACGGTCTGCGCCAGCGTGGCCGGGTCGGCGCCGATCTTGCCGGCCAGATCGGCCAGCGTGGCGCCCTCGACCAGGTAGCCGGCATCAAGGTACGGCTTCTCGCTGAAGGGTGCCGGCCGCGCCAGGCCCAGGCCGTAGGTGCGCAGGAAGGCGCGATCGGCAAGGAGGTACGCCTTGGTGAGCTTCAGCCGGTGCATGGTGCCGATGAAGTTCTGGTACGACCTGGCCTCGTTGACGAAGCGCCGGCCGGCCGTATCGACCGCGATGCAACCGGGCATGTTGCGATCGATGAAGATGTGCGGGTACTTCACCAGCGTGCCGTCGGGGCGCTTGAGCACCGACACCGGCGCCCAGATGCAGTTGGCCGGGTTGGTCTCGTTGATCACGCCGCCGGCGGTCACGCCCAGGTTGACGCCGTCGCCGACGTTCTCGTCGGGCTGCAGCGAATAGTGGTGCTCGTTCATCGGCACGAACCTGCCGCGCATCTTGGCGTTGGCACCGAAGCCGCCGCTGGCCAGCAGCACACCGCGGCGGGCCTTCAGGCGCACGGTCTGGCCGTCGTGCTTGACCACCACGCCACGCACCGCGCCGGCTTCCTGGATCAGCTCGACCGCCGGCGTGTTGTTCCACATCGTCACGCCCGCATCCAGGCAGGACCGCAGCAGGCGCGCCGCCAGCGCATTGCCATTGGCCAGGCGCATGCCGCGGCCGTGCACCAGGCGGTCGGCGATGAATCGCTTCATCAGCCGGGTGGTGTGGGTGAAACCCGCCCAGGTCTTGAACACCTTGCGCAGCGGGTGGATGTCTGAACCCTCCAGCTGCATGCTGCCGAACAGCATCAGCTGCTGCATCTGCGGGCGCAGCGTCTTCAGGTGCTCGCCGAGCTTGCGGCCGTCGTACTCCTGCGTCAGCAGCGTGCGGCACATGCCGGTGCCGGGCCGCTCGGGTTCGTAGTCGGGCATGTACGAGGGCTTGAAGTGCACCTCGGAGTGGCGCTCCATGAACTGCACCATCTCGGCCGCGTTGTCGAGGAAGGCCTTGACGATGGCATCGTCGTGCAGGTCGCCCAGCACGTCGCGCAGGTAGGTCTCGGCCGCCTCGCGGGTGTCGCTGAAGCCGGCCTGCTTCATCACATGGTTGAACGGCACCCACGGTGCGCCGCCGGAGAAGGCGGTGGTGCCACCGAAGTGCGGCGTCTTCTCGACCAGCACCACGTCGAGACCGTTCTTGCGGGCCGTGATGGCCGCGGTCATGCCCGCTGCGCCAGCGCCGATGATGATGAGGTCGGTTTCAGTCATGAGCGCATCCTAGGCTGGTCCATCCAATCCGTCTGTCCCTGCCAAATGGGACAGGAACAGGGGCGGGAATGGAGCGAGGGAAAGCCCTGAACCGGGTCAGATCCGGGTGGGTTGGTCAGTCCAGTAGGGCGCGCGCAGCACGCGCTTGAGGATCTTGCCGGTCGGATTGCGCGGCAGGCTGTCAACGAAGTCCACCGTCTTCGGGCACTTGTAGCCAGCGATCCGGCTGCGCAGGAAGCCGATGATGTCCACCGCCTCGACGTGCCGCCCCGGACGCAGCACGACGATGGCCTTGACGGCCTCGCCCCACTTGGCATCGGGCACCCCGATGACGCCCGCCTCGGCCACGTCGGGGTGGTCGCACAGGGCGTTTTCCACCTCGGCCGGGTAGACGTTCTCGCCGCCCGAGATGATCATGTCCTTCAAGCGATCTCGAATGGTGAGGTAGCCATCGGCATCGACGAAGCCCACATCCCCGCTGTGGTACCAACCGTCGCGCAAGGCCTCGGCAGTGGGGCCGGGGCGGTTCCAGTAGCCGAGCATCACCGGGTCGCCGCGCAGCAGGATCTCGCCCGATTCACCCGGCCCGAGCGGCTGGCCGTCTGGCCCGACGATGCGCAGCTGCATGCCGCTGATGGGTTTGCCGCAGGACAACAGCCGCTCCGGGTAGGCCGGATCGTGCGCCTCCTGCGGCAGCACGGTGCCCACGCCGGAGGTCTCGGTCATGCCGTAGACCTGCAGGAACACCGGGCCCAGCGCCGCCAGGCCGCGCCGCAGGACATCCTGCGGCATCGGCGCGCCGCCGTAGGTCACGAGGTCGAGGCGCGAGAAGTCGGCGGTCGCGGCATCCGCATGATCAAGCACCGACTGCAGCACCGCCGGCACCGTGCTGACCTTGGTGACCGGCCAGGTGCGCAGCGCGGCCAGGATCAGCGTCGGGTTGGCCTCGCGCAGGATCACATCGGTGCAGCCCAGGTACAGCGCGATCAGCCCCCACACCGCGCCCGCCACATGGAACATCGGCAGCGAGAGCAAAAAGACATCGTCGGCCCGCCAGCGACCGAGCTCGCCCTGCGCGGCATGCCTGAACATCGAGAGCAGGTTGCGGTGGCTCAGCAGCGCCCCCTTGGGCCGCCCGGTGGTGCCGGAGGTGTACAGCTGCAGCACCACGTCGCCGGGATCGGCCGGCAGCGCGGGATCGGCTGCGTCCTGACGCGCCAGCCAGTCGTCGAAGGCGGGCAGCTCACCATCCGCCCCGTCGACCGACACCACCAGCGCCAGCGTCGGCACGGCCTCGCACAGGGCTTGCCGCAGCGCGTGGTACTCGGCACCGATGAACAGTACCTGCACTTGCGCATCCGCCAGGATGAAGGCCATCTCGTCCAGCACGAGGCGCCAGTTCACCGGCACCAGCACCATGCCGGCCTTGGCCACGCCGATGTAGACATCGAAGAAGCGGTCGGAGTTCTTGCCCAGGTAGGCCACCCGGGTCTGCGGCGGCATACCGCCGGCGCGCAACCCGTTGGCGACGCGGCTGGTGAGGTCTTGCCACTGGCCGTAGGTGGTTCTGCGCGCCTCGAATACCTTGGCCAGGTGGTCGGGCCGCAGGCCCGCGTGCACGCGGGGAATGTCGGCCAGGGTGCGGATGGCCTCCCAGCCGGTGCAGGCCCGATCGGCGTGGTGTGATGCGGTCATCCGTGGTCTCCAGGTGCTGCGGGGCAAGCCCCGCGGCGCCCGGCGCGCCACGGGTGCGCGCGTGGCGGCTCAGCGGCCGTCGGTGAAATGGGCGGCGCGCTTTTCGAGGCTGGCCCGCACGGCTTCGGCCTGGTTGGCGGTGCCCAGAATGCGCTCCTGCTCAACCGATTCGGCCAAGATGATGTCGCCGGCAGAAGCTTCGAGCGACAGGTTGAGCAGGCGCTTGCCGGCGCGGATGGCGTCCGGGTTGCGCCCGGCGATCTGCTGCGCCAACTCGCGCGCGGCCGCCAGCGGATCGGCGCAGACACGCGTGGCCAGGCCGATCTGCACCGCCTCCTCACCGGCCACCATGCGGCCGCTGAAGGTCAGCTCGCGGGCCACGTCGGTGCGAGTCAGCCGGGCCAGGAACTCGATGCCGCACATGTCGGGCACCAGGCCCCACTTGATTTCCATCATCGACAGCTTGACGTCCGGCGCGACGAAGCGGATGTCGGCACTCAGCGCCAGCTGCAGGCCACCACCGAAGGCCACGCCATGCACCGCCGCAATCACCGGCACCGCCAGCTCGTGCCAGGCCCACGCAGCGTACTGGCCGCGGTTGCAGATGCCGTGGGTGCGGGTGGTCAGGTCGGACAACGCCGGGTTCAGGTTGCCGGCGGTGATGGCCGCGAAGTTCGACGTGTCGAGGCCGGCGCAGAACGAGCGGCCGTTGCCACTGAGCACCACCACGCGCACGCGCGGGTCTTTCTGGATGCGCTCCGCCGCGTCGCGCAGCGCGCCCATCAGCTCTTCGGTGATGGCGTTCATGCGCTCAGGGCGGTTCAGGCGCACCTCGGCCACGCCGTGGGCGTCGATCTCGAGTTCAACCAGTTGGGTCATCGGAGTCTCCCGGATGTTGTGGATGAGGGAAGCGGGTGGCGGCGGTCGACGGGTGGATCACCCGACCGCGCTGGAGCCGCCATCCACCGACAGGATCTGGCCGGTGATGAAGCGGCAGGCGTCGCTGCACAGCAGGGCGGCGACGCCCTTGAAATCTTCTTCGGCGGCAATGCCGCGCGTGGGCACCATCTTCTTGGCCGATGCCTTCAGTGCCTCGATGGCCGGCTTGCTCATCTTGGACTCAAACGTGCCCGGCGCGATGGCATTGACGGTGATGCCGAACTCACCCCATTCGCTGGCCAGATGGCGGGTCAAGTTGACCATGCCGCCCTTGCTGGCGCTATAGGCCGCCACGTCCAGCGTGTCGGGAAACGGGCCGCGCAACCCCGAGGTGGAAGCGATGTTGACGATGCGGCCGTAGTGGCGCGGAATCATCGACTGCTTGGCCATGTGCTGGCTCAGCAGGAACACCCCGTTGAGGTTGACGTTCATCACCTTCAGCCAGGCGTTCATCGGGAAATCCTCGGCTGGTGAACCCCAAGTGGCGCCGGCGTTGTTGACAAGGATGTCGCAGTGGCCCAGCCGTGCCAACGCCGCTGCAGCAAACTGCTGCACCGACGCCAGGTCGGCCATGTCGCAGGTCAGCGCCGAGGCCTTCACCCCTTGCGCGCGCAGGTGCGCCAGCGCCTCGTCCAACCCGTCCTGCTTGCGGGCCGAGACCAGCACCTCTGCCCCCAGCTCGCCCAGCACCTCGGCGATCTCGAGACCGAGGCCGCGCGAGCCGCCGGTGATGATGGCCTTGCGGCCGGTCAGATCAAGCAACTGCTTCAGCGACATGTCGTCTCCCTGGGCTCAACGGCCCTTGAACACCGGCGGTCGCTTCTCGATGAAGGCGCGCACGCCTTCCTTGTGGTCGTCCGTCTCGGTGACCGGGATCTGGTGCATCGCTTCCAGCTCCAGCGAATCGGCAAAGCTTTGCGTGCGCGAGGCCAGCAGGTTGCGCTTGATGCTGGCCTGCGCAACCAACGGTCCGTGGGCGAAACGGCGGGCCCAGGCAGCGGTCTCGGCCGCCAGTTCGGCATCATCGACGGCGCGCGTCACCAGGCCGATCTCTTGCGCCCGGGTCGCTTCGAACATCTCGCCGGTCATCACGAGTTCACGCGCCCTGGCCTCGCCGATCAAGCGGGGCAGTTGCCAGGCCACGCCGAAGTCGGTGGCCAGGCCGATCTTGATGAACGCGAAGCCGAAACGGGCGGACCGCGCCGCCAAGCGGAAGTCGCACGACAGCGCCATGCCCAGCCCGGCGCCCATGGCCGGGCCGTTGATGCTGGCGATGACGATCTTCGGGCACTCCGCCAGGGCCAGCGGAATACGATGCGACCGCTTCACCCAGGCCGTCTTCTGCTGCACGCTGGGCTGCTCGGCCGCGTTCATGCTCTTGACATCACCACCGGCGCAGAAGGCCCGGCCAGCGCCGGTCAGCACGATGACGCCCACGCTGGTGTCGCGCCCGAGGCGGTCGATCGAATCCAGCAGGCCGTCGATCATCTCGTTGGACAGCGCATTCAGGCTTTCCGGGCGGTTCAGCGTCAGCGTCGCAACGCCATCTTCGACACGTTCAAGCAGGTCGGTCGTCATGTCTGTCTCCTCAAGCCGCCTGGGAGGACGGTGCAACGGGTTTGAAGAACGGGCGCTGATGGCCCTCGAAGTCGGGCTCGAAGCACACCTCGACCGGCTGGCCGACGCGCACGCTCTGGGGGTCGCAGCCGACGATGTTGGTCAGCATCATCGGGCCCTCCGCCAGCTTCACGTAGGCCACGACATAAGGCGGCGTGGCGCGGTTGGCGATGGAATAGGAATAGACCTCGCCACGGCCCGATGCCGGCAGCCACTCGGTGCGCTCGCTGAAGCAGAACGGGCACAGGCTGCGCGGGTAGTAGTGCGGCTTGTTGCAGGCGCTGCAGTGCTTGAGCAGCAGCCGGCCTTCCTCGACGGCCTGGAAGAAGGGCTTGGTTTCTTCGGACATGTTCAGACCCTTTCCAGAATGACCGTTGCAGCCTGGTGCAGCTGGCCGAGCGAGCCGCCGGTGCCATGCGCCACCACCAGGTCGCAGTTGGGAACCTGCACCTTCGGGTGCGCTTCGCCGCGCGCCTGGCGCACCGCTTCCAGCACCTTGGTCATGCCGCCGCGATTGCCCGGGTGGTTGCTGCACAGGCCGCCGCCATCGGTATTGAAGGGCAGCTTGCCGATGCCGGAGATCAGGCCGCCGTCGGCGACGAACTTGCCGCCCTCGCCCTTCTTGCAAAAACCCAGGTCTTCCAGCTGCATCAGCACCGTGATCGTGAAGCTGTCGTACAGCGAGGCGTACTTGATGTCGGCCGCCTTGACCCCGGCTTCGGCGAACGCCGCCGCACCGGAGTGCACGCCGGCCGAGCTGTTCAGATCGAACATGCCGCCGTTGAGGATCTTCACCGCTTCCGACGCGCCACGCACCTTGATGAGCGGGCGGTTGCCGCGTTGCAGCTTCTTCGCAATGTCCGGATGCACCACGATGATGGCGCCGCCACCATCGCTGATCACGCAGCAGTCGAGCCGGTGCAGCGGGTCGGCCACCATCGGCGAGTTCAGCACGTCCTCGACCGTCACCACCTTCGGCAGCATGGCATGCGGGTTGTACTGCGCATGGTGCGATGCGGCCACCTTGATCCAGGCCAACTGCTCGGACGTGGTGCCGTACTCATGCATGTGGCGGCGCGCCACCATGCCGTAGGCATGCGCCAGGCCGCAGCGGTAGGGGTGGTCGAAGGCGTCCTCGGGGATGTCGGGGTTGCTCATCATCGCCGGGCGCGAACCTTCGGCGCGCGGCCGGCCGGCCAGCGTGATCAGCGCCACCGAGCACTTGCCGGCGGCGATCGCCTCGGCGGCATGGCCCACGTGCAGGACGGGGGCCGAGCCGCCCGACTCGGTGGTGTCGGTGTGGCGCAGCTTCAGGCCCATGTAGTTGGCCATCGCGATGCCGCCCAGGCCGGGGGCATCGCCGGCGCAGAAGTAGCCGTCGACGTCGTCCTTGGTGAGGCCGGCGTCTTCGAGGGCGCCCTTGGCCACCTCGGCATGCAGCTGGGCCAGCGACTTGTCGGTGGCCAGCCGCGTCGGGTGTTCGTAAATACCGGCGATATAGGCCTTGCCGTTAATGCTCACGCAAGCCCCTTGTTCAATCAAAAAACAGAAAGATGGACTCGGCCAGCAACGCCGGCTTGGTCTGGCCTTCGACTTCAATCGTGGTCTCGAAGATCACGCGCCGGCCGGCCGGCACCTCTTCGGTGGCCTTGACCTTGACGCTGGCCCGCACGCGGGCGCCGGCCGGCACGGCGTTGAGGAAACGCAGGCGGTCGGAGCCGTAGTTCAGGATGCTCGACGCGCCCTGCACGTCCAGCACGGTGGGCATCAGCGTGCCAATCAGCGACAGCACCAGGAAGCCGTGGGCGATGGTGGAGCCACCGGGGGCCTCGCGCTTGGCGCGTTCGACATCGACGTGGATCCACTGCCGGTCGCCGGTGAGGTCGGCAAACTGGTCGATCATGGCCTGCGAGACGGTCAGCCACTCGCCGGGGCCGAAGGACTGGCCCACCAGCGCTGGCAGGTCACGGGGCTTTTCTACGATCTTCTTCATCAGGGTTCTCCTCGGTGGTCGGCCCGGCGCTCAGGCCGCGGCGGTACGGGTCAGTTGGGCAAAGCGGCGCTGGTGGTGGTCGGCATTGCCGAAGGCGGTGTCGATCATCACCAGGCGCTTCATGTAGTGGCCGATGGCCATGTCGTCGGTCATGCCCATGCCGCCGTGCAGCTGGATGCCCTGGTGGCCGACCCAGCGGCCGGCGCGGCCAGTCTGCACCTTGGCGGCGGCCGCCACCTTGGCCAACTCGGCCGATCCCGCCGCGGCACCCGAGCCGGTCAATGCAGCATGCAGCGCCAGCGAGTAGGAGCATTCGGTCTGCACCGTCATGTCGACCATGCGATGGCGCAGCACCTGGAACTCAGCCAGCGCCTGGCCGAACTGCTTGCGCTGCTTGATGTAGTCGAGCGTGATGGCGTTGGCGGCACGCATGGCACCGCAGGCCTCGGCGGCCAGGTACACCAGGGCCTGGTCGACCACGCCGCGCACGGCGCCCAGCGCGGACTCGCCGTCGCCCAGCACGGCCTGGGCGCGCGCGCCATCGAAGCGGATGTGGGCACCGGCGCGGCGGTCCATCATCGGGAAAGACGACAGGCTCACACCCGGCGCATCGCGAGCCACCAGGAACAGGCCCAGGCCCTGTTCGTCCAGACGGCCCCCCGCGGTGCGGGCCAGCACGATCAGCAGGTCGGCATCCGGCGCGTCCCACACGGTGACCTTGCTGCCGCTCAGCACGTAGGCACCGTCACGCTTGTCGGCACGGGTCTGCACGTCATGCAGTTCGAAGCGCGACTGCGCCTCGGCAAAAGCGAAGGCCGTCTTGAGCTGGCCCTCGGCAATGCGCGGCAGGTACTCGGCCGCCTGCTCGGCCGTGCCGGCCTGGGCGATCAGCCCGGCACCGATCACCACGCTCGACAGGTAGGGCTCGAGCACCAGCGCCGAGCCGAAGGCTTCGCCGATCACGAAGCTTTCGACCGTGCCGCCGCCCAGGCCACCGTGCGCCTCGGCCAGCGGCGCCGACAGCCAGCCCATCTCGGCGAACTGCGCCCACACTTTGCTGGACCAGCGCGCCGGGCTGAGAGAGATGGCACGCCAGGCTTCATGCCCATATTCCTTGCCCAGCCATGTCTGCACGCTGTCGGACAGCATGCGTTGGTCGTCGTTCAGTTCGAATTTCATGGAATCGATCTTTCGAAAGAGGGCGTCAGATCAAGCGCCGAACAGCATCTTGGCGAGGATGTTGCGCTGGGTTTCGCTGGAGCCGGCGTAGATGGTGGCGGCGCGGCGGAACAGGTAGTCCTCGACCCGGCCATCCGCATAAGCAGGGCCCGACGGCGGGCGATGCGAGCCGTCTTCCTGCTGGCCGTAGGGCAGGCCGTTGTGGCCCAGGCCCTCGACGATCAGCTCCTGCAGCAGCTGCTGCACCTCGCTGCCGCGCAGCTTCATCATGCTGGCGGCCTGCATCGAACGCTCGTCGTCCGGCGCCGTCAGCAGCAGGCGGAAGTTGGTGGTTTCTAGCGCCAGCGCCTCGATCTCTGCGCCTGCCATCTTGAAGGAGAACAGCGGGTCGTCCGTCAGCGGCTGGCCGGCGGACTGCTCGCCGCGGGCGACCTGCTTCAGCAGCCCCAGGCGGGCCTTCACGCCGGCGATGTCGGCGCTCATCTTGCGCTCGTGCGACAGCAGGAACTTGGCGTAGTTCCAGCCGCGGTTCTCGTCGCCCACCAGGTTGGCGCGCGGCACGCGCACGTTCTCGTAGAACGTCTGGTTGAGCGAGTGACCGTCATCGATCGAGATCAGCGGATTGATCGTGATGCCCGGCGTCTTCATGTCCATCAACAGGAACGAGATGCCGCTCTGCTTCTTGGCCTGCAAATCAGTGCGCACCAGCATGAAGATCATGTCGGCCTGGTGCGCCTGGCTCGTCCAGATCTTGCTGCCATTGACCACGTAATGGTCGCCGTCCAGCACCGCGCGGGTGCTCAGGCCAGACAGGTCGGAACCCGCACCGGGTTCCGAGAAACCCTGGCACCAGAACTCCTCGCCGGACAGGATCTTGGGCAGGTAGCGCGCCTTCTGTTCGGGCGTGCCGTAGGTGTAGATCACCGGCCCGACCATCGACAGCCCGAACGGCGACAGCGCCGGCGCGCCCGCGGCCGCGCATTCCTCTTCGAAGATGATGCGCTGCATCAGCGACCAACCCGGGCCGCCGTGCTCCTTCGGCCAGGACGGTGCGCCCCAGCCCTGGCGAAACAGGATGGCCTGCCAGCTCGCCACATCCGCCCGGGACAGATGCGTCTGCGCCTGGGACTTGGCGGCCAGCGCCGGGGGCAGGTTGTCCCGCACGAAGGCTCGCACCTCGCTGCGGAAGGCCACCTCTTCAGGGGTCAGGTATTGGTCCATGTCTTGCACCTTAAAAGACTCGTGACATTCGAAGATGGTCGCCGGCCGGTGTCACACCGCCAGGCCAGCGAAATTTATTGTCCCAACAATAGTCTCACTTACCGCCAAGCGCTTCATGCGATCGGCGCCGCCTTGGGCGCTGCGCCGGCCATGCCGTGGCTCAGGAATAGTCGGGCTCCTCCCACCAGGGGAAGTAATCCGGCATGCCGTCCGCCACCCGGTCGGTGAAGTTGGGCTTGCGCTTTTCGAGGAAGCTGGTGACGCCTTCACGGGCATCGGCACTGCGGCCGCGGGCAAACACCCCGCGGCTGTCGAGCCGATGCGCCTCCATCGGGTGGCCTGCGCTGGCCATGCGCCACAGCATCTGCCGCGTCAGCGCCACCGACACCGGCGCGGTGTTGTCGGCGATCTCGCGCGCGTGGGCATAGGCCGCGGCCAGCAGGTCCTCGGGAGCGTGCAGCGACCGCACCAGCCCAGCCGCCAGCGCTTCCTGGGCTGAAATGATGCGGCCAGTCAGGCACCAGTCGAGCGCGCGGTCGAGCCCGACGAGGCGCGGCAGGAACCAGCTCGACGCGCCTTCCGGCACGATGCCGCGGCGCGCGAACACAAAACCAAAGCGGGCCTCGGTCGAGGCGAAACGTGCGTCCATCGGCAGGATCATCGAGACCCCGCCGCCCACCGCCGCGCCGTTGATGGCGCCGATCAACGGCTTGAGGCTGCGGTACATGCGCAGGGTCAGCAGGCCACCGCTGTCGCGCACACGCGGATGCGAATAGTCCACCGCTGTCGCCGCCGCTGTTGCCGAGTTCACGGCCGCGCCGTCCTGGCTGTCGTAGTCGAACGTGGCCGCGCCCGCCGAGAGGTCGGCGCCGGCACAGAAGGCCCGGCCGCTGCCGGTGATCACCACCGCTCGCACCGCATCGTCGGCATCGGCAAGATCCAACGCACCGATCAGTTCCTGGATCATCGCGATGTTCATCGCGTTGAGCTTGTCAGGCCGGTTGAGCGTGATGGTTGCGATGCGGTCGGCAACGCTGTAGACAATGGCTGACATCTGGCGCTTTCGGCGTCATGCGCCCATCGCGGCAACTCGCCCGGGCGGTGCCGGGCAAGTTCGCGGCGCCGCCCGATCACGGGCGAGGGACGAGGTTACTTGGCGTCCTTCGGGTAATCGATGACCACCTTCCAGCGACCGTTCTGCAACTGCGAAACGCGCGAGGCCAGCGAGCCGATGTGCTTGGTCGGTCCGAAGGTCAGGCGGGGGCTGCCGAAGATGTCCGACTCGATGACGACCGACTCCATGGCCTTCACCCAACTGTCGGTGGTGAGCTTGGGACCGGCCTTTTGCAGACCGGCATTGAAGCGGTCCATGATCATGTAGCCGTAGGCGCCGAACACAGTGGCCTCGCGGTCGAACATGGTTTTGTACTTGCTCGCCCAGAAGCGCACCGGCTGCGATGCGTCATCGAGGTAGGGGATCTGCGCAAACATGTCGGCATACAGGCCGTCCATGCCCTTGCCGCCCAACTTCGGAATCAGATCCGTGTAGGTGCCCGAAGCGCCGACCAGCGTGGGGTTGTAGCCGGTCTTGCGCATCTCGGAGATGGCGCCCACCGTCTCACGAATCAGCGTACCCATGGCGATGAAGTCGCAGTTGGCGCCCTTCAGGCGCGCCACCTGGGAGGTGAAATCGGTCGCGCCCCGCTTGTACGTCGCCTTTTCTGCAATCTCGACGCCGATCGCCTTCAATCCGGCCTCGGCACCGCGGAAGTTCTCCAGGCCGTATTCGTCATCCTGGTACAGCGCACAGGCCTTGGCGGGCTTTGCGGTCTTGTAGACCATCGGCACCGTGGACTTCATGCCATCGAAGTACGGCGTGGAGAAGCCCCACTTGAGCTTGTGCACCGGATCGAAAGTTTCACGGGCGTTGGTCATCGGCGAGAAGCTGATGACATTGGCATCCATCAGCAAGGGCATCGCCGCCATCGCTGGCGCACTGCCCATCAACGCGATCATCGCGAAGATGCCCTGCTGCTCGACCATCTTCTGCGTCGCCAGCACGGCCCGCTTCGGGTCGTAGCCGCTGTCTTCGACCAGCAGCTTGATCTTGCGGCCGTGCACGCCGCCCTGCTCATTGATCTCGGCAATGCGCAGCTTCATGCCGTCCAGGGTGTCCTTACCGTAAGGCGCCAGCGGGCCGGACAGATCCTGCACCGTGCCGATGACGATCTGATCCTTGGTCACGCCCTTCGTTTGGGCCCAGGCGCTTTGGCTGGCCACGGCACACACCGCCGTCAGCATCGTAAGGGTTCGAATAAGCTTCAAGATGAGTCTCCTTGGAATTGATCACCACTCTCGGCGCGGCGCACCGGTACTGACCACGCGCGGCCGCCGGTGAGCTTAACCACCGACGGTAAATGTCCGCCGGGATTGTCAGTATCGTCCGATCCGACGATCTTGGACAACCGACACCGTCGGGCCCCGCAACGCCTTACAGGCGCACCACGATCTTGCCGAACTGTTCACCGCTTTGCTGCCGCTTGAACGCCGGCACCACCTGGTCGAGCGTGAACACGCTGTCGATCACAGGCCGCAGCGCGGCATGGTTTTTCAGCATCGCGACCATGCTCTCAAAGCCATCGCGCGAGCCCACCAGGATGCCGTGCACACGCACCATGGAGGCGATGAGCGAACGCATCGACACGTCGGCCTGGGCGCCGCCGACAAAGCCCACCACGCCGACGAAGCCGCCCAGCGCGCAGGACGCGATCGAAGACTGCAGCGTCGCGCCGGTGGTCTCGACCACGATGTCGGCGCCGATGCCGCCGGTGGCTTCGCGCACCGCGGTCTGCCACTGCGGGTTGGCGCGGCGGTCGATGGTGAGGTCGGCACCCATGCGCTGCAGGTGCGCGCGCTTTTCATCGGTGGACGAGATCGCGATCACGCGCGCGCCGGCCGCCTTGGCGAACTGCAGCGCGAACAGGGCCACGCCGCCGCTGCCCTGCGTCACCACGGTGCAACCCGGCCGCAGGCCGCCGTCGGTGAGCGTGGTCCAGGCGGTGAGGGCAGCGATGGGCAGGGTCGAGGCCTCTTCATCGCTCCAGCCCTCGGGCGTGCGCACCGCATCGTCCTGGGTCACCACCACGTACTCCTGCAGCACACCGGGCAGCGGGCCGCCCAGCGTGTTGCCGGCGCGCTGCGCCACGGTGGGCGCACCGCGGTGCCAGCCGCGCATGTAGGTGGTGGTGAGGCGGTCGCCGACACGCCAGCGCGTCACGCCCTCGCCCACCGCGACCACCTCGCCGGACGCGTCGCTGCCCGGAACGAAGGGCGCCCCCTCCGCAAGACCCACGCGGGCATTGATCATCAGCAGATCGCGGTAATTCAGGCTGACTGCCCGGACCTTCAGCAACACCTCACCGGCCTGGGGACGCGGCAGCGCCAGGCTGGACTGAACGTTGAGCGAGGCCCAGGTCTTGTCATGCGTGACGGCGGCCCGCATGGTCTGTGATGCGTTCATTGAAGGATGCTCCTCGGGAAGTACTATTGCACGCCACCGTGCCCGGGTCGGTCAGTCCCCCTTGCCGGGGACTGCGTCGCCAGGTCTTGCTGCCAACAATGAAGTGCACCTGGATATCGGGCTGCCAGCCCTGCGCGACGGGTACGGCACAGCCTTCGAAACCCAAGGGGGTGCACGAGCCGCCGCGCCTCACCAACCCACCCCCAGCCTGAGGAATCACGCCATGCGCATTGCCATGATCACCGGTGGGGCCAGCGGCATCGGCCTGGCCACCGCCCAGCGTTTCGTCCAGGACGGCATGACCGTCGTCATCGCCGACCTCAACGACGCCGCCGCCCACCAGGCCGCAGCGTCGCTGCCCGGGACCGGACACCGCGGCATCGGCATCAACATCGCCGACGAGGCGTCGGTCGTCAGTGCCTTCGATGCAGTGGAAACCAGCCTCGGCGCGGTGGCTGTGCTGGCCTGCTTCGCCGGCATGCTCAGCACCAGCCCCAAGCCCGGCCGCATCCCGCTGATCGAGCAGACGGTGCAGGAGTGGGACCAGGTGCATGCGGTCAATGCCCGCGGCACCTTCCTGTGCATCCGCGAGCTGGCCCGCCGACGCACCGCCAAGCCGGTGGAACACGGCCGCATCATCACGGTGGCGTCGCTGGCCGCGCAGGTGGGCGGGTTGCAGAGCGGCGCGGCTTACACCGGCTCGAAGGGCTCGGTGCTGAGCCTGACCAAGTTGGCCGCGCGTGAGCTGGCTGCGCTGGGCATCACCGTCAATTGCATCGCGCCGGGCCCGATCGACACGCCGATGCTGCGCGCCACCGTGCCCGAAGGCAGCGGCAGCGACGTCAAGTACCTTGGCGCGGCGCAGATCCCGCTGGGCCGGGTGGGCGAACCGCGCGAGATCGCCGCCGCGGCAGGTTACCTGGCGTCCATCGATGGCGGCTTCGTCACCGGCGCAACCATCGACGTCAACGGCGGCATGCGGATGCAGTGAGCGGGGCGGCGATCGCCGCCTACAACATGGTGTCGCGGGTCATCGTCACGCTGAGCACGGGCCCGCAGTGAGTGCAGAGGGCGGCAGGCCCTCTCTGTCCCGCCTCAGGTTTGCGGGTCAGCGACGCGAACCGTCATCCCGTCAAATTGCTCGCTCATCATGACCTGGCACGACAGGCGGCTGTTCGGCTGCCGCGGCGACGCGGTGTATTCGAGCATCTGAGATTCGGTTTCGGACACCTCGGCCAGCGCCTGGTCGAACGGCGCCTCGATGAAGATGTGGCAGGTGGCGCAGCTCATGGCGCCGCCGCAATCTCCCGCGATGCTGGCAATGCCATGCGCCGTGGCGGCCTGCATCAGGCTCGTGCCAACGGCCACGTCGAGTTCGACGGGCGCGCCGTCCGGGATGATGAAGGTAACTTTTGGCATGTCGCGAGAAAGGATGATCCGACCCGACTGTCGGGGAGCTATGGCCTGGCGTCAGTCCCCTTCGCAGGGGACGTTGGCTGGCCATCGGGTACCAGCGGGCCGCTGGCAAGCCAACTATTTTGCCTGCCTCGCCGGCCCAGAGCATGGGGTCATGCCCCACCCGTCGGACCAGGGGTCGTCATACGACACAAAGTGCGCCAGATGACCTCGCCAGCGGCACGGCCTCCCGCCTGGCAGCCAACCCCGGTCAAACAAGGCGCCCTACAACGTCACCGGACCGTGGAAGCGCTCACCCTTGCGAGCCCGCTCGACCAGCCACGCCGTCGGCTGAAAGCGCGGCCCGTACAGGCCGGCCAGACGCTGCGCCTCTTCAACGAAGCGCTGCAATCCAACGGTCTCGATGTAGGAGACGGTGCCACCGGTCCAGCTCGGATAACCGATGCCCAGGATCGAGCCCACATCGGCATCGGCGGCGCCGACGATGCCCTCCTCGATGCACAGCGCCGCCTCAAGCGCCTGGATGGTCAGGAAGCGCTTCTTCAGCTCTTCGACGTCGGGTTGCTCGGCCGCTGGCGGGCAGATCTGCGCCAGCCCCGGCCACAGGAACTTCTTGCCGTCCTTCGGGTACTCGTAGTAGCCGGCACCAGCCGCCTTGCCCTTGCGGCCGAATTCGCTGACCAGCCGACGCACCAGGTCGATCGTCAGACCGGGCTCATGCTTGGCCTGCACGCCGTCGGCGATCCACTGGTCGTAGACCTTCAACTGGATCTCGAGCGAGACCTCGTCCGACACCGCCAGCGGGCCGACCGGGAAGCCGGCCTGGCGGGCGGCATTCTCGATCAGTGCCGGTGCCACGCCTTCCTTCAGCATGGCCACCCCTTCCTTGAGGAAGGTGCCGAAGGTGCGGCTGGTGAAGAAGCCGCGGCTGTCGTTCACCACGATCGGCGTCTTGCGTAGCTGCTGAGCCAGGTCGAGCGCGCGCGCCAGCGTGGCCGGGCTGGTCTGGGCGCCCTTGATGATCTCCAGCAGCGGCATGCGTTCGGCCGGCGAGAAGAAGTGCATGCCGACGAAGTCGCCCTGCCGGCTGAAGGCTTCAGCCAGGCCGCTGATGGGCAGCGTCGAGGTGTTGCTGCCGAACACGGCGTCCTTGGACATCGCAGCCTCGGCCTTGCGAGTGACCTCGGCCTTGATGTCGCGGTTCTCGAACACCGCTTCGATCACGAATTCGCAGCCCGCCAGATCGGCGTAGTCGACCGTCGGCTTGATGCGCGCCAGCAGCGCCTGGGCCTTCTCGGGCGTGGACTTGCCGCGCTTGATGGCCTTGTCGAGCACGCCCTGCGCGTACTGCTTGCCGCGCTGGGCCTGCTCCAGGGTGGCATCCAGCAGCACCACGTCGATGTTGGCCTGCGCCGCCGCATAGGCGATGCCCGCGCCCATCATGCCGGCGCCCAGCACGCCCAGGCGCGTGACCTTCGACTTGGGCACGCCGGCCGGCCGCTCGGCCAGCTTGTCGCAGCGGCCCTTGTTGATGAACAGGGTGCGCATCAGGTTGCGCGACACCGACCCCGACAGCAACTGGCCGAAGTACTTGCGCTCGATGCGCAGACCCACGTCGATCGACACCTGGGTGCCTTCGTACACCGCCGACAGGATGGCCAACGGCGCGGGGTAGTTGCGCTGCGTCTGCTGCGCCAGCAAGGTGGTGCCGGCCGTGAAGGTGCGGCCGGAATGGGGCGCCAGCGGGCCCGAACCACCCGGCAGCCGGAAGCCCTTGGCGTCCCAGGGCTGCACGGCGCTGGGGCTGCCGAGCAGCCAGGCGCGTGCGGCTTCGACAACCTTGTCAGCCGGCGCCAGCGCATGCACCAGGCCGATCTTCAGCGCCTCGGCGGGCTTCAGATGCTGACCGGTGAGCAAGGGGCCGAGGGCTTTCTCGATACCGATCAACCGGGGTACGCGCTGGGTGCCGCCACCGCCTGGCAGCAGGCCCAGGCCGACCTCGGGCAAGCCCACCACGGCCTTGGGATCGTCAGCCAGCACGCGGTAGTGGCAGGCCAGCGTCAGCTCCAGCCCACCGCCGAGCGCCACACCATTGATGGCCGCGGCGAAGGGCTTGCCGCAGGTTTCCAGGCGCCGCAGCATCGTGGCCATGATCTCGCCGCTCTTGGCAGCCGACGAGGCATCAATGCCCTTCTCGAAGGTGTCGAGCATGCCGTGGATGTCGGCGCCAGCGACGAAGCCCGGCACCTTGGCCGAGGTGAGCACCGCACCGCGGATCTCGCTGCTGTCGGCCACGCGCTCGACGGCCGCGGTCAGGTCGATCATCAGCTGCGGCGTCAGCACGTTCATCGGACGGCCGGGGATGTCGATCGCGATCAGCGCAATGCCGTCGCTGTCTACGGAAAATTTCAGGGTCTGCATGGGAACTCCGGGCAGCTGGGGCAGCCGCCTCAGACGCGTTCGATGATGGTGGCCGCGGCCTGGCCGGCGGCGGCGCACAGGGTGATCAGCGCAGTGTTCAGGTTGCGCCGCTCCAGCTCGTCGAGCACGGTGCCCACCAGCATCGGCCCGGTCGCGCCCAGCGGGTGGCCCAGGGCGATCGCGCCGCCATTGACGTTGACGATGGCCGGGTCGAGCTGCATCTCGCGCATGAAGCGCAGCACCACCGCGGCAAAGGCCTCGTTGATCTCATAGAGGTCGATGTCCTTGGCCGTCATGCCGGCCAGGCGCAACGCCTTGCGGGTGGCGGCAGCGGGACCGTCGAGCATCACGAAGGGCTCGCTGCCCACCGCGCCCCAGCTGCGGATGCGGGCGCGCGGCTTCAGACCCATGGACTTGCCGAACTCGGCTGACCCCACCAGCACGGCCGAAGCGCCATCGACCACGCCGCTGGAGGTGCCAGCGGTGTGCACATGCCGCAGGCCTTCCAGGTGCGGATAGCGCTGCAGTGCGACGGCATCGAAGCCGCCCTGTTGGCCGAGGGTTTCGAAGGCGGGCTTGAGCGCGGCCAGGTTGTCCGCCGTGGTGCTCGGGCGCGGGAACTCGTCATGCGCCAGCACCACATCGCCGATCACGTCCGTCACCGGCACCAGCGCGGCCTTGAAGCGGCCGTCGCGCACCGCCGCTTCACAGCGCTGCTGGCTTTGCAGGCCATAGGCGTCAAGCTCTTCGCGGCTGTAGCCGTCCAGCGTGGCCAGCAGGTCGGCCGACACCCCGGTGGGAGAGAAGTAGGAGTTCCACACCACCTGCGGGTCGCAGCTCCATTCGCTGCCCAGGCCCAGCGGCATGATGCGCGACATCGACTCCACGCCGCCGGTGACCATGGCCTGGGCCTGGCCGCACATCACCTGCGCAGCGGCGATGTTGATGGCATCCAGCCCAGAGGCGCAGAAGCGGTCGATCTGCAGCCCCGGCACATGCTGCCCATACGCCAGCAGCGCGCCCATGCGGCCGATGTCGGAAGCCTGCTCACCCACGGCATTGGTGCAGCCGATGATCACGTCGTCGATCAATGCCGTGTCGAAGGGATAACGCTGCTGGATGCCGCGCAGCGTCTGCACAACGAGCTGCACCGGGGTGATTTCATGCAGCGCGCCGTCAGGGCGCCCCTTGCCACGCGGTGTGCGGGCGTGGCCGTAGATGTATGCGGTTGATGTCATGTGAAGGCCGGGCCCAGGGCCCGGCAAATCAAGGGGAGGAGGAAAGTCGGCAGCCCCGACTCAGCCGGCGGCCTCGGCAGCGTACTTGTCCTTGAGCTTGCGGCGCAACAGCTTACCTGTCTCCGTCCGTGGCAAGGCCCCGAAATCGATCCGCTTGGGACACTTGAGGTGCGCGATCTTGCTGCGGCAGAACTCCGCCAGCTCGGCCGCGAGCGCCGGCGAGGCCTCGAAGCCCTGCTTGAGTTCGACCACGGCCACGACGTCCTGGCCGAAGTCCTTGCTGGGCGCGCCGATCACGGCCACATCGAGCACGGCAGGGTGCAGCAGCAGCGCTTCCTCGGTCTCGCGGGGGTAGATGTTGACGCCGCCAGAGATGATCAGGTCGGTCCGACGATCGGCAATGTAGACGAAGCCTTCCTTGTCGAGGTAGCCGTAGTCGCCCAGCGTGCTGTAGCCCTGCTTGCTCACCGCGCTGCGCGACTTCTCGGGATCCTTGTGGTACTGGAACGGCGCACCACCGCCGAAATAGATCATGCCGATCTCGCCCTGCGGCAGCTCTTCCTGGTCGTCGCCCAGGATGTGCACGGCGCCGAAGATCGGCTTGCCCACCGTGCCGGGGTGGTCAAGCCACTGCTGTGAATTGACCAGGCAGAAGCCGTTGCCTTCGCTGCCGGCGTAGTACTCGAGGATCTTCGGCCCGAACCACTCGATCATGCGGCGCTTGATGTCCACCGGGCAGGGCGCGGCCGCATGGACCACGCAGCGCAGGCTGGAGACATCGTATTTGCGCCGTTCTTCCTCGGGCAGGTTGAGCAGGCGCACGAACATTGTCGGCACCCACTGGGCGTGGGTGACCTTGTAGCGCTCGATCAGCTTCAGTGCTTCGAGCGGATCGAAGCGGTCCATCACCACCACGGTGCTGCCCATGCGCTGCGCGCCCAGCGCCCAGCCCAACGGGGCCGCGTGGTACAGCGGCGCCAACGCCAGCTGCACATCGTTGGATGAGAACCCGAACACGCCGCCGGTCAGCTTGTCCGCCAGCCCTGCGGTGCCAAACGGCGAGCCATCCACCGGCCGCTTGATGCCTTTCGGACGCCCGGTGGTACCGGACGAATAGAACATGGTCTGCC
>JBDTQF010000006.1:0-36100 GCA_039932275.1 Burkholderiales bacterium
CCCCCCGACTGCTTTTCAAGGGCCTGGGAACTGCTGCGGTTCGGGATAGCGCGGGTAGCCGCCGGTGACCCAGTACTGGAAGGTGCCGTAGCCCACCTCGTCGCCTTCACGGAACTCGCAGATCTCGTCCGAGAACTGGCGCATCACGCGCCGGTCGGCCGGGTTGGCGAGGTCCCAGACGTTGTGCTCGGTGTAGTAGCGGCCCTTGTCGTCACCGTGGTCCCAGCCGTTGAGGCCGCCGTACATGCCGCCCTTCAAAAAGAAACGGGTGCCCACCGGGCGGATGTGCAGCTCGCGGCGGCTGCCGTCAGCCAGCACCAGGTCGAGGCGGGCCTGCTTGAACTGCTGGCCGACGCCGCCGGCCTGCCATTCGATGTCATGGTTGGCCACCTTGATGTGGCGGCCCGGCTCGGCGCGCTGCGCCTGCGGCAGCGTCTCTTCGCCCGACAGGTAGATCACATCGGCCGGGCCGCGGTCCATCTGGAACAGGTGGAACGACCGCGACGGCAGCTGGCCAACGAACCACAGGAACAGCATCGGCGGGTACACCGTCAGAGGCGGCTGGCTCTCGTCGCTGCGCAGGCCGCCGCGGATGCCCCAGCTGTGATCGCGTGCGCCCCACCAGGTGGCCGGGTCGAGCGCCCAGCGCTGGCCGTTGAGTTCGATCCAGCCCTGCCAGCGGCCGGCCTGCTGGTAGCGCATCACGTCTTCGACGATGCGGTTGCCGCGCCGCACCGGTCGCGGCTGCTCCACATGCGGGTGGCGGTCGGAGATGAACTCGACGTCGAAGGTCAGGCCCAGGTCATTGGGCGCCAGCGTCAGGCGATGCCGCTTCAGACCTTCGAGCACCTGGATCTTCAGCGGCCCGATCTCGATGTCCAGCGGGTTGCGGCCCAGGTGGCGCGAGAAGCGCACGGTGTACTGCTTGCCGCCCACGCTGATGCCGGCGTGGCCGTCCATCACATTGCGGTTGGGGTGGAAGCCGATGCCGATGTTGAGGATCACGTCGCCGCCCGGCACGGGATGGGCGGCGTACCAGAGCCGCTCCATCCACGCCGGGTCGGACGTGACGGTGTGGGCAAAGCTGGTGGGCTGCTGGTGGCCGATGAAGTCGTCTTGTGGTGTCAGCATGGTCGGGTGTTGAGGCAGAGGATCGGCAGCGGGTCAGCCTTTGGCCACCTTGGAATAAGCCGGCTTGGGCGTCAGCCGCAGCTCCAGCGCCGCCTGGGCCTTCAGCGCCTGGCTCACGGCCTGAGCCACCGCATCGCGCGGCGCGCCGGCCGGCGTGGCGTCGAGCCAGCGCTGGATGTCGCACAGCCAGCGGTCGGCCGCATCGCGCAGCGCCAGCAGGCGCGGCACCGAGGTTTCGTCGCCCAGTGCGTCGAACGGTGGTGGCGGCAGGCCGGCCGTGGCCGTGGGGCCGGCGGCGCGCACCGCGTTGAAGGCCGCCTCGTGGATGGCCAGGTGCTCACGCAGCCAGCCCTGGCCCCAGTCGGCGCGCAGTTGCAGCTCCGACAGCAGGTAAAGGGCGGAAAACAACTGGCCGCGCGCGAACTCGTCGTTCAGCTGCGGCAGCACGCTCTCGTTGATCGAGCCGATGATGCCGTCGATCAGGCGGTGCAGGTCCGGGCTCATAGTTGCTCCGTCACGTCGGCCAGGTGCGCCATGGCGCGCGCGCGCTGCGAGCCCATCAGCGCCGTGCGCAGATCGTTGGTGCGGCCGCTGGCGAACACGCCGATGCCGGAGAAGCAGATGGCCACCAGCTTGTAGCGCGACAGCACGTCGTAGTAGGCGATGACGGCCGGGTCGATGCGCACGCCGCTGGCGGCTTCGTAGCGTTCGAACACCTCGCTGCGGTCCATCACGCCAAACAGCTTGTCGGTGGAGCCGTTGACGTCGGGCATCAAGGCCCAGCCCAGGTCGTCGTGCGGGTCGCCCACATGCGCCAGCTCCCAGTCGAGCAGGCCGGTGATGCGGCCGTCCTGGGCCAGGAAATTGCCCAGCCGGTAGTCGCCGTGCACGATGCCCACCCGCGGCGCCACCGGCGCATGCGCCACCAGCCAGCGGCGCACCCATTCCATCAGCGGCTCCGGGCGCGGTGCGAACTCCGCCACCACGTCGGCCCAGTAGGCCACCTCCTGCAGCGCGGCCTCCTCGCGCGTGACGCGCCGGGCAAAGGGGGCGAACTCGCTGTGTTCCCAGTCGAGGCTGTGCAGCCGCGCCAGGTGGTCGACGAATTCGCGCGCCAGCACCGGCAGGTCGCCGCCGCCGCTTTGCAGCAGCTTGCGCGTCAGCAGCGGCGCATCACCCGGGCAGCGTGAGCACACCAGGAAAGGAGTGCCCAGCCACTGCGGGTCGTCGCTGAACCACAACGCACGCGGCGTGGGCAGGCCGAGCGGCTCGACCGAGCGCAGCAGCGCGGCCTCGGGTGCGGCACGGTAGGTGGGCAGGATGCCGGCCGCCGGCGCCAGCCGCAGGATCAGCGGCTGCGGCGTGGCGCCATCGTGCAGCGTGAAGCCATAGGTCATCCACGAAAAGCCCACCGAGAACTGGCGCAGGTCCGAGATCGACACGTCGGAGCCGCACTGTTCACGCAGGTAGGTGGTGAGCCGGTCGGCCACGTAGGAAGGGGAAGGAGCGGGCATAGGGCAAAGAGTGGACCACGGCGCCGCAGCGCCGTCGAGGGCCGGCGGCATGCCGCCGCCAGCGTGCGGGCTCGCTCAACTGCCGGCGATGCGGCTGCCGCGGCCGGCCCAATGCGGCTCCGTCAGCGCCGCACGCATCACCTTGCCGTTGGAGGTGCGCGGCAGCACCGCGATGAAATCGACCGAGGTGACCTTTTTGACACCGCCGACGATGCCGCGGGTGTGCGCCATCAACTCCTCCGCGGTGGCCTGGGCACCGGGCCGCAGCACCACCACGGCTTTGGGCGTCTCGCCCCACTTTTCGTCAGGCACGCCGAAGACGCAGGCCTCGGCCACGGCCGGGTGGCTGCACAGGGCCTCTTCCAGCTCGGTGGGCCAGACGTTGTAGCCGCCCGAGACGATCATGTCGTCCTTGCGATCGACCAGGTAGACGAAGCCATCCGCGTCCATGTAGCCCATGTCGCGGGTCAGCAGGCTGCCGTCCGGCAAGGTGCGGGCGGCGGTGCCCGCGGCGTCGTTCCACAGGCCGGACATCAGGCCAGGACTGTGCACTGCCACCTCGCCGATCGTGTCGGGCGGCAGCACGTTGCCGTCGTCATCGCGGATCGTCACCCTGCTGTTCGGCGTCGGCCGGCCCACCGAGCGCAGCCGGCGTGTCTCCGCCTCGCTGCCGCCGGTCACATGCTGGTGCGGCAGCAGCATCGTCACCGCCATGGTTTCGCTCTGCGCATAGAGCTGGAACAGCGAGTTGCCAAACACCTCGATCGCGGCGCGCAGGGTGTTCGAGGCGATCGGCGAGCCGGCGTACATCAGGCATTGCAGCGACGACAGGTCGCGGCTGCGGCACGACGGCTCGGCCAGCATCTCGCGGATCATCACCGGCGCGGCCACCGCATGCGTGATCTTCAGGCTTTCGATCAGCTCCAGCGTGCGGCGCGGGTTGAACTCCGGCATCGGCACGATGCACGCACCCACCGCGAGCATGCCCCACAGCAGCGCCACACCCAGGTGCGCCAGCGCGATCGGGCACAGGTAGCGACTCTGCTCGGTGACCATCGGCGTGACCCAGCGCCATTCGTTGGTGACCTGCATCCAGCGGCCCACCGAGTGGGCGATGCCCTTGGGCTTGCCGGTGGTGCCGCTGCTGAAGCGGATGATGTGCACGTCGTCGTCGGCCACCGGCACGTCGACATCCTCTGGGCTGGCCTCAGCCAGCACCTGGTCGTAGGCCAGCGCGCCGTCGGTCGCCTCACCGTCGAACACGATCACCGCCTTGAGATTGGGCAGCCCGGCCAGCAGCGGCACCAGCGCCTCGTGGTACTTGCGCTGCACCACGAAGATGGTCGCGCCGGTCAACTCCAGCAGGTAACGGTTCACGCTCGGCTGGTTGTAGGTGTACAGCGTGGCGCGCGGGTAGTTGCCCAGCGCGCAGGCCGCGGCCAGCTCGACCGTCTGGAAAGCGTTGTCGCACAGCACCGCCACCCGGTCACCCGGCTTGGCGCCCTGCGCCCGGAACACATTGGCCAGGCGGCAGGCGCGCTCGAACATCTGGGCATAGGTCTGCTCGCGCCCTTCGCACCAGACGGCGACATTGCCGGCGTACATCTGCGCCGCGCGGCGAATGGCTTGGGCGGGGTTCATGGTCTGTGGCCTCCTGCTGTCTAGGGTCGCGGCGCGCCGGCACAGGGATCGCTGCACATCGGCATCACCGTCAGGTTGTAGTATCGAAATTCGATTTTATGTGGGGGTTGCCGCGCTTCAACCCCCGGTTGTCCCTGATCCACCGTGCCGCCCTTCAGGACAAGCGCAGCCGACCTGACAGAGGTGCAGCTCGCGGCGGCGATTCCGCGAGCCGCCCTGCGCTTACTTCAAGACCACGACCCAGCGGCCGTTCTGGATCTGCGACATGCGCACGGTCTCAAAGCCCAGCCGCTTGGTGGCACTGAAGGTCATGGTGTCGGTGCCCAGGAAGCTGGCGGGGATCGTCATCTTCTCGAGCGTGGCGATGAAGCTGTCGGTGGTCAACTTGGGGCCCACCTTCTCGACCACCTTGATGAACGAATCCATCACCGAGTAGCCATACGACGAGAACACCGTGGGCTCATCGCCATAGCGCACCTTGTACTTGGCAGCGAAGGTGCGCAGCTCCTGCGAGCCGACGTCGAGGTACGGCTGCTCCACCGACATCGTGGCGTACAGGCCTTCCACATCGGCGCCACCCAGCTGGTGCACGGCCGCCGAGTACGCGCCCGGCCCACCGATGAACACCGGGTTGAACTGGTTCTTCTTGGCTTCCTTCATCACACCGACGGTCTCGCGCACCACGGTGCCCAGCACCACCATGTCGCAGCCGGCCGCCTTCATGCGGACCACCTGCGAGGCAAAGTCGGTGGCGCCGCGCTTGTAGGTGGTCTTCTCCACCAGTTCGCGCTTGATGCCCTGAAGCGCCGATTCGGTGCCCTTCAGGATCTCCTGGCCGAAGTCATCGTCCTGGTAAATGATGCACACCTTGCTCGGCTTCTTCTCCTGGACCAGCATGGGCACCGCCCGGCGCATCTGCTCGAAGTAGGTGGGCAGGAAGGCGAACTTCAGCCGGTTGGTCGGCTCGAACGCCGACCGTGCGGAGGTCAGCGGGAAAAAGCTCAGGGTGTTGCTCTCCAGCAGCGCCGGGAACGAGGCTTCCGAAGGCGCGGTGGCGAGCACGCCCGCCATCGCAAAAATGCCTTCGTTTTCGATGAGCTTCTGCGTTGCAAGCACCGACTTCTTGGGGTCGTAGCCGCTGTCTTCGATGAACAGCTTGATCTTGCGGCCAGCCGCACCGCCTGAGGCATTGAAGTCGTCGACGCGCATGCGCATGCCGTTGCTGGTCTGCTTGCCGGGGCCGGCGATCGGGCCCGACAGATCCTGCAGCGTACCCACCTTGATCTCGGTGGCCGTCACGCCCTTTTGCTGTGCCGTTGCGAACAGGGGCAGCAACGCGATGGTTGACAGCAGGCACAGACGCTTGGCGCGTCGGATCGTGGTTTGCATTGGTTTCAATGTTGACTCCTGTTTGTAGAATTGAATTTCGAATCAACCACTCTATCGGCGTTGATGTGAAATGACAAGCTGCAGCACTGGCTGCAGTCCTCTTCCGAAAGCCTCCGATGCCCTCAGTGCCCTCGAAACCCTTGCAGCCCGCCAACGACTTTCTTGGGCAAGAAATCCCCGGGGCGACGCCGGGCGTGCCGGTGCCGGACACCGAACACGCCATGGTCACCGAGCGCTACTGGTACATGGGCGCGTCGATGCCAGCGGGCGGGCAGATGTTCAGCGCCGGGCTCGGTTATTACCCCAACCGGGGCATCATCGACGGCTTCGTTGGTGTGACGTTGGGTGACGTGCAGTACTGCTACACCGCCTCGCGCCATGTCGGTGACGGCCCGCTGAAGCCGGAGATCGGCGATCTGCGCATCACCATCGAAGAGCCGATGCGCACGCACCGCATCACCCTGCCCGAGAACGACTCCGGTCTGTCGCTGGACATGCGCTTCCACGCCAAGCTGCACCCCAACGACGAAGGAGACGACGTGCTGGTCAAGCGCGGCACGTTGGCCGCCAGTGTGCGGCGCCTGGCCCAGTTCGGCTGCTTCGAAGGCTGGATCAATGTGCAAGGCCAGCGCATCGACGTGCGCCCCGACGAATGGGTCGCGGCGCGCGACCGCTCGTGGGGGCTGCGCATCGAAGCCAACACCGACGAGACCCAGCCGCCGGTGACCGAGTTCCGCTCGCTCTTCTTCATCTGGGTGTGCGCGCAGTTCGATGGTTTCGGCATCCACTTTTACCTGAAGGAAACCGAACCCGGCAAGGTGCGCTTCCTCGGCGGCGATGAAGCCTATTCGCTCGACGGCAGCCAACCGTCGCGGCGCATCACCGCGGTGACGCACGACCTGCAATGGCATGACGACGCCTACAGCCAGCACCTCAAGTCCGGGCAGCTGGTGGTGCACTTCGAGGACGGCACCCACAAGGTGGTTCACTTCGACTGCACGCCGGGCCGCTTCTACCTGAAGGCCGGGCTGTACGGTGGCATCAACGGCTGGTCGCAGGGCCACGACAAGGGCGCGCTGTACAGCCAGTTCACGCGCTGGGACCACACGGATCCGCAGCACCGCCGCACGCTGCGCACGCTGGCCGACCAGGCCACCGTGTTCCGCTGCGGCGACGCCGTCGGGTACGGCACCATCCAGGCCGGCGTGTCGCCGGGCTTCGGCCGGTATGAACAAGTGCAGCATGCGCCGATGATGTGAGTCCGGACGCGGCATGGTTGGGGGAACCACGCCGTCGATCCGAGCCGGACGGGCTGATTTCCGTCACGCGGAAAAATCCCGTCCGGGAGCCGCCACCGACGCCGGCTCTGCCTAGGATGGCCGACGCCTGACTTGGCGGCACGCCATGCGCGCCGCATGCTGGTCCCTACACGAGGCAACGGAGACACCTTCATGCCGGCATCGACATCGGTACCGTTCCTGCGTCTTGCATTCGGTGCACTCACCGCTGCCCTTCTTGCTGTGAGCGCCGCAGCCCAGGACTTTCCCGCCCGACCGATCACCATCATCGTGCCGCAACCGGTGGGCAGCGCCAGCGACAACGTTACGCGGCCGATCGCCCAGGCCATGAGCCAGACGCTGGGCCAGCCGGTGGTGGTCGAGAACCGGCCCGGCGCAGCCGGCATGATCGGCATGGGGCAGGCCGCCAAGGCCAAGGCCGACGGCTACACGCTGGTGGTGATCTCGAACACCACCATGGCAGCCAACCCGAGCATGTTCAAGAAGCTGCCCTACGACGCCGAGAAGGACTACGCGCCCATCGCGCTGATGGGCCGCACCTCCATGATGTACGTGGTGCGCCCTGACTTTCGGGCCGACTCGGTCGAGGCCCTCGCAGCAGAAGCCAAGCGGCGCGGCGTGCCGTTGACCGCCGGCTATGGTTCTTCGACCGCCCAGGTGGCGTTGAACATGCTGACCACCGCCACGGGCATCTCGGCCACGCCGGTTCCTTACCAGGGCACGCCCAAGCTGGTGATCGATCTGCTGGGTGGCAATGTCGATCTGGCGGTTGTCGACGTCGGGGCCGGGGTGGTCCAGGCCCGCACCGGCAAGGTCAAGCCCCTGGCCATCGTGGCTTCGCGGCGCCTTGAGACCTCCGGCAACGTGCCGGCCATGGCGGAAAAGTACCCGGGCGTCCATCTCGATGCCTGGATTGCGCTGGCAGCCCCGGCCGGCACCCCGGAGGCCATCATCCTGAAGATCAACGCGGCGGTGAACGCCGCCGCGTCCCGCGCTAATGTGCGCCAGGCCTTTGCAGGGGTGGCCATCGACCTGGCGACCTCCACGCCGCGTGAACTGAACGAGATGATCAAGGCCGACCAGCAAAAGTGGCCGGGCCTGATCCGTGCGGCTGGCATCCAGCCGGAATGAGCCCATGGGTCTTCACACAACGATCAAGGGCGTTACATGCAGGTGCTGAGTGAGGCACAAAGTGCCCTGGGCGAGCGGGTGCGCGACACCATTGCGACAGTGTCCCCGCCGCACCGCTTTCAGCAGCTGGACACGGCCAAGCGCTTCGACCACGAGTTGCATGCCGCGCTGGGCAGCATCGGTGTGCTGGGCCTGGGCGTGCCGGCGCAGTCCGGTGGCTCGGGCGGCTCCTGCGTCGATCAGATGGTGGCGCTGCGGGCCCTGGGCAACGGCGCCACATCGATGGGCATGGTCTGTGTCGTCCACTTCCTGTGCACGCGCATCCTGCATGCCAATGCCAGCCCCGACCAGCGGGGGCACTGCCTGCGGCCGCTGGCGACCGGCGCGAGCAAGGCGGCGTTCTGCCTGACCGAAGCCGAAGGCGGCACGGACATCCTGCGCGTCATGCAAACCGCGGCCCGGCGCGAGGGCGACGACTTCGTCATCTCGGGCACCAAGACCTGGATCTGCGGCGGCGAGCTGGCCGACTTCTTCATCGTCGTGGCCCGCACCAGCCCCGGCAAGACCGACGGCGTGTCGATGTTCATCGTGCCGCGGCAGACGCCCGGCATCACGGTGCGCCGCATCGACACCTTTGCCGTCAACGCGTATGACGTCTGCGAGGTCGCGTTCAATGATGTGCGCGTGCCCGCCACGGCCCTGCTGGGCACCGAGGGCGCGGGTTTCCGACAGCTGCTGGCCATGCTCAATGCCGAGCGCTTGAGCGTGTCAGCCAACGCGCTGGGCATGGCGCAGGGCGCGATGGCGCTGGCCGCTGAATACGCCCGGCAGCGCAAGGCCTTCGGCAAGACCTTGTCTGAGATGCAGGCCGTGCAACTGAAGCTGGCCAATGCAGCCGTGGCGTATGAGCTGGCGTGGAGCTATGTCGTTGGCGCGGCGCAGGCCTGTGACCGCGGCGAGGCGGTCGACGTGGACAGCGCCATTTGCAAGCTGGCGGCGGTGAATGCCGCGGAGCTGGCGGCGCAGGTGGGCATGGAGATCATGGGCGCCGCGGCATTCGACGTCGCCAGCCCGATGCAGCGCTACTACCGCGACCATCGGCTCTACGTCATTGCGCCGTTGAACAACGACATGTCGCGCAGCCTGATCGCCGAGCGCTACTTCGGCTTTCGCCGCGGGTTCTGAGTCATACACCATGAGCATGGAATTCGACTACATCGTTGTGGGGGCCGGGGCCGCAGGTTCGGTCGTCGCGCGCAGGCTGGTGGATGCGGGCGACACAGTGCTGCTGCTGGAAGCGGGCCCCATCGACCGCCATCCGTACATCCACATTCCCGCCGGCTTCTTTCACATCCTGCGGGACGGCTTGTACAGCTGGGGCTACAGCACCGAAGCGGACCCGTCGCTTGTGGGGCGCTCGATCCCCTATGCCCGCGGCAAGGTCGCCGGCGGCAGCGGCGCAATCAACGGGCTGATGCAATCTTGGGGGTTGCCGGTCGACTTCGACAACTGGGCGGCCCAGGGTTGCACGGGCTGGTCCTTCGAGGACGTTCGCCCCTTCTTCATGAAGTCGGAGGCGTATGCGAGCGGCGACCCGCGCACCCGCGGAACGCGTGGGCCGATCAAGGTGTCCGACTTCGCGACGCCCCATCCGATCGCCAAAGATTTCCTGACGGCCGGCGCGCAGCTCGGACTGCCAACGTTGAGGGACTACAACAGCGAATTCGTGGAGGGCGTCGGGCTGGTGCAGCAGACACGCAATGGTCGCCGCCGCGAGACCGCGTTCACAGCCTACTGCCGCCCGATTCTCCATTCGCCCCACTTGAGGCTCGAAACCGACGCACAGGTCCTGAAGGTCGACGTGACGGCCGGGCAGGCCCGAGGCGTGACTTTCCGCAAGGGCGCTGCCATCAAGACCGCGCGGGCGCGTCGCGAGGTGATCCTGTGCGGCGGCTCCATCAACACGCCGCAGTTGCTCAACCTCTCGGGCATCGGCGATGCCGCGCAGCTGCAGTCGTTGGGCATTGACGTGAAGCACCCCCTTGCGCAGGTCGGTCGCAACCTGCAGGACCACTACGTGAGCAAGGCCGTGCGCCGCATCGACGGGAAGACAACGCTCAATGAGCAGGCGCGGGCCCCGCGGCTCTTTCTGGAGGTATTGAAGTACCTTTTCCAGGGCAAGGGCATCCTGACCTACTCGTTCGCGAGCGCCACGGGGTATCTGAAAAGTTCACCGGACATCGATGTGCCGGACCTGCAGATCTCGTTCGCGCCCGGCAGCTTCCCGCCCACAGGCGGGTATGCGCTCGACCCGCAGCCGGGCATGACCATGGGCATCTGGCAGATGCGGCCGCAAAGCCGTGGCGCGGTGCGAACGGTTTCCGCCGACCCCGACGTGCCCCCTCGGATCGCCCCGGCGTATCTGCAGGACCTGGCCGATCAGCGCGCGGCCATTGCCGGGCTGCGCTGGAGCCGCCGCTTCCTTTTCGCGCCGGCATTCGGCGCCTACGGGCGGGGGGAAGTCCTGCCCGGCGCGGCCCTGACGACCGATGACGAACTGCTGGACTATTCGCGCCGCACCGGTGCCACCACCTTCCACCCGGTGGGGACCTGCCGGATGGGTGCCGATGCCGACTCGGTGGTGGACCCTCAGCTGAGGGTGCGCGGCGTGGCCGGCTTGCGCATCGCGGACGCCTCGGTGATGCCCTGCATCACCTCCTCGAACACGCACGCACCGACCGTGATGATTGCGGAAAAAGCGGCCGACATGATCCTTCAGGCAGCACGCGCCCGATAGCACGGGCCGGTAGCACGCGCCCGACAGCACCGCCCTCATCGCATCCTCACGCGACCTGCATGCAGGCGGCCACCCCGGTCAGATGCTGCGCCCCGCATTGGCCCAATACGGGTCGCGCAGCAGACGCTTGAAGATCTTGCCGCTGTCCTGGCGCGGCAGCCGTGGGTGGAAGTCGATCTGACGCGGCACCTTGATGCTGGCCAGGCGCGCCCGCAGCCAGTCCTGGATCTGCTGCGCTGTCAACGAAACACCCGGCATCGGCTCCACCGCGGCGGCCAGCGCCTCGCCAAGGTCGTCGTCGGGTATGCCGAACACCGCGCAGTCCTGGACACCGGGGCATTGCATCAAGACCATCTCGATCTCCGCGGGATAGATGTTCGTGCCGGCGATGATCACCATGTCGGCACGGCGGTCGCACAGGTACACGTAGCCGTCCTTCATGTAGCCGATGTCGCCCAGGCTGACGAGCCCATCGCGCTCGACGCTGCGCCGCTTCTCCGGGTGATTCAAGTAGGTGAAGTCGGCGTACCAGGGCACACGTGCGTAGATCTCGCCGATCTCGCCCTCCTGCAAGCGCTGACCCGATTCGCCGTAGAACGCGATCTGCGCACCCGGCGTCGGGCGGCCCACGCTGCCGGGATGGCTGGCCGCGTCATCCGGCGTGGCCAGCGTCAAGGTGCCCACCTCGGTGCCGCCGTAGGTTTCATACACCACCGGGCCCCACCAGGCCATCAGCTCGCGCTTGATGTCCACCGGGCACGGCGCACCGGTGTGGGTGACCCAGCGGATTGAACTGACGTCGTAGCGGCTGCGCACTTGCGCCGGCAGCTTGAGCAGGCGCGCGAACATCGTCGGCACCATCACCGCGTGCGTGAGCCGGTGTTGCTCGATCAACGCCAGCGTCTGTTCCGCATCGAACTTCGACTGCAGCACCAGCAACTCGGCGACCGGCAGCCCATGGCGGCCGAAAGCGTTGGGTGAGGCGTGATACAGGGGGCCGGCAATCAGGGCCCGCATGCCGGGCCGCACCCCGAACACACGTGACGTCATGTCGGCATAGCCCGCTGTCTGCTCCGGTGTGGACGGGTCACGTCGGACCGCCTTGGGGTGGCCGGTGGTGCCCGAGGTGTAGATCATCGATGCCCGCGTTCGCACCGGGGGGCCGTCCCAGGGTTGCCAGGTCGCCAGCCAGTCGGGCCACCGAGGGATTTCGGCATCGCAGTCGGCGCTGCCGAGCGGCAAGCCGTAACGATGCAGGATCTCCGGCGGGGTCGGCACGCCAATGGTGTGCATGCCGTCAGGCAGCTTCCCGCGCAAAGGCAGCAAGAGATCCGAGTGCGCCACCAGGACCTTGGGCCGGGCGTCGTTGAGCACGTACAGAACTTCGTCGGGCTTGCCGTGCCAGTTGATCGGCACGCAGTACACCCCCAGCAGCGAAGCGGCCTGCTGAGCCTCGAAGAACGCGAAATCATTGCGCAGCAGCAATGCAATGGTGTCGCCCTCCCGAACCCCCAGGGCATGCAACCCCGAAGCGGCGCGGCTGGCGTTGTCCAGCAGCGTGTCGCGCTGGATGGCTCGGTCGTCCAGGATCACCAAAGCAGTCGTCATCGTTCAGTCCTTCATCGGCAGACACGTACACAGGCCATTGTCGCGCCCGGGCTCATCATCACGCGCAAGGGCCCCGCCGGGACGCGTACCGGTCGGTATTCCGCTGCACGGAATGAGCCCGGGATGGTCGCGTCGCGCCTGCGTGAACCGACCCTGGTTGGCACAATCTTCAAATGGAAACGATCCCCACCCATTGGCCGCCGCATGCGCCCGTCCCGGCCGAGGCGGCCCCCGCCGACTTTGTGACGCAGTTAGGCCACGTCGAGGCACACGCCGACGGCAGCCTCCGCCTGCTGACGCTGGCGCATCACCTCAACCTCAACGCCCGAGTGCACGGTGGTGTCGCGCTTGGGCTGCACTCGGAGGCACTGCACCGCACTGCGCGCCGCTTGGCCGCCGAATCGGGCCGCAGCCTGCGCGCCCGGCTGGGAAGCCTCGATCTGCGTTTCATTAGCGCCGCGCTGGAGGGCGCCGTGCTGCGCGCCGAAGTGGCCGTCGAGATGCATCGCCGCTCGGTGGCGTTCTTGCGGTGTCAGCTGTTCGCTGGCGATCAACTGGTGTCGGTCGCCGTCGCCACCTATCTGTTCGACGCCGACGCCGGTGACCCCTCGCGCACACCGCAGCCGACGGCGCAGCCGCCGGTTGATGCGCGCCTGCTGACGACGGTCGACGCGAGCATGAAGCACATGGGGCCGTTCTTCGAGCGGTCGCTGCCCGAGGGCGAATATGCCGCCGGGTTCGTCGCTGGGCCGAAAAACATCGATCGCGAACATGGCACGGTACACGACGGCATGGTGATGTACCTGGCCGACTACGCCTGCGGCCGCGTCGCGTTGCGTCGCGCTCGGCGGATGTGCGTGACGCTGAACATGCAGGTGCGCTGCTACCAACCCGCGATGCTCGGCGAGTGGGTGGAGTTCGCACCGCGTGCGCGCCACGCTGCCGGCGACTTCGTGTTCGTCGACACGGAATGCGTCGCCGGCGGCCGTGTCGTGATGAGCATCGGCAGCGTCTGGAAGACCGTCGGCCCGGCGATCCCCCGGTAGGCTCGTCGCCGGGCCCGGCCGGCAAGCGCGCGATCAGCCCGGCGCCGGAACATCGACCGCGGCCAGCGCATCCAGGGAGCGGGGGTGAGCTCATTCGAGTTCTGCCTCCCTGGTCTGGGCACATTTCCGCCTGCCGGAAGACCCGGAGCGCCTGATGGACGGCGTCCGGGTCGGTCGATATGTTGTGGATGCTGCGGGTGGCCGCGGCCGGTGCACCACCGCCTGAGTTAGGCCGATGGTGCTGCTTCGACAACACGCTCAGGAGACACCCCCTTGATCAAGGCATTGGCAGTGAGTTTGTGCCTGTTGGCAGCGCAGTGGGCCGCAGCCGCCACCCCTTCCGACTACCCCAATCGACCGGTCAAATTCGTCGTCGCCTGGGCGCCTGGCGGGTCCGCCGACATCGGCATGCGTCTGGTGGGCGAGCAGCTCGCGGTCAAATGGAAACAGTCCGTGATCGTGGAAAACCGACCGGGGGCCGCCGGCGCCATCGGCACGGACCAGGTCGTCCGGAGTGCGCCGGATGGCTACACCGCGCTGCTCAATGTGTCCACGTTGCTGGTGAACGAGGTGACGAAACCGCCCGCCTCGTACCGCCTGTTCAGGGATCTCGTGCCCGTGACAACGATATGGACGACGCCGGTGTTGCTGGTGGCCAGCTCCTCGGTGCGCGGCAACACGCTGGAGGCCGTGCTGAAGGAAGCCGCGGAGCCCGGCGCGCGCTTCAGCTACGGTCATCACGGTGAAGGCACCTCGACCCACATCATCGGCGAGCGCCTGAACAAGCTGGCTGGCTCGGCCATGGTGGGGCTGCCCTACGCCGGCGACGCGCCCATGTCGCAGGCGCTGCTGGGCGGCCACATCACGATGGGGTTCATCACGGCCACCACCGCCGAGAAGCTGGTCGAAGCCGGCAAGGCCAAGGTGCTGGCGCAGTCTTTCGGCGAGCGCTCCAAGCTCTTTCCGGCGGTGCCGACCTTCCGCCAACTCGGCTTCGAGGACATGGACAAGGGCACCTGGGCCCGGGTCTTCCTGCCGGCGGGTACGCCCGGCGCCATCGCCGACAAGCTCGCCAAGGACATCGACGAGGTGCTGAAGTCGAATGAGATCCAGGCCAAGTTCAAGACCTTGGGCATCATCGTCGGCGGTGGCACCCCGGCCGACACACTGCGGCAACTGCAGAGCGACCTGGTCTCATGGCAGTCGCTGTTTCGCCAGATGCACAAGCCCTGACTGATACCACCGTTTACCTCACTAGAAACTGGAGACAAACATCTTCACGAAGTTCATGACCGCACTGGCTTGTGCGGCGGCGCTGCAAACCAGCGCCTTCGCCCAGGAAACCATCAAGATCGGTTTCGTCCACATGGAGGCGGGGCCGTTCGCGGGGCTCAGCAAGTTCATGGTCGACGCCGGGACGTTCGGCGTCGAGGCCCTGAACGCCCAGGGCGGGGCACTTGGGCGCAAGTACGAGCTGGTCATGCAGAGCCATGCCGGCACGCCGGCCGCCGCCGTCGCTGCGGTGCGGCGCCTGATCGAGCAGCAAGGCGCATCGTTCGTGACCGGCTTGCAGGTTTCGTCGACCGGCTTGGCGGTGGCCGCCAAGATGCCGCAGCTCAACGGCCTGCTCATCGACCCCAGCACCGCCAGCGATGCGCTGAGCGGTAAGAACTGCACGGCGAACTACTTCCGTGTCTCGATGAACGACACGATGATCATGAATGCCAACCGGTCCATCGTGAAGCAGTCCGGCGTGAAGGCCTGGGACGTTCTGGCAGCCGACTATGCGGCCGGGCACGACTATGCCGAGAAGTTCATCGCATTGATCAAAGAGCTCGGCGGCAGCTCGCAGGCCACCTTGTTCGCGCCGTTGAGCACCACCGACTTCGGCAGCTACATCTCCCAGTTGGGGAACAAGCCCGCCGACGGCCTGCTGGTGATGTACCCCGGCTCCGGTGCGATTGCGCTGGCCAAGCAGCAGCAACAGTTCGGCCTGTTCGCCAAGTACAAGAACGTCATCACCGCGTACTTCACCAACGATGCCATGATCGATGCACAGGGCGACAGCACGCTGGGTCTTCTGACGCTGCAAGACTACCAGTGGGAGCTGCCCGGCGCGCAGAACGCCGCGTACGTAAAAGCCTTCGAAGCCCGCTACAGGCGCAAGCCGACCTTCCTCGACGGCAACATTCAGGTCTCGCTGGAGATGCTGCATGCAGCGATCCTGAAGGCGCGGTCCACCGACGTGGCCGCGGTGCGCACTGCGTTGGCCGGGCTCAAAGCCACCACGGTGGCTGGCGAGGTCGAGTTGCGCGCCGCCGATCACCAGGCCATCCGCCCGATGTCGCTGCTGAAGGTGGTGAAGGCCGGTGACGGCAAGGCCATGATGAAGATGCAGGACGTCGTGCCGGCCGCAGCGGTGACCTTCCCGCCCAGCCCGGAGTGCAAGCTGTAGCCGCAGGGTTCCCGTACTGGCATGGCGTCACCGCCCGGTGAACGGCTGGCGTCTGCCTCTGTACCTTTCCGTCTGACGGAAAAGCGCACCGGCCGACTGGCCGGTGGCTATCGTCTCCAGCATTGAAGGAAGCATCGGCGGATCCATTCCGCCGGCCTGCTCCGGGCCTTGCGCCCGATGCCAATGGAGACGATGTGAACGACAACGCCGGCAAGGGCATTCTCAGTGGCCTGAAGGTGCTCGATGTGGCGCATGCCTATTCGGCTGCACTGTCAGCAGCGCTGCTGGCCGACCTGGGCGCGGAAGTGCTCTGCATCGAACACCCCACCGGCAGCCCGGTGCGCCAAACCACGCCCAAAAGCCAGGGCCAGGCGTTGTGGTGGAAGAACATGGCGCGCGGCAAGCGCTGCATCACGCTGAACCTCGGTACGCCCAAGGGCCGCGAGCTGTTCCTTGAACTGGCGCCGCAGTTCGACGTGATGGTGGAGAACTTCCGCCCCGGCACGCTGGAGCGCTGGAAGCTCGGCCCGGCCGACCTGGAGGCCGCCGGCGCCAACCTGTCGCTGCTGCGCATCAGCGGCTACGGCCAGACCGGTCCCAAGAAGCTCCGCCCCGGCTTCGGCACCACGGCCGAGGCCTTCAGCGGCTTTGCCCACCTGAACGGCTTTCCCGACGGCCCGCCGGTCTTCCCGTCCATCGCGCTGGCCGATGGGGTGGCTGCCACCTTCGGTGCGTTCGGCTTGATGGCGTCGATGAACCACCGGCTGCGCACTGGCAAGAAGGGCGTCGACGTGGTTGATGTGGCGCTGTTCGAGGCCTTGTTCCGCCTCAGCCCGGTGCAGGTGATGGCCTACGACCAGCTCGGCACCGACATGCTGCGGCCCGGCAATTCACTGGGTGCGCTGGGCCTGGTGCGCAACCTGTACACCACCCAGGACGGGGTGCACTTCGTTGTCAGCACCGTGGGGCCGCCGACCATCCGGCGCCTGATCCTCAGCGCCCAATCACCGGCCCACCTGGTGGAAACGCTCGACGGCGGTGTCATGGCGCGTTCCAACGAAGAGATCCAGGCGTTCATCAGTGCCTGCGATCGCCACCTGGCTCAGTGGGCCCTGCAGCGGCCCTGGGCCGAGGTCGAGCGGCACCTGGTTGAGGCCGATGCCATTCACGAGCGCGTCTACAGCACCGTCGACATCTTTGCGGACGAGCAGTACCTTGCCCGTGAAGACGTGGTGAAGGTCCAGGACCCCGACCTGGGCGAGGTGCGGATGTCCGGCGTGGTGCCCAAGTTCCCGGGCTACCCACACGCCATCAGCCACCCCGGCCCGACGCTGGGGGCCCACAACGACGAGGTCTATGCCGAGTACTTCGGCTACGACAAGGAAGCCCTTGCGGCGCTGCGCGCCGAGAACGTGCTTTGACATTCAGGCCCAGAACATGTCCCAGGAACTGCTGATCGAAACCATCGGCCGCGTGCGGCGGCTGACGTTGAACATGCCCGAGCGGCGCAACCCGTTGAGCTTCGTGCAATCGCGCGACCTGCTCGCGGCGCTCAAGGATGCCGAGGCGGACGCCGACGTGTCGGCCGTCATCCTGACCGGGGCCGGTCAGACCTTCTGCGTGGGCGGCGACCAGAAGGACTTCCAGGCCGGCTTCAGCAAGCGCCCGCCGGAGGTGCTGTCCGACTACCCGCCGCTGGAGATCTTCCGGCTGGCGCGCCACTACCGCAAGCCGCTGATTGCCGCGGTGAACGGCGCAGCCCTCGGCGGTGGCCTGGGCATCACCTGCCTGGCCCACATGGCGATTGCCGCCGACACCGCGACCTTCGGCATCCCGGAGATCAAGCTGGGCATCTTCCCGCTCACCGTGCTGCCCGTCGTGCGCCCATTGCTCGGCGAACGGCTGACCCATGACCTGGCACTGACCGGCCGGGTGCTGAACGCACAGGAGGCCTTGCAGCACAACATCGTCAGCCGGGTGGTGGCCGCGGCCGAGCTGCAACAGACCGCGCTGGACATGGCCACCACGATCGGCGAGTTCAGCCCGCTGGCGCTCAAGCTGGGCATCGAAGCGATGCAGGCCTCGGCGGACATGGGGTTCGAGGAGGCGGTGAACTACCTCAATGCCATGCGCACCATCTTCTTCGCCAGCGAGGACCTGCGGGAAGGCGCCACCGCGTTCCTTGAGAAGAGAAAACCGGTCTGGCAAGGCCGCTGACCGCTTCGAAGGATGCACAAGATGAACATGACCAAGCCGGCTCCCACCACGCCCACCGGCGAGCCCGTGAGCGACTGTGCTGCCGACTTTGATGCCATCGTGATCGGTGCCGGCATCGGCGGCATCTACCAGGCCTACCGGCTGCGTGAACTGGGCCTGCGCTTCAGGGTGCTCGAAGCCGGCTCCGGGGTCGGCGGCACCTGGTACTGGAACCGCTACCCGGGGGCCCGCTTCGACTCCGAGAGCTACACCTACGCCTACTCGTTCTCGCCGGAGTTGCTGGCCGAATGGGATTGGTCCGAGCACTTTGCGCCGCAGCACGAGACGCTGCGCTACTTGAACCATGTGACGGACAAGTTCGACCTGCGCCGCGACATGCAGTTCAACAGCCGCGTCAAGGCCGCCCACTACCAGGCCGCCCACCGCCGCTGGCAGTTGACGCTGGAGGACGGTGCCACCTGCACCTGCCGCTTCCTGGTCACCGCGATGGGGCCGCTTTCCGCCCCCACGCTGCCCAACGTCGACGGCATCCATGACTTTGCCGGCGAGTGGTACCAGGCCTCGCTCTGGCCCAAGGAGCCCGTCAGCTTCGAGGGCAAGCGGGTGGCGGTCATCGGCACCGGATCGAGCGGCGTGCAGCTGGTGCAGGAAATCGCCAAGACGGCCAAGCAGCTGACGGTGTTCCAGCGCACCCCCAACTGGTGTGCGCCGTTGCACAACGCCAAGATCGGCAAGGAGGAGATGGCGCAACTGCGGGCCAACTACCCGGCCATGTTCCAGCGCTGCGCGGAAAGCCCGGGCTGCTTCATCCACATCCCCGATCCGCGCCTGACGTTCGAGGTGCCCGAGGCCGAGCGCCTGGCGTTCTGGGAGGCGCTGTATGCCGCGCCCGGCTTCGGCATCTGGATGGGCAACTTCCGGGATGCCTTCGTGAGCCCGGAGGCCAATGCCGCGCTGTCGGCGTTCATCGCCGGCAAGATCCGCCAGCGGGTGAAGGATCCTGCGGTGGCCGAGAAGCTGATCCCGAAGAACCATGGCTTCGGCACGCGCCGGGTGCCGATGGAGACCGGTTACTACGAAGCCTACAACCAGCCCAACGTCACGCTGGTCGATGTCAACGAGTCGCCCATCCGGCGGGTCACGCCGCGCGGCATCGAAACCGCCGATGGTGAGCTGCCGTTCGACATGATCGTCTACGCCACCGGCTTCGATGCGCTCATCGGCAGCTTCGATCGCATCGACATCCGCGGCGAGGACGGCGTGGCGCTGAAGGAGCTCTGGCAACGTGGCGCGCAGACCTACCTGGGCATCCTGGTGGCGGGCTTCCCGAACCTGCTGATGCTGGCCGGGCCGCACATGGCGCTGGGCAACGCGCCGCGCGGCCTCGAATACGGCGTCGAGTGGATCACCGACCTGTTGCGCCACGCGAAGGAAGCAGGCATCACACGCATCGCCGCAACGCCGGAGCGCATGGCCGCCTGGACCGCCTATGTGAAGGGCCTGGGCACCGAGCTGCTGGCCAGCAAGATCGATTCGTGGATGACTGGCGTGAACAAGAACGTGGCCGGCCGCACCGAGCGCTCGGTGATCCGCTTCAATGGCCCGGCACCGGAATACCGGCAGAATTGCGACGAGGTGGCGGCAGCGGGCTACCGGCCGCTCGACCTTTCATGAGCAGGACGGGAACAACCATGACATCGACAACACGCAAGGTTTGCCTGGTCACCGGCGGGGCCTCGGGATTGGGCCGCGCCACGTCGCTGCGCTTCGCCCGCGACGGCTATGACGTGGTGATCGGTGACCGTGATGTCGCCGGCGGCGAGGAAACCGTCGCGCTGATCACGGCAGCCGGCGGCAGCGCCATCTTCCTGCCGACCGACGTCACGGTACCGGCCGAGGTGAAACGCCTGGTGGAGGCAGCCACGGCCACCTTCGGCCGGCTCGACTGCGCCGTCAACAACGCCGGTGCGGAAGGCAAGCGAGGCTTTCTGGTCGACTATGACGAAGAGGAAGCACGGCGGCTGTACGACATCAACTTCATGGGCGTCTTCACGGCCATGAAGCATGAGATCAAGGCCATGCTCGCCTCGGGCGGCGGCGCCATCGTCAACGTCGGTTCGAGCGCCGGCCTGCGCGGCACGCCCCGCATGGCGGCCTACTGCGCCACCAAGCACGCGCTGGTCGGGTTGACCAAGTCGGCCGCGCTCGAATACGGCGAGCAGGGCATTCGCGTCAACATCATCGCGCCGGGCTCCTTCAGAACCCCGATGAGCGAGCGGCTGTACGGCAAGGACATCGATACCGCCATCTCGTCGGTGACGCCGCTGCGGCGCGTAGGCGAAGCCGCAGAGGTGGCCGAGGCCATCTACTGGCTGGCGTCACCCGCCTCGTCCTTCGTGACCGGTGCGTCGCTGAATGTCGATGGCGGCAAGCTGGCCGGGCCGGTCATGGGTGTGACGGCGCTGTGGAAAGTCGAATAACCGGAGCGACCCCATGAAATTCGAAGTCATCTCGGACGCCCTCGGCTTCTGCGAAGGCCCGGTGCAGTGCCGCAACGGCAGCATCGTCATCACGTCGCTCAGCGACGGCTGCCTTTACAAGGTGGTCGACGGCCGGGTCAGTGTGTTCGCCGCCATGGGCGGGGGACCGAACGGTGCCGTCGAGGCCGCCAATGGTGATCTGTACGTGGCCCAGAGTGGCGGCGTGTTCCTCACCAAACCGGACGTGCCGCCGGCCGCGCCGGGCGTGCTGCGGGTCGGGCCCGACGGCAGCTTCCACCCCTTGAGCCAGGGACCGCATTCACCGAATGATCTGGCGTTCGGCCCCGATGGTCTGCTGTACGTGACCGACCCGACCCGCGGCCCCGCCCGCGAGGACGGCCGCCTCTGGCGCTTCGACATCGCCAGCGGGCAATGCGAGCAGCTCACCACGATGAAGTGGTACTGCAACGGCATCGCCTTCTCGACCGAGACCGACTGCTTCTATGTGGCCGACACCCGCTCCGGCCGCATCCTGCGGTTTCGGCTTGACGATCCACGCACCGAGAAGGCCGAGGTGGTGATCCAGATGACACGCAACGTGCCCGACGGCTTTGCGTTCGACGCGGCCGGCAACGTCGTCGTCGCCACGGTGGGCCACGGCGAGGCGGACAAGGCCTGCCTGCAGGTGTTCTCGCCGCAGGGCAAGCTGCTGGAGATCGTCGAGACCGGCAGCACCCAGTACTGCACCAACGTGGCCATTGATGCGCAACGCAACATCGTCGTCACCGATTCGTCGAACGGCCGGCTGTTGAAGGGCATCTGGCCAACGCCGGGGCTGGCGCTGTACCCGTTCCGCGGTGCATGAATACCGATGAGCACCCGGACGACCCATAAAAAAGAGTGCCGTACCACCGCCAGGGAGGCGAGCGGCGACAGTGACAACCCGAATGGTGTGTGCTGTCGCCAAATATAGAATTGAATTTCAATTCGAAAGACAGGAGACAGACATGAAGCGACGCGACCTATTGGTTTCAGGGCTGGGCGTTAGCGCCGGCCTCGCCGTGGCACCCTTCGCGCATGCGCAAGTCGAAGTGCGCGGTGTGACGAAGACCGAGATCCGCCTGGGCCAGACCAACCCCTACAGCGGCCCGCTGTCGGCGTATTCCGCCTGGTACGGCAAGGTGCAGCTGGCCTACTGCGACATGATCAACGACCGCGGCGGCATCAATGGCCGCAAGGTCAAGCTGATCAGCTACGACGACGGCTACCAGCCGCCGCGCACGGTGGAACAGGTGCGCAAGCTGGTCGAGAGCGACAACGTCGCCGCGATGCTGATGATCTTCGGCACCGCGCCCAACCGCGCGGTGGTGAAGTACCTCAACAGCAAGAAGGTGCCGCAGATCTTTGCCGGCGTGAGCGGCGACGGCTTTGCCGACCCGCAGACGCAGCCCTACACGATGCCGTTCCAGCCCACCGCCCGCATCGAAGCGCGCGTCTTCGGCCAGTACATGGCGAAGAACCTGCCCGGCAAGAAGATCGGCGTGCTCTACCAGCTCGACGAGATCGGCGAGGGCGTGCGCAAGGGCTTGCGCGATGGCCTGGGCCCTGATCTGGAGAAGCTGATCGTCAGCGAACAGTCCTACCAGCCCAGCGACACCACGGTGGACTCGCAGGTGCTGAACCTGCGGGCGGCGGGCGCGGAAGTGTTCTTCAACTCCGCCACCGTCAAGCACTGCGCCCAGGCCGCGAAGAAGGCCCAGGAGATCGGCTGGCAGCCGACGATGTTCCTGATCAACACCTCCGCCGCGGTGAGCAAGATTCTGGAGGAATCCGGCAGCAAGCTGGCAGACGGTACCGTGACCAGCACCTGGCACAAGAATCCGAACGACCCACAGTGGGCGAACGACCCGGCCATGAAGGAGTGGAAGGCGTTCATGGCCAAGTACTACCCCACCGGCGACGCCACCGAACCCAGCTGCGTGCTCTCCACCGTGTACTGCCAAGCCATGTTCCATGTGCTCGAAAAGTGCGGCGACAACCTCACGGGCGAGAACATCATCAACATCGCACGCAACCTGAAGCAGGTGTCACTGCCGTTGATGCTGCCTGGCATCACGTTGGACACCACACCGACGGACTACTACCCCATCCAGAAGCTGCAGCTGGTTCACATCGAAGCCGGCAAGTGGAAGTCGTTCGGCCCCGTCATCGGCAGCTGAGCGTCCTGTGGCCGGGCCACACGTCATCGACGTGCGGCCCGTTCTTGTTCAATCCGCCGCAGTCCCTTGCGATCGCGTGCTGGCATGCCCGTGGTAGCGCGTACCGCATCAAAAGAGGCTTTCCTCGTGACGGCTGATCCGATCATCAAGGTCCGGGACGTTCGTGTCTCATTCGGTGGCATCGTCGCCCTGGACGCCGTTTCCTTCGACGTGCCGCGCGGCGGCATTGCCGGCCTGATTGGCCCCAACGGCGCCGGCAAGACCACGCTGTTCAACTGCCTGAGCCGGATCTACACACCGGACGCCGGCTCCATTGCCTTTGACGGCAACGAGTTGTTGCGCCAGCCACCGCACCGGATCGCAGGGCTGGGCATCGGCCGCACCTTCCAGAACCTGGCGCTGTTCGGTGACCTGACGGTGCGCGACAACGTCCGTGTCGGCGCGCACGCCCGTTTTCCCAGCAACATGGTGAGCGACATCCTGCGGGTGGGCCGCAGCCGGCGCAACGAGCAGGACATCGACCGCCAGACCGACGAAATGATCGACTACATGGGTCTGGCGCAGGTGCAGGAGGTCATTGTGTCGGACCTGCCCTTCGGCACCCAGAAGCGGGTGGAGATGGCACGCGCGCTGGCCATGTCGCCCAAGCTGCTGCTGCTCGACGAACCCGCTTGCGGGCTGAACCATGAAGAGGTCGAGGCGCTTGGATCACTCATTCGCCGCGTGCGCGATGAGCGATCGATCTCCATCCTGCTGGTCGAGCACCACATGCACCTGGTGATGTCCATCTGTGACAGCATCGTGGCGCTCAACTTCGGCCGTCAGATCGCGTCCGGCACACCCGACCAGGTGCGCAACAACCCCGCGGTGATCGCGGCCTACCTGGGCACTGGCAAAACGTCATGACCGTGACGACCAACATCCTTGAAGTCCGCGGCCTCAACGCGGGCTACGGCAAGACCAACGTGCTGCACGACATCAGCTTCGATGTGGCGCAGGGCCGCGTGACGGCGCTGCTGGGCGCCAACGGCGCCGGCAAGACCACCACGCTGCGGGCCATCAGCGGCATGCTCCAGCGCAGTGGCGAGATCCGCCTGGCGGGAGCGTCGATCATCGGCCTGGGCACCGAGGACATCGTGCGCCAGGGCGTTGCCCATGTGCCCGATGGTCGCGGCACCTTCAAGCGCCAGACCGTGGACGAGAACCTGCGGCTGGGCGCCATCACCCGGCGCCCTTCGGCCGAGGTTCGGCGTGACCATGAGATGGTGTTCGAGTACTTCCCGATCCTCAAGACCCGCCGCCAGCAACAGGCGGGGTTGCTGTCCGGCGGCGAGCAGCAGATGCTGGCCGTCGCACGGGCATTGATGCTGCGCCCGACGCTGCTGCTGCTGGACGAACCCTCGTTCGGCCTGGCGCCGCTGATCGTGCAGGAGATCTTCAGCATCTTCGGCCGGCTCAACCGCGAACAGCACACCAGCATCCTGTTGGTCGAGCAGAACGCGGCGATTGCGCTTGACTTCGCCGACCGCGCCTATGTGCTCGAAACCGGCCGGGTCGTGCTGGGTGGGGCGGCCGAAGAAGTGAAGAAGAACGACGACGTCGCCCGCTCGTACCTGGGTTATTAAAGCCGCCGCCATGGAACTCCTGATTCAACAGATCGCCTCCGGCCTGGCCACCGGCGCCATCTACGCCTGCGTGGCGCTGTCGGCGGTGATGATCTACCAGGCCATTCACCACATCAATTTCGCCCAGGGCGAGATGGCGATGTTCTCCACCTTCGTCGCGTTGCAGCTGATCCGCTGGGGCGTGCCGTACTGGATCGCCTTCGTGCTCACCACCGCGTTGTCGTTCGCGGGCGGGGTGGTGGTGGAGCGGGTGATGATCCGGCCGCTGCTGCGGGCGTCGGTCTTCCTGCAGGTGGTGATGTTCATCGCCCTGATGACGCTGTTCAACAGCGGCGCTGGCGCCATCTGGTCGCACACGGTGCGCACCTTTCCCTCGCCGTTCGGGTTCGAGCCCTTCCTTGGCAACAACCTCATCAGCAACCACCAGGTGGGCATGCTGGGGGTCTCGCTGGTGATCCTGCTGCTGCTGTTTCTGTTCTTCCGCTTCTCGCGCGTGGGCCTGGCGATGACGGCCGCCGCGGCGGACCCGGTGTCGGCCAGGCTGGTGGGCATCCGGGTCGGGTGGATGACCGCGCTGGGTTGGGGGCTGGCGTCGGCCATCGGCGCCATCGCCGGCATGCTGATCGCGCCGGTCGTCTACCTGGAGCCGAACATGATGATGGGCATCCTGGTCTACGGCTTCGCCGGGGCCGTGCTGGGCGGGTTGACGAGCCCGCTGGGGGCCGTGGTGGGCGGGATCCTGGTCGGCATCATCGAAAACCTGGCCGGCACCTACATCCCCGTCGTGGGCACCGAGCTGCGGCTCACCATTGCGCTGGTGGTCATTGTTTCGATGCTGCTGGTCCGCCCGCGCGGGCTGTTCGGCAGGGTGATCGTGGAGCGCGTGTGATGACCAGAGTCCAGGCTGTGAACCCTTCCAACAAGCGAGCTGCCGGCACCCGCTGGCTGATACCGGGCCTCGTCATCGCGCTGGCAGTTGTCGCGCCCTTCTTCCTGGCCAACTTCATCGTCTTCCAGTTGACGCTGGTGCTGGTCTACGGCGTGGCCATCATGGGGCTGGTGCTGCTGACGGGGTTCAACGGCCAGTTCTCGCTGGGCCATGTGGCGTTCTTCGCCGTGGGGGCCTACACCGCCGCCATCCTGCTCGATCGCGACCTGGTGTCCTACCCGGTCACGCTGCTCGTCGCCGGGGCGGTGTGTTTCGTCTTCGGCCTGCTGTTCGGCTTCCCGGCGCTGCGGCTGGAAGGGGTCTATCTCGCGCTGGCCACGTTTGCGTTGTCGGTGGCCACGCCGCAGGTGCTCAAGCTCACGCCGCTCATTCGGTACACGGGCGGCGTCAACGGCATCTCGCTGATCAAGCCGGAGCCGCCTTTCGGGCTCAAGATGAGCCCGGATGTGTGGCTGTACCTGTTCGTGCTCGCCGTGGCGTTGCTGATGCTGGCCGCGGCCCTGAGCCTGATGGGCACCCGCAGCGGGCGTGCGCTGGTCGCCATCCGCGACAACCCCATTGCCGCGCGCTCGATGGGCGTGAACATCTCGCTGTACAAGACCCTGGCCTTCGGCATCAGCGCGCTGTATGCGGGGGTGGCCGGCGCCATGAGCGCCATCGTGGTCCAGTACGTGTCGCCCGACAGCTTCACGATGGGGGTGTCCATCGCCTTCTTCGTGGGCATGGTGCTGGGCGGCATCCGCTGGTTGCCCGGGGCCTTCTTCGGCGGCATCTTCATCGTCTTCATCCCGCAGCTGTCCGAAGCGTTCCAGAAGGGATCGGAGGGCGTCGTGTACGCCGTGCTGCTGATCCTGCTGGTGTTCCTGATGCCGGCCGGTCTGGCAGGGCTCATCGCGGCGGGCCGCAAACGCATGAGCCGACGCAGCGACGCCGGCTGACGAGCGCAACTTCACAGGGGCAGGTCATGTTGCTGCAAGACAAGGTCACGCTGGTCACCGGCGCCAGTTCGGGCATCGGCCGGTCGGTGGCACTGGGGTATGCCAGAGAGGGTGCCAAGGTGCTGGTGGCCGATGTCGATGTCGCCGGTGGCCAGGAAACGGTGGCGCTGATCGAACGCGCCGGCGGGCAGGCCTTCTTCCACCTGCTGGACGTCACCCAGCCCGAGCAACACGCCGCAGCCGTCGAGGCCGCCGTGCAACGGTGGGGTGCGCTGCATGCTGCCTGCAACAACGCCGGCATCATCCGGGGTCAACAGGAGGGCAACCTGCTGATGGCCGACGTGGCGCCCGAACACTGGAGCCAGGTGCTGGCAGTCAACCTGTCCGGCGTGTTCTTCGGTCTGCGCGCGCAGATCCCGGCGCTGGTCAAGTCAGGCGGCGGCTCGATCGTCAACATCGCCTCGATCGCTTCGCAGATCGCCCATGCGCCGGGCTTTGCCGCCTACATCGCCTCGAAGCATGGCGTGCTCGGGCTGACGCGCAGCGCCGCGGTCGACTATGGCGGGCAGGGCATCCGGGTGAACGCGGTGGCGCCCGGGTTCATCAAGACACCGATGACCGCCTGGCGCGGCGAAGACAACCTGCGCGACCTGGCGGCGCAGCAGCTGATGAAGCGCCTGGGTGCGCCCGAGGAAGTGGCGGAACTGGTGCTGTGGCTCTCAAGTGACCGCGCCAGCCTGGTCACCGGCGGCTACTACCCCGTCGATGGTGGCTACCTCGCGTACTGACTCACTCACCTGACCGACATGACTCCGGCCGTTCCAACACCCCCACCCATCGTGCACGCCGGGCCGGACATCTACGGGCCACCCCACGCGCCCCGCGCGAAGCTGCGTACCCATGAAGTGATCAACCAGGCCAAGCCGTTCGCCGACGTGAACCTGTTCGACATCTACCCCGCGCTGGGCGAGATGCTCGAAGCCAGTGCCGCCGGCTGGGCCAGGCCGAGGGTGCAGGCGTTCGGCGAGCTGTTCGGCTCCGGCCGGATGCTGGAGATGGGCGCCATCAGCAACCGCGATGTGCCGCGGCTGCGCCTGCGCGACCTCTACGGGAACCGGCTCGACGAGATCGATTTCAGCCCGGCCCATCACGAGCTGATGGCCAACCTGGTGGCGCACGAAGTGGGGTCGCTGGCCTGGCGCCATCGCCTTCAACCCGGCGCCCACGCGGCCCAGTGCGCGCTGCAATTGCTGGGCTACGCCGCCGAGGGCGGCGCCATGACCGGCATGTGCATGACCTATGCCGCGCCGGCCCTGCTGACGATGGACCCGGACCTGTCGCGCGACTGGATGCCGCTGATCCTGTCGACCGACTACGACCCGCGCTACCTGCCGCGCAGCCGCAAGCGGTACGCGATCACCGGGCTGCTCACCACCGAAAAGCAGGGCGGCTCGGACCTGCGTCGCAACACCACCCGCGCCGAGGCCATCGTGGGCGGTGGTTCCGGCCGCGAGTACGCCTTGACCGGGCACAAGTGGTACTGCTCGCAGGCCCAGGCCGACAGCTTCATCATGCTGGCCAATACCGAGGCAGGGCCGACGGCCTTCTTCATGCCGCGCTGGCTGCCCGATGACAGCCGCAACGCGTTCGAGATCCTGGCGCTGAAGGAGAAGATGGGCAACCGCTCGAACCCGACCGGTGAAATGGAGTTCGACGGCACCTGGGCCGTGCGCATCGGCGACGAGGGCCGCGGCATCCGCACGGTGATGCACTACCTGCGTTACTCGCGGCTGGGCTTCACCATTGCACCGGCCGGGCTGATGCGCCAGGCGCTGGTCTATGCCATCCACTTCGCGCGCCATCGCCAGGCGTTTGGCGCGCGGCTGGCCGACAAGCCGCTGATGCGCAACGTGCTGGCCGACATGGCGCTCGAATCCGAGGCCGCCACGGCGCTGGCGATGCGGGTGGCCCGCTCCTATGACGAGGCCGACGCTGGCGACCGGCAGGCCGATGCGTTCTCACGCATCGCGGTGGCGATCTCGAAGTACTGGAACAACAAGCGGGCGATGGCCTTCCTGGGCGAAGCGATGGAGTCGATGGGCGCGCAGGGCTACAACGAAGACTCGCCGATGCCGCGGCTGTACCGCGAGCTGCACTACAACTGCATCGGCGAAGGGCCGGGCAATGTGATCTGCCTGGACGTGCTGCGGGCCATGACCACCGACAAGGACGCTTATCCGGCCCTGCTGGCCGAGCTGCGCCCGGTCGCCTCGGCCGATGCCGGGCTGGCGCGCACGGTGGATGCGTTGTCGAAGCTGCGGGTGGAAGACATTCCCGAGCGCGAGGCCCGCAGCTTCGTCGAAACGCTGGCGACGGCGCTGCAGGCGGCACTGCTGATCCAGCACGCGCCATCCTTCGTGGCCGACGCCTTCGTCGCTTCACGGCTCGACCGCGGCCGGGGCTTCGCGTTCGGTACGCTGCCCCGCGGCGCGGCCGATCAGCAGATCATCGAGCGGGCGTATCCCGTCTGACGCCCGGCCATCCCGGCATCAGGTCGTCGGCGGCATGCCGGCGATCTGGTAGGCCTGGTTGTCGAGCACGGTGATCTTGGTCATCTCCATGTCGAGGAACAGGTGTTCGTCCGGGATCATCACCGCGCGGTGGATCGGTTCGGCGCGCATCTTCTTGTGGTCCTCGACGCTGTCGAACCAGACCTCGGAGAAGCCGTCGTACTCCAGCGGCTTCAGGCCCGGAAAGATGTCGTTCGGCACCAGGTGATGCTGCACATAGCGGCGGATGTATTTGGCGATGTCCGGCGTGTTGCGCACCAGGGGGCCGTGAACGTCACGCCAGTGCCGAGAGAACTGCTCGTAGGTCAAACCCGGTTTGCGCTTGTAGAAGCCCAGAACGATGATCATCGACGTCTCCTGTTGGACATGTTGGACAAATCGCCGTGGCACGGTGCGAACTGCCCAGGTCACGATAACAACGGCCGCCGATCCGGCGAACACTCTTCCGTCAGGCGGAAACAGTGCCCATCGAACCGAGTTCGTCGTGAGGGTTGGTGCGGCTTGCCATGTCGGCCATGCAGGCTAAGCTAAGCTGATGCCCTGCGGTCGTGCGGGCCTTCGTGGCGTCGGCCCCGTGACGGCTCTGGGTATGCGAGCCGACAACGGAGAGATGAAATGCAGAAGGATGCGGACTTCGTCACCTCCCTTGCGAGGGGCATGCGGATCCTGACCTGCTTTACGGCAGGCGAGGAGGAACTCGGCAACGGGCAGATCGCCCGCCGTGCAGGGCTGCCACCCGCCACAGTGGCGCGCCTGACCTATACCCTCACGGAGCTGGGCTATCTGCGCAGCGTGCCCTTGCGGCGCACTTACGCCATCACCCCGAAGGTGTTGTCCATTGCCTATCCGTTGCTGGCTGCGCTGCCCGAACGCGCGCTGCTGCGGCCTCACATCCATCGTCTGACAGCCGACACCGGCGGCTCGGTCTGCGTTGCCGTCGCCGACCGCCTGCAGGCCGTGTACGTCGAGGTGTCTCGGGGCATCAATGCCGAGCAGTTGCCCGACATCGGCACACATCGCCACATGCTCGACAGCTCCGCCGGGCGCGCGCTGTTCGCCAGCAGCCCGGCATCCACCCGCGAAGCCCTGCTCAACCAGATGTGCCTGGCCGAGCCGGAGCGTGCCGAGCACCTGCGTCAAAGCGCAACGACGGCCATGGCACAGCACGAGCAGCACGGCATGTGCCACACGGTGAGCGCGTTGCTGCCCGAGTGGTCCGGTTTGTCCATGCCCTTGGCCGGGTTCCATGGCCGGCGCCTCGCCATCAACCTGGGCATGCGCACCGACGCAGCGTCAGCGGAGGAATTGATGCGCCGGGTCGGGAGTGCACTGTCCACCACCGTCGCCCGTATCGGGGAATCCATCCATTCGGCGGCACTTCGCGCCGACAAGGTCATCTAGGCGATCCGGCGGATTTCCGCCACGCGGAAGATCGCCGCCACCCCCCGGCCCGACGGGGGCCCATGGCTAGCATGGGTCGCACTGTGTGAGGTGGCATGTATTCCAACCCCCGTGGCGCGGCGACCCAGGGCCGCGCATCGTTCACCCCGTTGACGCTGCGCGGGATCACGCTGCGCAACCGCATCGTGGTGTCACCCATGGCCACTTACAGGGCAGTCGATGGCATCGCCAACGACTGGCACCTGGCGCACCTGGGCAAGTTCGCGCTGGGCGGGGCCGGCCTGGTGTTCACCGAGGCGGTGAAGGTGGCGCTGTGCGGCCTGGGCACCGTGGGCGACATGGGCCTGTGGGACGATGCCCAGGTGCCGGCGCTGGCGCGCCTGGCAGCCTTCATCCGCGCCCAGGGTGCGGTGGCGGGGGTGCAGCTCAACCACGCCGGCCGCAAAGCCGGTACCGCCCGGCCCTGGGAAGGCTTCGGCCCGCTGGACCGCAGCCGGCCGGTGGAGGGCCGCGCGCACTGGCCGGTGCGCGGCCCCAGCGCCATCGCGTTCATGGACGGCTGGCCCATCCCCGCAGCGATGACCGACGCCGAGATCCGCGAGACGGTCATGTCCTTCGGACAGGCCGCCCGGCGTGCCCACGAAGCCGGCATGCAAGTGATCGAGCTGCATGGCGCGCACGGCTACCTGCTGCACCAGTTCCTCTCGCCGGCCGCCAACCGGCGCACCGATGCCTGGGGCGGCAGCGCCGACAAACGCCAACGCTTCGTGCTCGACGTGGTGGACGCGGTGCGCCGCCACTGGCCTGCCGACAAGCTGCTTTTCTACCGCATCGCTTCACAGGATGAAGCGGGCTGGACGCTGGACGATTCGGTGGCGCTGGCGCGTCGGCTGCACGCTGGCGGCGTGGATGTGATCGACTGTTCCGCCGGCGGCATCAGTGGCCGCACCGCCACCGCAGGTGGCGCCGCGCGGCCACCCGGCTTCCAGGTGCACTTTGCCGAACATATCCGGCGGCATGCCGGCGTGCCGACCATGGCCGTCGGCCTGATCACCGACGCGCAGCAGGCCGAGGATGTCATCGCACAGGGCCGCGCCGACCTGGTGGCCCTTGGCCGCGAGATGCTGCTCGACCCGTTCTGGGCCGCGCATGCCGCCCGCACTCTGGGGCATGAAGCGGCCTTTGAGCACCTGCCGCAGGAATACGCCTGGTGGCTGGCCCGTCGCACGGTCGCGGCACCCGGCCCGGCCACCGCAACCCACCCCAAGGAGTCCCCATGACCCGTGACCTCACCCGCCGGCGCGCACTTTCGGCGTTGGCCCTGCTCGCAGCCAGCACACTGACGCTGCCGGCACTCGGCCAGAGCTACCCCACCAAGCCGATCAAGCTGATCGTGCCCTTCGCCCCCGGCGGCCCCACCGACGCCTTCGCGCGGGTGTTCGGGCAGGCGCTGGGCAGCGCGCTCGGGCAGACGGTGGTGATCGACAACCGGCCGGGTGCCGGCGGCAACATTGGCGTCGATGCCATCGCCAAGTCGGCGCCCGACGGCTACACCATCGGCATCGGCGTCAACGGGCCGCTGGCCGCCAACCTGCAGCTGATGGGCAAGCTGCCGTACGACCCGGCCAAGGACTTCACGCCGCTGAGCCTGCTGTTCAAGGCACCGAACACCCTGGTGGTGCGGGCCGACTCGCCGGCCCGCAGCCTGATGGACCTGCTCAAGATGGCGCGGGCCAAGCCGGGCGAGCTGGCCTACGGCACCGGCGGCACCGGCGCCAGCTCGCACTTCTCCGGCGAGCTGATGAACACCCTGGCCGATGTGAAGACCAATGCCGTGCCCTACAAGGGCGATGGGCCTGCGCTGGTCGACCTGCTGGGCGGCACGCTGCCGATGGCCTTCCTCAGTGTGGGCACGACGGCCGAGCACATCAAGGCGGGCAAGCTGCGGGCGCTGGCGGTCACCTCGAAGGAGCGGCTGCCGCTGCTGCCTGAGGTGCCAACCATGCAGGAGGCCGGCCTGCCGGGCTACGAGATCACGGCCTGGTACGGCCTGATCGCCCCGGCCGGCCTGTCGCACGACACCACCCAGCGCTTGAATGACGCCACCGTGAAGATCATGAACAGCCCCGAGATGGTGGCCAAGATCGCATCGATGGGCGGCTTCGTGGCCACCGGCAGCCCGGCCGATTTCCAGCGCTTCATCCTGGCCGAGATTCCCAAGTGGACCAAGCTGGCGCACGACTCCGGCATCAAGCTCAACTGAGCCCGGCGATGCGTTGGTTGAACTTGACACGGCTGGCTCGATGACCGCCGCCAGCGGCCCGCTGCGCGGCCTGCGCGTGCTCGAACTGGGGCACTATGTGTCGGTGCCGTACTGCACCCGGATGCTGGCCGACCTCGGGGCCGAAGTCATCAAGGTGGAGGCGCCCGCGGTCGGCGACCCGATGCGCACCAGCGGCAAGCTGGTCAACGGACGGGCGCTGTGGTGGTCGTCCCTGGCGCGCAACAAGAAGCTGGTGACGCTGGACCTGCGCAGCCCGGCCGGGCAGGCCCTGGCACTGCAGCTGGTGCGCCACTGCGATGTGGTGATCGAGAACTTCCGCGCCGGCCAACTGGAGAAGTGGCACCTGGGCTGGGACAACCTGCAGCAGGTCAACCCGCGGGTCAGCCTGGTGCGCGTCTCGGGCTTCGGCCAGACCGGCCCCTACAGCGACCGCGTGGCCTTCGCCGCCATCGCCGAGAGCACCGGCGGCCTGACCTACGTGACGGGGGCCGAGCCGAATGCCCAGCCGGTGCGGCCCAGCCTGAGCCTGGGCGACAGCATCACCGGGCTCAATGCCTTCGGCATGTTGATGGCGGCGCTGTACGAGCGCGACAGCGGCGGCACCGGGCGCGGCCGTTGCATCGACATCGCCATGTATGAAAGTGTGTTCGCGATGATGGACGGCGCCATCACCGAGTACGGCGCGCTGGGCGAAGTGCGCGAACCCGCGGCCGGCACCGCGGTCTTCAGCCCGAGCGGCAGCTTCCGTTCACGCGACGGCCGCTGGATCCTGCTGACGGCCAGCGGCAATGCCGTGTTCCATCGCCTGGCCGGGGCTATGGGCCTGCCGGAGCTGATCACGGACCCGCGCTTCCTGGAGAACGCTGACCGGGTCACGCACCGCGACGCGCTCGCGGGCCACATCCGCACCTGGGCGGCTGCGCACGATGCAGCCGAGATCGAAGCCTTGCTCAACCGGGCGTCGGTGCCGGCCAGCGGCATCTACTCGATCGCCGACTGCGCGGCCGATGCCCACTACGCCGCACGCGGCACGGTGCTGCGGGTCGATGACCCGTTCTTCGGCCCGGTGCTGCATCCGCCGATCGCGGCGCGCTTTACCGACGACGGCAGCCAGCCCGGTGTGCGCTGGGCTGGCGCCGACCTGGGCCGGCACAACGACGAGGTCTACGGTGAGTTGCTCGGCATGGCGGCCGACCAGCTGGCCGCACTGCGCGCTGCGGGCACGATCTGAGCACCGGCCTCGCGACGCTGCCGGGCCTGAAAGGCGCTGGTCATGCGCGAGACAGCCGCCGACAGGGGCAGGCCGACGCGGCGCATGAAGTCGTCGGCGGGCACCCTGTCCGACCGCACGCCCAGGCTGACCGCGAAGCGGTGGCCGCCGAGACCGCGCAAGGGCATCGCGACCGCCGACCAGCCCATCATCACCAGGTTCTCGGTGCGGCACATGCCGTAGCGGGCCTGGTCGTCGATAGCCTGCTGCGCGCCTTGGCGCAAGACCTCGGCGCGCTCGGGTTGCTGCAGGCAGCTCTGGTTGAGCACGGCGGCTTGCTCCGCCCGGTCCATGTCGACGAACAGCGCACGGCCCACCGAGCTGTCGAGCAGCGGCCGGCGCACGCCGATGTCAGGCAGCTGCCCGGCATCGATGCCACGCGACACCTCGATGTAGACCGCACGCAGGCCCTCGGCCACCGCCATGCACACCGAGCCGCCGGTGGCATCGGCCAGCGCCTTCAGGTGGGGCCGCGCCAGTTCGCGCTCGGGCAGCCCGGCCAGCACCGGGTAGCCGATCGACAGCACCTGCGCGCTGAGCGCGTACTTGGGCCGGTGCGGCACGTTGCGCAGGTAGCCCAGCTCGGTCAGCGTGTGGGTCAGCCGCGCCACGGTGGCCGGCGGCAGCCCTGAGCGGCGGGCGATCTGGCCGTTGCCGAGTTCGGTCTCACCGACACCGAAGCAGGTCAGGATGCGCATGCCGCGCGCCAGCGCCGTCACGAAGTCGGCGTCCTTGGCGGGGGGATCGATGGCAGCGATTGAGTTCATGTGCGTCACTCCTGGGCGCAGCATGCTCCCACCGGGCCCGGCGTGCATCGGGATCTGCCCGCGCCGACCGCGAAATGTTCAGCGGTTCAGCGCGCGCGGCGGCGAGTCGCCCAGCGAATCCAGCACATGGGTGGTGTGCTCTCCCAGTGTGGCCACCCAGCCGGCCGGCCGGTTGTCCGCGCCGGACATGCGAAACGGCAACGAGGCGAGCTGGAAGGCCCCGGCCGCGTCATGGCTGGTGGCGAAGTAGCCGCGGTGGTTCAGTTGCTCGTCGTGCAAGGCGTCCTCGACCTGGCCGTACACCGCGCACGGCACGCCGGCCTCGCGCAGCAGGCGCACGCACTCCTGGGCAGGCTTGTCGGCCGTCCAACGCGCCAGGTGGGCCAGCAGCAAGTCCCAGTTGTGCACCCGCGCCAGCGCGGTCTTGAACGCTGGGTCGTCGCTCAGGCCAGGCTGGCCGATGGCGGTGCAGAGGTCGAGGAAGTTCTTCGGCGTGACGGGTGCGACCATCAGGAAATCGTCTTTCGCCAGCACCGGCTTGAACACGGCGCGCGGCACCTCGTTGGCGAACTGGGCCTGTGTCAGCTCGAACGGCATCAGCGTCAACATGGATTCGAGCAGCGACACGTCGACCTGCTGCCCCCGCCCGGTGCGCTCGCGCTGCAGCAGTGCCGCCTGGATGGCCACCGTGGCGAAGATGGCGGTGACCGCGTCGCCCACCGGGATGGGCGAATTGGCCGGCCTGTCCTGCACGTCCTGGCAGGCCAGCAGTGCCTTGTCGTAGCCGCACTCGGCATGGATGACGGGTGCATAGGCCGGCAGCAGGGCGCGCGGCCCGTCCTGGCCGTAGCCCGAGATGGAGCAGTACACCAGCCGCGGGCAGTGAGGTGCGAGCGCTGCGTAGTCGACCCCCAGGCGCCGGGTGACGCCGGGCCGGAAGCCCTCCAGCAGCACGTCGGCCTCGGCCGCCAGCGCGTGCAGCGCCGCCACGCCATCGGCCGTCTTGAGGTCGAGCACCACGCTGTGCTTGCCGGCGTTGAGCACGCCGAAGTAGGCGCTGCAACCGTCGCGCAACGGCGGGCGACCGCGCATGTAATCGCCCTCGGGCGCCTCGACCTTGATGACGCGGGCGCCCAGGTCGGCCAGCCAGCGGCCACAGTAGGGGCCGGCCATCATGGTGGACAGGTCCAGCACGGTGAACCCGGCCAGCGGACCGGCCGCTGCGGGGGCGGCTTCTGAAGCGGGGGTGGCCATCATCGATCCTCGGGAACCATCAGTCCATCGGCCTCGGCAATGCGCCGCGGCGGCTGGCCTTGTTCGGCATGCATCGCCACGAACACGGCGCGCGGGCCCTGCTTGACCACACGGGC
>JBDTQF010000007.1:0-35660 GCA_039932275.1 Burkholderiales bacterium
ACCTGGCCGGCGACGACGAGTTCTGCGAAGTGTTCTTCGACCAGGTGCGGGTGCCCGCGGCCAACCTCGTGGGTGGCCTGCACGAAGGGTGGACCGTCGCCAAAAGCCTGCTGGGCGTCGAACGGCTGGTCACCGGCAGTCCCACGCTGGCGCGGCAGTCGTTCGAGTACCTGCGCAAGCTGCTGGACATGCCGGATGTGCGCGCCGCGGCGCTGCGCGACGAGCGTTTCCAGCGCGCCGCTTGCGACCTGAACGATACCGAGGCGCTGTATGCCACTGTGTGCGAAGCGGCCGTGGCGGGCGGCACATTGGACGCGGAGTACTCGGTCATCAAGGTGCTGTCCACCGAGCTGTTCCAGCGCATTGCCGACCTCATGATGGAGTGGGCCAATGAGCGGGGCGGCACCTTCGGTGAATGCGACTTCGCCGACAGTCGCTTCGATTTGCACCGCCTGAACATGATCGCTCGCCCCGGCACCATCTACGGCGGTGCCAGCGAAGTCCAGCGCGACATCCTGGCGCGCCTGCTGCTGGGCCCTGTCTCGAGCGGCCACAACTGAGCATGAAGAACCATCCGTTCGGACGAAGATCCGCACGCAGTGCCTTCCTACCATGGATGGCAACACAACCCGCTAGACCAACGCGGCAGAACTGGAGCAAACCATGTCGGAAAAACACGAGCCGGTGATCCTGACCGAGCGGCGCGGAGCCACTCTTTGGATCTTCATCAACCGGGAAGAGCGCCGCAACGCGCTCAACCCTGACGTGTTCGCCGGCCTCGAAGCAGCGATCCGCTCGGCCGCGACGATGCCCGATCTGCGCGCGGTGGTACTCACCGGCAAGGGCGACAAAGCCTTCTGTGCTGGCGGCGACCTGACGCGCGGCACCGACGTCTTCACCGAAGGTAATACCGGTCCCACCGGCGACTTCGGCCGGCTGGCCCGGCTGGTGCGCGAACTGCGCGTGCCGATGATCGCGCGGATCAACGGCGCCTGTGTCGCCGGTGGCATGGCGCTGATGTCCATCTGCGATCTGGCAGTGGTGGCAGACCATGCCAAGTTTGGCCTGCCTGAGGCCAAGGTGGGTGTGTTCGCGATGCAGGTGCTGGTGAACCTGCGCAAACTGATCGCCCCGCGCCACGTCAATGAACTGTGTTTCACCGGCGAGTTGATCGACGCCGCCCGGGCCAAGGAATGGGGCATCGCCAACGTCGTGGTGCCGTATGCGGAACTGGATGACCGCGTCAACGCGATGGTCGACCGCATCGCCGCTTGCTCTCCCGTGGCGCTGGAACGCGGCCGCTGGGTGATCAACAGCATGGAGTCGATGTCCTTCCAGGAGGCGCTCACCTACGCCGAAGCGCAGATCGCCCTGGCTTCCTCCACCGCCGACGCGCGGGAGGGGCTGGCCTCTTTCAACGAACGCCGTCCACCCGCGTGGGTGAAGGCCACAGGAGTCAAGGCATGACGCAGCGCACCCTTCGCATCGGGGGCGCATCGGGCGCCTGGGGTGACAGTCCTCGCGCGGTGGGCCAGTTGCTCACGGCCGAGATCGACTACCTGATGATGGACTTCCTTGCGGAAGTGACCATGTCGCTGCTGGCGCGTGTGCGCCTGAAGGACCCCGAGGGCGGCTTCGCGCCGGACTTCATCGGCTACCTGAAGCCCCACCTGGCTGCCCTGGCGCAACGCAAGATCAGGGTGGTAAGCAATGCCGGCGGCGTCAACCCTGTGGCCTGCAAGCTGGCACTGGAAGCCGTCTGCCGCGACGCCGGCCTGACGCTGAAGGTGGCGGTGGTCACCGGCGACGACCTCATGCCGCAGATCGACACGCTGCGCGAGCAGGATGTACGCGAGTGGGTCAGCGGCGAGCCGCTGCCGTCGCGCCTGCTGACCGCCAACGCCTACCTCGGCGCGTTGCCCATCGCCCGGGCGCTGGCCAGTGGGGCCGATATCGTGATCACCGGGCGCTGCGCGGACAGCGCGCTGGCACTCGGCATCCTGATGCACGAATTCGGCTGGCAGGCCGACGACCACGATCGTCTTGCGGCAGGTTCCCTGGTGGGGCATGTGCTGGAATGCGGTCCGCAGGCCACCGGCGGCGTCTTCACCGACTGGGAGCGCGTGCCGGGCTGGGACAACATCGGCTACCCGATCGCCGAATGCCATGCCGACGGCAGTTTCGCGCTCACCAAGCCGGCGGGCACCGGCGGCCTGATCGATCCGGCCTGTGTCGCCGAGCAGGTGTTGTACGAGATCGGCGATCCGCGGGCCTACATCCTCCCCGACGTCGTGGCGGATTTCTCCCGACTGCAGATCACCCAGGACGGCCCGGACCGGGTGCTGCTGCGCGGTGCCATCGGCCGCCCCCCGACGTCCCAGTACAAGGTGTCGGCCACGTACCAGGACGGCTTCCGCTCGGTCGTGCTTGTCGTGATCATCGGCGTCGATGCGGCGCGCAAGGCCGAACGCACCGCGCAGGCACTGGTGGATCGCGGCAACGACACCTTCCGCCGGCGCAAGCTGCCGGAGTTCAGCCGCGTGCACATCGAGGCGCTCGGTGCCGAAGCCAGCTACCTGGCCGATGCCCGGACCCGCGATACCCGCGAAGTGGTTCTGCGGCTGGTGGTGGAGCATCCCGATCCCAAGGCGCTGAGCCTGTTCGCGCAGGAAATCGGCTCCGCAGGACTGGGGTGTGCGCAAGGCACCGCATCGATACTCGGCGGCCGGCCGAAGCCGGCGCCGGTGGTGCGCCTGTTCACCTTCTTCATCGACAAGGCGCGGCTCGACCCGTTGACCGTGCAGGTGGGCCAGGAGCCGGGTGTTGCCGTGGCCGTGCCGACGTCGGGTGGCTATGTGCCCCCTCCGGCAGAGGCGGAACCCGGCCAGGAGGCGGCCGACGCCACGACACGGGTCCCGCTGGTCCGGCTGGCGCATGCGCGTTCTGGCGACAAGGGCAACAGCTCCAACATTGCCATCTTCTGCCGCAAGCCCGAGTACCGCGCCCACATTGCCTCGTGGCTGACGCCCGAGCGAGTGGCGCAGCATTTCGCGGGCACTGTCTTCGGCGCCATCACGCGGTTTGATGCGCCCGGCCTGGGCGCCTTCAACTTCCTTCTCGAAGACGCGCTCGGCGGCGGCGGCATGGCCTCGATGCGCGTGGACTCGCAAGGCAAGGCCTTCGGCCAGCGCCTGCTGGAAATCATGGTGCCCGTCCCGGCCGCCTGGGCCTGAGCAGCGATCGTTCACGAGCGCGAAGCGGCGGCCTGTCTTGGGTCGTCGCCGTCGCGTCGGCGCTCAAGCGCTGCCACTTCGCGGCGGGCCGCTGCGGGCGAGCCGCCGCCAGGCGGTCAGCGCAGCAACTCGGTGAACGGCAGGTTCTTGCGCAGCAACTTTCCGGTCTCTGATCGGGGCAGCTGCGCACACAGCTTGATCTCGGCCGGCCACTTGATGCGTCCCAGCCGATCACGCACATGCGCATCGATCGCGGCGCGCAAGGCCGGCAGGTCACCACGGGCCGTGTCGCTGGGCACGACGTAGGCATGTGGGCGTTCCCCGAAGTTCGCATCGGGCTGCCCGATGACACCGCAGTCGGCCACGCCCGGCACTTCCATCAGCGCCACTTCGATCTCCTGCGGATACACGTTCACTCCGCCGGAGATGATCATGTCGTCGGCACGGTCCAGCAGATACAGGTAGCCCTGATCGTCAAGTCGTCCGATGTCGCCCAGCGTTTGCCAGCCCTGTTCGCTGGTTCGCTGCGCTGTCTTGCCGGATTCGCCGTGATAGCTGAATGCCGTGGCGCCCGCGAAATAGACGCGACCGGCTTGACCCGGTGGCAACTCCCCTCCGGCTTCGTCGAGGATGTGGATCACGCCTCGCCGCGCGCGCCCCACTGAACCCGGATGCGCCAGCCACTCGACCGAGTCGATGGTGGTCACCCCAACCCCTTCCGTGCCGGCGTAGTACTCCAGCAGGATCGGGCCCCACCATTCGATCATCGCTCGCTTGATCGATGGCAGGCATGGCGCGGCACCATGCCAGGCCAGGCGATGGGCCGGCGCCCGGAAGGCGTCGCGCCGCTCGGCGGGCAATGCCAGCAGGCGCTGAAACATGGTCGGCACCCACTGGCTGTGCGTGATGGCTTCGCGCTCGATCAGCTCCAGGGCCTGGCTGGCGTCGAACCGGCTCATCAGCACAACCGTGCCGCCACCAGCCGTGACTGCCAATGCCGGACGCAGTGCAGCGGCATGGTAAAGCGGCTGTGTCGAGAGGTAGCGCACCGCCTCGCCGTGCATGTCGAACAGCTCAAGCACGTCGCGTGCGAACAGGGGCAGGCCGGTGTGGTCGACCGGCGGCAGCGGCCGTCGAACCCCTTTTGGCGCGCCGGTGGTACCCGAGGTGTAGAGCATCAAGGCGCCCGGCGCTTCGTCGCTGATCGGCGAGTCATCGGCCGATGCCAGCCATGCTTCAAGCGCGGTGAAGCGCGCCCATTCAGGGCCCGAGGCCGTCCCGAGCGCGAGCCAATGCTCAACGGCGACACCAGCGGCGTCACAGACTTTCGGCAGCGCCGTGGCCAGGCCGGCACAACCCGCGTGGGACACCACCACGCGCGCGGTCGAGTTGCCGATGATGTAGGCCACCTCTGGCGGGGCCAGCGTGGTGGCGATCGGTGTGAAGTACAACCCGCAGCGATAGGCCGCCCAGACGGTGCACAACAGGTCGCCACCGTTCGGCAGCAAGGCCGCCACGTGATCGCCACGTCGCAGTCCGCAAGCTCGCAGCTTGCGGGCCAGTCGATTGGCGCGCCGCTCCAGCTCGCCATAGGTCAGCCGCTGTCCCTCGTGCACGAGCGCAATCCGCTCGGGTGCGTATCGCGCGACATCGCGCAAGCCGGCGTTCTGCATGTTCGTCGTTCCTTTCCGTTCGGGGTGCTCGCCTCATGGCGGGGCGTCAGTCGCCCTTGCCCATGAAGCCAAACATGTAGCCGGCCACGCGGCGCATCTGGATTTCCTCGGTGCCCTCGGTGATGCGATAGCGGCGATGGTGACGGTAGATGTGTTCGAACGGCTTGTACCGCGAATACCCCATGCCGCCGTGAACCTGGATCGCACGGTCGGCGGCCTCCCCGCACATGCGGTTGGCCCAGAAGTTCAACATCGACACCTTGTCGGATTGCGACTTTGCGCCATTCTTGTCCATCAGCCAGGCTGTCTTGTACAGCAGGGCGCGGACCATCTCGCACTGCGTCTGCAGCTCGACCAGGGGGAACTGGATCCCCTGGTTGCTCGACAGCGGTTTGCCGAACGGCTTGCGTTCTTGGGCGTATTTGACCGATTCGTTGATGCAGTACTGGGCGGCGCCGAGGCTCGATGCGGCCTGCCGGATGCGGTTCTCGTTGAAGAACCGCAACGCGATCGTCAGACCATGGCCTTCCTCGCCCAGGATTGCCTCGCTGGGTACGCGCACGTTGGTCAGGCTGACGCGGGCATGGTCGGTCGGCATGAGGAACGTCCACAGGTATTCCTCGACCACCAGACCGGGCGCGGGCTTCGGCTTGAGCGGCACCATGAACGCGGTGATGCCCAGGGCATCCCCCGCCTTGCCGCTGGTGCGGGCAAACACGACGTCGTAGTCGGAGACGAAGACCGCGGAATTCCAGGTCTTCTCGCCATTGATGATCCAGTCGCTGCCGTCACGGCGGGCGGTGGTTTCCATGTGTGTGGCATCGGATCCATGATTGGGCTCGGTGATGGCCATGGCCAACCCGCTCTGGTCGCGGATCACCCGCTCCAGCATTTCGTCCTGCTGCGCCTTGGTTCCGAACTCGATGAGCAGCTGGGCCAGTAACAGCTTGCCGGAGGCCGCGACCGCATGCTCTGTCTGCGTGTCGTTGTGCAGGCCGAGTCCCGTGGCGTTGAGGTGCTCGCGGATGACGGCCATGCCGAGGTTGGTGCCCTCGCGGCCACCATACGCCTTGGGCAGGACGTAGCGGTAGATGCCGGCCGCATCGGCGCGATGCACCGCCTCGGTCATCAGCTCCAGCCACTCCTGCTTGGGCACGCCGCCCTTGTCCCAGTCGGTGCGCGCATATTCCCGACGGTGATCGAAGAAGCGCGCGTTGTCGTCCTTCTGCTCGAGTGGCTTGATCTCGCGTTCGATGAATGCGTCGATCTCTGCCAAGGTGCTCTTCAACGAGGTCGGCAGATCCATCTGCATGTCAGGTGTCATGGGGGTCCCTCTTGCCTCAAGTGGCCGCGTGGTTCGCGAGATTCAGGTGGTGGTTGGGCCAGGCGTTCAAAACTTCCCGGGGTGCGAAGCCGACACACCGCCGTCGACCGCATAGCACTGGCCGTTCACATAGGAGCTGTCGTCGCTGGCCAGAAAGGCCGCCATCGCGGCGATCTCGTTCGCCTGGCCGATGCGCTTCAACGGGTTGACCCGGCCGAGCTTGTGTTCGACGCCGCGTGCACGAGCGGCGTCGATCATGTCCTTCGTGCCATCGGTTTCGATCAAGCCGGGGAGGACGGCATTGACACGCACGTTCGTGCCGGCCATCTCACACGCCGCGCCCCGCGCCAGGCTGTTGACGGCCGCCTTGCTGGCGCTGTAGCAGGAATCGCCACCATTGCCGCGCAGCGATGCCACCGATGAGGTGAAGATGATCGAGCCGCCGCCGTGCTCGCGCATGTGCAGCCCCGCGTGCTTGGCGGCAAGGAAGCAGGAGATCACATTGACCCGCATGGTCTCGGTCCACAGCTCGACGGTCTGGTCGAACAGATAAGCCGGTGCCGGCTCGGTGTACGCGGCATTGGCGAAGAACACCTCCAGCCCGCCGAATACCTCGATGCAGCGCGCGATGATGGTTTTCACGTTCGCCTCGATCGCAGCATCGGCGGCGATGGCCATCGCCGAGCCGCCGCCCTGGCCGATCAAGGCCACGGTCTCGTCGATCTTCTCCTGCCGCCGTCCGACCACCACCACCTGCGCGCCCTCGCTGGCAAAGCGGATGGCGCTGGCGCGGCCGATGCCGCTGCCTGCGCCGGTGACGATGGCGCGTTTGCCCTTTAGGCGCTGACTGTCCATTTGATTCTCCTCGCGGTCCCAGAGGCTTGCCCGTGCATGCCCGGGTGTCAGGAGGCGGCGATGGAGCCGCCCCCATCAGCCGACAGCAGCACGCCGGTGACATAGCTGCTGTCCGAGGATGCGAGGAAGGCGGCCACGCCGGCCATTTCTTCCGGCTTTCCGAAGCGGCCCAGGGGTAACGCCTTCTCGCGCGCATCGAGAGTGGGCTGGTCGAAAAAGGCCATCGAAGCGGGTGTGGCGACCATACCGGGCGCGATGGCATTCACCCGGATGTGATGCGGGGCCAGCTCCACCGCCAGGGCTCGGGTCATGCCGGCAACGCCCGCCTTGAGGGCGCAATAGGCCGACATGTTCATCGAGCCCTGCAGAGCGGCGCCGGAGCTGAGGTTGATGATGGAGCCCGACCCGTGCCGCTTCATCTGGGGAATGACGGCCTGGACACCCCAGATGATCCCGTTGAGGCCGATCGAAAACATCTTGGTCATCGAGGCTTCGTCGATCTCTTCGACCGGCAGGTAGCTGGCGGCAACGGCGTTGTTGACGAGGATGCTGACCGGCCCGCCCAGATCGGCTTCGATCTTCTGTATCACCGCATGGACGTCCTCGCGCTTGGAGACGTCCACGACGTATGGATGAACATTGCAGCCGGCGGCCCGCATTTCCTCCACCCCTTGAGCGATCCGCTTGGGGTTGATGTCCAGGCAGGCCACCTGGGCACCCTCGGCTGAAAAGCGCTCGGCGATGGAGCGGCCGATGCCGCGCGCTGCGCCGGTGACCACCGCGACCTGGCCCTCCAAGCGGCGAGTTCCTGTCATACCCGATGCTCCTTGTTGCGTTCGATCGCTCAGGTTGAATGGACCGCCCGCCCGCCCGCCCGCCAGGCTGCTGATGCTGGGCTGGGTGCCCGGACAGCCTCTCTATCGCCTGGCGCGGGAAGCGGTTCTGCATCCAGGGCACCTTGGTAGCCGACTGGCCGGATCGGATTTCAATGTACGGTCAGCGCGGCTCGGGGCCTTCGTCCAAAAGGACAGTGCTGATCATCACTTCGGACGGCGACGCACGCCGTGCGCCTGTTGAAAATGGGCGTCTTTGAACGTCCTGCAGGGGTTGAGACATGAGCACCGCACTGAACAACCGTTATCCGCGCACCCTCTTCAACGAGGAACACGAAGCAGTCCGGGATGCCTTCCGGCGCTTTCTGCTGAAGGAGGTGGAGCCCCACTATCTGCGCTGGGAACGCGAAGGGATCATTCCCCACGAGGTGTTCGAGGCAGCCGGCCAGGCGGGCTTCATGAATCTACCCATCCCGGAAGAATACGGCGGTGCGGGCGTGGACGACTTTCGCTACAGCGTCGTGTTCAACGAGGAATGCGCCCGCCTCGGCCTGTTAGGTTTCGGGATGGGCATGAGCCTGGGAAGCGATGTCGTTCTGCCCTATTTCATGGCGTATGCGACCGAGGAGCAGAAGCGCCGCTGGTTCCCCGACATGGCCAGCAGCAAGCTCATGATGGCGATCGCGATGACCGAGCCCAGCGGCGGCAGCGACCTTGCGTCACTGAAGACGCACGCCAGGCGAACGGCCGACGGCTGGGTCGTCAACGGGTCCAAGACGTTCATCACGAATGGCATCAACGCCGACCTTGTGCTTACCGCGGTGAAGACCGATGCCTCGTCGCGCCACGGCGGCATCAGCCTGCTGGTGATCGAACGGGGCATGCCCGGCTTTGAACGGGGGCGCAACCTTGACAAGGTGGGGCTTCACTCGCAGGACACCGCGGAGTTGTACTTCAACGATGTCCATGTACCGGAGGCCAACCTGATCGGGATCGAGCATCAGGGCTTCAAGCACATGATGGTGAACCTCCCGCAGGAGCGCCTGGGCATTGCCATGTCCGCGGTCAACATGGCGAGCGCCTGCCTCGATTGGACGGTGACGTACGTGAAGGAGCGACACGCGTTCGGCAAACCGATCGGCACCTTCCAGCATTCGCGCATGGTGATTGCCGAGATGCGCACGACGGTCGAGATCGCCCAGGTCTTCCTCGATCGCTCCATCGACATGCACCTGCGGGGCGAGTTGACGGATGAACAAGCTGCCATGGGCAAATGGTGGTGCACGGACATGCTGGGTCGCGTCGTCGATCGCTGCGTCCAGCTGTTCGGCGGCTACGGCTACATGTCCGAGTACCCGATCGCGCGTGCCTTCGTAGATGCCCGGATCATGCGCATCTACGGCGGCACCAATGAAATCATGAAAGAGATCATCGGCAAGGCTGAGGGCCTTAAGGGCTGAGCCTGGCCGACGGGTGGGCGGGTCGCGCTGGCTGCGTCGGCATCCAGCGCGTACCGCGATCGTCAATGGCGGAACTTGCTCGTGCGTCGATCGCGTTCGGGATCGGGCTCGTTGTTGGCCGCGCCGAAGTTGTTGGTCAGCTCTTCAAAGTGCAGGCCGGCGGGCATGTCAAGGCCGATGCCGAAATTGATCATCTTCTTGATCGTCCGGACGGATCGGGCCACGTTGGCGGCAATGGCGTTGGCCATTTCGAGCGCCGCATCGTCGAGCTGATCCCGTGGCACGACGCGAGAGACGAGGCCGGCCGCCTTCGCTTCTTCTGCCAACATCGGGCGGCTGGTGAGCATCAATTCGCGCGCGAGATGCAGCCCCAGGCGGCGTGGCATGCGCTGGCTTTCACCCCCAGTGGGGATCAGGCCCAAGGTCGCGTGGGTGTCGCGGAACTTGGCGTCCTCGGCGGCGATCACCAGGTCACAGCAGTACACGAGCAGGAAGCCACCCGTGATCGCCCAGCCTTGAACGGCGCAGATGATCGGCACGCGTGCTCCTTCCAGGCGCGCCCACAATCCAGTACGGCCAATGTCCGGCGCCTCGTCTTCGCCGGTGAAATGCTCGCTCAGATCGGCGCCGGCACAAAACGTGTTGCCAGCGGCCCGCAAAATCACCACCCGCACTTGGTCGTCGCGGTCTGCGGCATCGATCGCAGCGATCAGCTGCTCGGCCAGTCCGCGGCTCAACGCATTGAGCTTGTGCGGGCGATTCAGGGTAAGCCGGCGCACTCCATGTGCCGGCTCGTCGATCAACAGTTCACTCATTTTTGCTCCAGAAGATTGTGCGGTCGCTGGCGTCAGGTGCCCGCACGGGGGGTGTTCATTCGATCCTCCGCCCGCCATAGATATTCTGTTCGCCGCTGTGCTGACCTGGATCGTCCGAATCGACAAAAATGCGGCGATGCAGGATCGGTCAAACCAGCGGCTGGTCACGAGGTAGCTGCGCCTTCGACAACTGTCTGTTCGGACGGCATGGGCCGGCGGCCACCTACTCAAAATGCCGGGGCACCGGTTCAGCTTCATGCGGCACCGTGGCCGCATTAACAGCGAGGGAGACGGCTTCAATGGATAGGTGGCAACAATTACTGTGGGATGTGAGGTGCCCGGCGACGCATCACGGGTCCGTCCACGTGGTCGACGAGATGTCCGTGCATGTCCTGCCGGGTGGGGGAAGATCAGCATGAACTCGCATTACCCGCGTCTGCTGTCACCGTTGAAGATCGGCGGAGCCACCCTGCCCAACCGGGCGGTGATGGGCGCGATGCACACCGACATCGAAAGCCTGGATCGACCCTACGAACGCATTCGCGCCTTCTACCGAGAGCGCGCTGAGGGCGAAATCGGCATGATCATCGGCGGCGGGGTATCGCCCAGCCCGGAGGGCCGTTTCGCGGAGGAGAGCGACGCGATGACGGAGGATCTCAACCGGGACTGGCACCGCGCGGTGGTCGACTCGGTGCGGGATACCTCCACGCTGATGTGCGTGCAGTTGCTGCACGCCGGCCGCTACAGCCGGTGGGCCGGCTGCGTGGCGCCGTCGGCGATCAGGTCTCGCATCAACCGCTATACCCCGCGAGCGCTCACCACGCAGGAGGTCTGGCGCACGATCGACGACTTTGCGCGGGCGGCGGAGCGCGCTCGCGAGATCGGTTACCACGCTGCCGAGATCATGGGCTCCGAGGGCTACCTCATCAACCAGTTCTGCGCGCCGGTCACCAACGTCCGCGACGACGAGTTTGGCGGCGACTTCGAGGGGCGCATCCGCTTCGCGCTGGAGATCATCCGCGCCACCCGCCGACGCGTCGGCACGGACTTCCCGCTCGTCTACCGGATTTCGGCGCTCGATCTGGTGCAAGGCGGTATGCCGGGCGCCGAGACGTTGGAGCTCGCGCGCCGGGTTGAGCAGGCCGGTGCGGATGTCATCAACATCGGGGTGGGCTGGCACGAATCGGTGGTGCCAACCATTGCCCACGTGGTGCCGCGGGCGGGGTGGGCCTATGCCGCGCGCGCCATTCGCGAGGTTGTGTCGGTGCCGGTGATGGCATCGAACCGCATCAACGATCCCCAGGTCGCAGAGGACCTGCTGGCCGCGGGTGACGCCGATCTGGTGTCCATGGCCCGCCCGCTGTTGGCCGATGCTGCGTTCGTGCGCAAGGCCCGGGCCGGTGAACCGCAACGCATCAACACCTGCATTGCCTGCAACCAGGCCTGCCTGGATGGCATTTTCAACAACGAAGGGGTCTCGTGCCTCGTCAATCCGCGCGCCGGCCGAGAGATCGAGTTCGTCGTCAGGCCGCCCAGGGCAATCAAGCGCATCGCCGTGGTTGGTGGGGGGGCAGCCGGCATGAACTTCGCGTTCAATGCAGCTGAGCGAGGCCATGCCGTCACGTTGTTCGAAGCCGCGAAGGCGCTGGGCGGTCAGCTGCTGATGGCGCGTGCCGTTCCAGGCAAGACAGAGTTCGACGAGATGCTGCGGTACTTCCTGCAGCGCCTGACTGATACGCATGTCGACGTCCGGGTCGGCCATGCGTCGACGGCCGCCGAGCTGCTGTCCGGGCGCTACGACGAAGTGGTCATCGCGACCGGCGTTCGACCCCGTCCCCTGCAGATCGAGGGCGCCGACCACCCGAAGGTCGCCAGCTACGCGGAGGTGCTCTCGGGCCGACGCGAGGTGGGGCAACGCGTCGCCGTGATCGGGGCTGGGGGTATCGGGTTCGACGTCGTGGAGTTCCTGGCGGATGGGCGCTCCCATGTGCCACCGAGGGTGGCTGACTTTTCGGTCGAGTACGGCCTCGACCCGTCGCTCCGCTCGCCCGGTGGCCTGCGAGGCGCACCGATCCGGGTTACCCCGGAGCGGCAGATCACGTTGCTGCAGCGCACGCCGGGAGCGCTGGGCATGCGGCTCGGAACGTCAACGGGTTGGATCCTGCGCGACAAGCTGCATCGGGCGGGCGTGGTCACCATCGGCGGAGCCAGTTACGAACGCGTCGACGACGAGGGGTTGCACATCCGGGTCGATGGCGTCGCGCGCGTGCTTCCCGTCGATACCGTGGTGATCTGTGCCGGGCAGGAATCGGTGCGCGGGCTTGCCGACGAGCTTCGGTCACTTTCCCCTGACCTGCCTGTGCATCTGATCGGTGGGGCGGACGTGGCCGCCGAGCTGGATGCCAAGCGAGCGATTGACCAGGCGACGCGCCTTGCACTGGAGGTGTAGGCGCCGTCTGGCCAAATGTCGTGTACAGGTCCAAGAAGCCGCTGCGCGCAGCACGCCCTGCAAGCAAAACGATGTGTCGTCGGTTCGGACGGTGCCCGACGGCCGCTTAACAATTAAGGTAGATGCTTCATCGACGTGATGCCGTCGTGCCGCCTTGCGACGGCCGCGTTTGCGTCTGCATCCACCTAAACCCGAAGGATCTGTCATGGCTGAAGCCTATATCGTTGCCGCAGTTCGCACTGCAGGAGGCCGCCGTGGCGGTCGCTTGTCCGGATGGCATCCGGTGGACCTTGCCGCCCAAGTGCTCAATGCCTTGGTTGATCGAACGGGCATCGATCCGGCCTTGGTTGAGGACGTCTTGATGGGCTGCGTCGGCCAAGTTGGAGAACAGTCGACGAACGTAGCCCGCAATGCCGTCCTGGCGTCCAAGCTTCCCGCATCGGTCCCCGGTACGTCCGTTGATCGCCAGTGCGGGTCTTCGCAGCAAGCGGTGCACTACGCTGCGCAGGCGGTGATGGCGGGAACGATGGACGTCGTGATCGCGTGTGGCGTGGAGAGCATGTCGCGTGTGCCGATGCTCACGGCGAGCTCGTTGCCGGCGAAGAACGGCCTCGGTCACTGCTTCAGTCCGGCGTTGCAGGCCCGTTACCACGAAGACTTCAGTCAGTTCGTTGGCGCCGAGATGATCGCCAAGAAGTACAAGTTGTCGAAAGACTCGCTCGACGAGTTCGCTTTTCAGAGCCACCAGTTGGCCATCGCGGCAACCAAGGCTGGGCTGTTCAAGGAAGAGATCCTGCCGGTCGAGGCGCGCATGGCGGACGGCAGTGTGCCCGGCGTGTTGCACGATGCGGATGAGGGCATACGCTTCGATGTCACCATGGATGGCATCCGAGGGGTCAGGTTGCTGCAGGAGGGTGGTGTACTCACCGCAGCTTCGGCGAGCCAGATCTGTGATGGCGCAACGGGTGTGATGGTGGTGAGCGAGAAGGCCTTGAAGGCGCTGGGCCTCAAACCCCTGGCGCGCATCCATCACATGAGTGTCACGGCTGGCGACCCGGTGGTCATGCTCGAGGAGCCGATTCCGGCGACGGCGCACGCCCTGAAAAAGGCCGGCATGAAGATCAGCGACATCGATCTGTTCGAGGTGAATGAAGCCTTCGCGTCGGTACCTGTTGCCTGGCTCCAGGCAACCGGCGCGGATCCGGCGCGCCTTAACGTCAATGGAGGTGCGATCGCACTGGGCCATCCGCTGGGCGCTTCAGGTACGAAACTGATGACCACCATGATCCATGCGCTGAAGCAAAGGAACCTGCGCTATGGACTGCAGACCATGTGCGAAGGTGGCGGCATGGCCAACGTGACCATCATCGAGCGCTGCTAGACCACACTTGCGAACGACGATCGAGCCGCCATCACGATGGCGGCTTTTTTTCGGCCTGATGGAAATGCCGTCGTGCGGTCCCTCTGGGGGAGGGCCTGAGCCGAGGCGTGTTGCCAGCGCATGCCCTGCGCTGGATGCTCTCCCAGGCATGCAGGGCAACGCGATGGCTGGGGCAGTTGCGCAATCGCTGCCCCAGCTTGTGGCGCTTGTAGCGCCTCAGACGCTAGTACGACTTGGGCAGGCCCAGCGCGCGTTCGGCGATATGCGACAGGATCAGCTCATGGCTGATCGGCGCAATCAACCCGAGGATGGCCTCGCGGTAGTAGCGCTCGACGTGAAACTCCTTCGCGTAGCCAAAGCCACCATGCGTGCGTACCGCGCGCGCGGCTGATTCGAAATAGGCATCGCCAGCGAGGTACTTGGCTGTATTGGCTTCGAGACCGCAAGGCTTGTTGGCGTCGTACAAGCTCGCAGCCTTGAACATCATCGTCTCAGCCGCCTGCAGCCGCATCCAGCAGTCGGCCAGCGGATGCTGGATGCCCTGATTCATGCCGATCGGCCGGTTGAAGACGATCCGTTCTTTCGCGTACTTGGCCGCTTTGTCGATCACGGCCTGGCCCGCACCGATGAAGCCGGCCGCGCCCATGACCCGTTCCGGGTTCAGTCCGTGCAGGAGGTAGGTGAACCCCTTTCCTTCTTCGCCGATCCGATCTTCGACGGGAATCTCAAGACCATCGATGAAAATTTCGTTGGAATCGACGCCGTTGCGGCCCATCTTCTCGATCTCGCGCACAGTGATCTTGCTGCGATCAAAATCCGTGTAGAACAGGGTCAGGCCTTCTGTCGGCCGTGCAGCGTCTTCATACTTGGTGGTGCGGGTGATGAGCAGGATCTTGTTGGCGATCTGCGCGGTGGAGTTCCACACCTTCTGACCGTTGACGATGTAGCGGTCACCCTTTCTGACCGCAAACGTCTTGAGGCGCAGCGTGTCGAGACCGACGTTGGGCTCGGTGACGCCGAAAGTGGTGCGATCCTTGCCGGCAATCAGCGGCGGCAGCATGCGCTTTTTCTGCTCGGGGGTACCGAAGACGACCACCGGATGCGGCCCAAACAGATTGATGTGAACCGAGGAAGTGGCACTGCCCCCGAGGCGCCCGATGCGCTTGAGGATGATGGCTGCTTCGGTGATGCCGAGTCCGGCGCCGCCATACTCCTGCGGCATCGTGACACCCATCCACCCAGCCTTGGTCAACTCCTCTGCGAACTCGTACGGAAATTTCTTTTCCGTATCGGACCGCAGCCAGTAGTCGTCGCCGTACTTGTCGCAGATGTCGCCGATCGCATCCTCGATTGCCCGCTGTTCTTCGGTCAATGAAAAGTCCATGTCGTGCTTCTCCAAATAATTGATTAACCCGGTGGTCCGCTGCCTCTGCTGCCGCCGGTCTCGCTACAGCAGCGATTCGATGAGAGGCAAATCATCAAGTCGCTCACCCTCATTCCTCGCTATCCGGTACGGGATGTCCGTTGTCCGGAGCCTTCAGGTGCGCTCCCCCCCTCCATGTCGCCGTGCCAGTTGCGCAACACGCCGCACGAGACCCACACGCGATGTCCTAAAGCCGGGCGGAGGTCTCTGCCCAGGCTTGCTTCAGACCGTCGCGGAATTCTTCGGCCGCTACGGCGATCAGTGCCTCGGCCCGTTCATGAACACTCTTGCCCCGCAAGTCGGCAACGCCGAACTCGGTGACGATGCAGTCGACATCGACGCGTGCAAGCGATGCCAGCCCCGGTTCGCCCAGGCGTGGGACGATGCGCGACTGCAAACCGCGGCTGCGGCTGTTGTAGCTGGCATTCAGCGCCACGATGCTGCATCCACCCGGTGACAGCCGTGCCGCCCGCGCGAAGTCCGGTGCGCCACCGGCGCCGCTGATAGCGCGGCCGTCCGCGAGCTCGAGGTTGCATTGGCCCAGGAGGTCCACCTCCAGGGCCGAGTTGACCGCTATGAAGCGGTCAAGACCAGACAGCGTGCGCGGGCTGTGGGTGACTTCACAACTGGCCACACGTAGGCCATCGAATTCGCTTGCCCAACGATAGAGCGCCTGGCTGCCAGCGACGACGCAGCATGTGTGCTCGTAGTTTTTGTCCAGCGCGCCGGCGTTGGACAGGTCCATCAGTCCATCGGACACCATCCCGGAGAACATGCGCAGCCCGCGCCGATCGCGCAGTATTCTGGCCAACGCGGTGGGTACCTTCCCCAGCCCCATTTGCAGGGTGCTGCCGTCGCCGATCAAGGTCGCGATGTGGCTTGCAGCGGCGCGGGTGGGCGCGTCATCGTCGGTTCGATACTCGGGCAGCGTTGTCTCGGCCTGGCTGACATAGTCAAAGCGCTCGTACGGGATGCTCACCGAACCCTTGTAATGCGGGACGTTGGGATTGATCAGGGCGAGCACGCGCCGAGCTTTGCTCAGAGCCAGCTGAGAAAACTCCACCGACGGGCCGAGTGAACACTCGCCTTGTGCATTGGGCGGCGACACCTGGACGACCAACAGGTCGAGGTCCACTTCCTCGCGCATGTGTCGAATCAGACCACCGAAACTCATGGGCATCATCCGGAACCGACCACTGCGCTGGGCCTGCGTCAGCCCCGGCTGCATGAACAAGCCGGTGACGACGGCGCTGGCATGGAGACGTTCCATATCGAGCGGGTTGGGAAGGCCGGGGGAGATGCTCGTGAGCATGCGCAATCCCTGGCTACGTTGCGGATCGGACTGCAGATCCTGAATGAACGCTGTGGGTACTGTCACGCCACCCGGTACGTACACCAACTCGCCAGGAGTGACCAGGTCGGCCAGCGCTCCCACCGCGATGTTCCGGGTCATGCGAAGGCCCTCGCTCGATGCAGAAAGTGGCGCATGGTCAGTGCAACCCCAGGACGGAGATCGCTGCGATGCCGAGGTAGGGCACGCCCCCAAAGTTATGGGTCAAGCCGGTCGTCGGGCTGGGCAACTGCCTTGCACCGGCGCGGCCGAGCAGTTGGGTGTACACCTCGTACCCCATGCGGAGTCCGGAAGCCGCGATCGGGTGGCCAAAGCACTTCAGGCCGCCATCCACCTGACACGGAACCCCGCCGCCTTCCCGATCGAAGAACCCGTCAAGTACATCGCGCACGGCCTGGCCTGGCTGCGAGACGAACAGGTCCTCCATGGTCACCAGTTCGGTGATCGAGAAGCAATCGTGCACTTCCATGAGGTCAAGTTGCTCGCGTGGGCGGTCGATACCGGCCTCTTCGTAAGCGCGTTTGGCGGCGACACGCGCTGTGCGCATATTGCTGCCATCCCACAGCGTGGTGCTCGTCTCCACACCGGAGCTGATCGCCAGCTGCAGGGCCTTGATCGTCACCAGGTCCTTGTGGCCGAGGGCGCGGGCGATCTCCGGGGTCGTCACGATGGCAGCGGCCGCGCCGTCGCTGACGCCACAGCAGTCGAACAGGCCCAGCGGCTCGGCAATCATCGGTGCGTTCAGGATCTGCTCCATGGACACTCGTTTGCGCAGGTGAGCCTTGGGGCTGAGGACACCGTTCTCGTGGCTCTTCCACGAAACATGGGCCAGGGCTTGCTTCAACTCCTCCTTGGAGATGCCGTGCTTGCTTCGGTAACCAGCGGCGAGCTGAGCGAAGCCCGCCGGGGTCGACCCCAGCGGCAACCAAAGATCGTTGAACGTGCCTTTGAAGTTGCTTGGCAAGCCACCGAATCCGGTGTCCTTGAGCTTCTCGGCGCCTATTGCCAGCGCGATGTCCACTGCCCCGCTTGCAACGGCGTACGCGGCACCTCGCAGCACTTCCGTGCCGGTGGCACACATGTTCTCCATGTGGCTGACCGGGATGCCATCCAATCGCAAGGCCTGTGAGGCAGGGATGGCTGAGTTACCGACACTGAACGCGTCGCTGCAGGAGCCGTACCAAACGGCATCGATCTGCTTGCGTTCGACGCGGGCATCTTTCAGTGCCTCCTCAAATGCCTCAGCGAGCAGTTGCGGCGTACCGACATCCCACCGTTCACCGAACTGCGTGCAGCCCATTCCGATGATCGCGACCTTGTCCTTGATTCCGCTTGCCATGTCTGTTCTCTCCTCAAGCCTGTAGCGGCGTGGCTTTCCAGAAGTAGCGGGGGTAGCCGCGTGCTTTATCAAGATCCTTGATCCGGAACACAATGCGCAGCGGTGTGCCCACGTCTAGGCCCGCACTGCCGACATCGACCATTTCCATCAGGAGTCGCGCGCCGTTGTTGAACTGCACGAAGCCCACATAGAGAGGCGGCGCCGGGTGATAGGACAGCCAATCGGCGGTGTAGGTCAGGACGGCAGCTTTTTCATCGAACAGTGCTTGCGACTCGAACTCGCTCTGAGGAGCCACACACGACGGGTCGACGCAGTAGGGCATTTGAGGAAACTGGATCGTTCCGCAGCGGCGACACTTTCCGGCGACGAAGCTGCCCAACTGGTAGTTCGACCGGTGCTGCTCCGTGAGTGAGCTCTTGACGGGCTTCTCCGAGCGCATGCCCCATTCCGGCTCGATGCCCCCCTCGTACGAGAGAAACCGCAGGTAGGCCTCCTGCAGCTGGGCGTCTGCAAGCGCACCGCTGATGCCACGACGCGGGGCAAACCCCGTGATGGCGTCGGTGGCGCGCAGCACGAGAACGTCGGCACCCTGCCCGAAAGCCGCCATCACGATCACGTCCCCGGGCTTCGCCTGCTCCAATGTCAGCGCCAGCATCAAGGCTGCGTGTGCCGCACCCGCGTAACCGCAACGTTCGTCGAGCGAGTTCGCCTCCGCTGCCGCCGGGATGCCAGCCCCCTTGGCCACCGCGGCTGCAGCGCCCCGGAATGGCGACGGGAAGATGAAATGACGGACCTCTTCGGGCCTGACGTCCGCCTGCCGCAAGGCGGCGGCAATGGCGCCGGTGGCGATCTTCAGATATCCAGCGTCGCGTATCCAGCGCTCTTCCCAGTAGTAGTCGTACCTCGCGCCCTCGGCGCGGAAATGGTCGACGAACGGCTCGGTCCTGCTCAGCGTGGCCAGGGTCTCCGCAACGACGCCCTCCGTTCCGAGAAGGAAGGCGGCTGCGCCGGCACCGTAGTTGATTTCCTGGGCGCTCGCCGGTTTGCCGCGAGGCCGGTCGCTCGCGATGAACAAGGCCGGGCCCTCTTCGCTGCGCAAGGCAGCGGCCAGTCCGCTGGTGCCGGCCCGCACGGAGTGCGCCACATCAAGGGTGTGCACCGCCGGATCAAGCCCCAGCGCGTTGGCCACGATGCCGCTACCCGCCAGGTCGGCGAAAGGAGGTGTGGTCGTGGCCAACGTCGCTGCCGTGATGCTGTCGCGGGCCCTGTCGCCCAACACATCGCGGGCCGCCTCGACCGCCATGGTGACGCTGTCCTCGTCCCAGCTGCAGAACGCTCGATGGCCTTTCGCCTGGCCCTTCAGTCCTGGCGCCATCCATTGATGGGCAGCAGCGATTGAAGTCCGCGGCAGCCTCAGCCGAGGGATATAGCCGCCGAAGCCCGTGATGCCAAAACCGCGTGTCGCTGCCACTTTCACCCTACCTTCACGTCATGAAGTTGAGGTTGGCACTATCCGAATTCCGCGTCAGGGGGTCATCGTCCAATCCGACGAAAGCGAGGTGGCCGTGCATCACCATGCGCTCGATCACCATCGTAATGGTCTTGACGATTCGAAGGCGTCTGATCCGACCTGACGACAGCAGTCGATAACTGTCCATTCGGACGGCTCGCCGCCAAGATGAGGCCTCGACAATCTGGCCGGCTCAACTTGACTGCCATGTACCATGGCTTCAGTGAGGCGTATCGATTACCCATCCGAACCACGGCTGCAATGCAGTCAGGGCGGAGTCCCGAGAGCTTGGGCGCGTTGTCAAACAGCCATGCCGCCGCTCAACTGACCAATCATTAGGAGACGGGAAGTATGTTGCTCGATGACGACCGGCTTGCACGTTGCCGTATCGAACCCCACGCCGGAGGCCAGAGGGCCTCGCTGGGCCGCCCGATGTGCGACCCAAGCCAGGAATCGGGTGCTGGGCTCAACGAGGTCCACGGGTTGGTTGAAGGAGGGGCAGCGTGAACGCCGCCGCGCCGCTGGTCATCACCCGCTCAGGTCCGGTGGGCGTTATCGAACTGGCACGGCCGGACCAGTTCAATTGCCTGTCAATGGTGGTGCACAAGGCGATCGACGCCGCCATGGACGAATTCGAGAAGCCCGACTCGGGTGTGCGCGTCGTCCTTCTTCGTGCCCAGGGCAAACACTTCTGCACCGGCGCGGACCTCGACGAATTCAAGGCCATACGCGGCAACCCGGCGCAGATCGAGGAATTCCTCCAGGTAGGCCACAAGGCACTCAGCCGGCTCGAGGCCAGCAACCTGCCGGTTGTTGCTGCCTGCCAGGGCCTGGTGTTGGCTGGCGGCACTGAACTGATGTTGGCCTGTGACGTCGTGTTCGCATCCAGCGACTGCCGCATTGGCGACCAGCATGCACAGTATGGTTTGATGCCGGGCTGGGGTGGATCGCAGCGCCTCCCGCGCGTGATCGGCGTGCGGCGCAGCCTCGACATGTTCTTCAGCGCTCGCTGGATCGATTCACAGACGGCGCTGCAATGGGGTTTGGTGAACTACGTTGTCGAGCCCGACAAGCTTGGCGAGGCAGCGTTGGCATACTGCACCACGTTGGCCACTCGCAGCCGCATCGGTATCGCCTCCCTGAAAAGACTTGCACGCGACGGCATGGATCGCACGCTCGCGGAGGGACTGCGCTTCGAGCAGGACCTGGTCCAGGTGGAGTTGATGAGCGACGATGTGGCTGAAGGGCTGGCGGCGTTCGAGGCCCGACGTCCGCCGGTATTCAAGTCGTGATCCAACGACCCGATTGCAGCAACGAAGCCTAGATGCCGATTCTTTTCCACCGCAGGCTCGGCAACGACTGAGAAGACCCACGAGCCTACCGTTGGCCGCGAGGTCACTCCGGGCGCGGATCTAAGCGCGCATTCCCGTACTTTCAACAGGAGCACCCATGTCAGACAAAGAGGTTTACTACGAAACCAACGATGGCGTTGGCACCATCACCATCAACCGGCCGCGTTCGATGAATGCGTTCACCGGGGACAACATCAAGGAACTGGAACACCTGTTGAAGGTGGCCGAATCTGATCGAAGCGTGGGTGTCATCGTGCTCACCGGCGCTGGAGAACGCGCCTTCTGCGTTGGCGGTGACATGAACTGGGAAAAGGGCGATGGTGACAAGAGCGGTATCGAGGACCAACTGGCCTTCAATCTGAACCGCCAGATCGCCGAATGCCTGAAGCCCGTGATCGCGCGTGTCAACGGCTATGCCATCGGTGGCGGACACCACATGGCGTATTTCTGCGACTTCACCATCGCGTCTGAGCACTCCATCTTCGGTCAGAACGGTCCTCGCGTCGGTTCCCCCGCGGGCGGCTACATCGTCTCTCACGCTGCCAACGTGCTGGGCCACAAGCGCGCTCGAGAGCTGTGGATGCTGTGCCGTCGCTACACCGCTGCCCAGGCGCTGGAGTGGGGGCTGGTGAACTCGGTGGTGCCGAAGGAAAAGCTCGACGAGGAAGTGCGCAAGTACGCCGACGAGCTGCTGTCGCTCAGCCCGACCTGCCTGAAGATCGTCAAGCGCTCGCTGTATCACCATATGTTGCCGATCATGGGGCGCGACATGAAGGAGCTGCTCGACGAGGTCGCTCCCGATTACTTCAAGACTGACGAGCAGCAAGAAGGCGCTGCCGCTTTCCTGGAAAAGCGCAAGCCGGATTTCAGCCGCTTCCGTTGAGTGTCCCCTTCCGCACAGGAAGGCCACAGGAACCGGCCCGATTGCCCGTCGGTTTGAGTCACTCTTTTTCAACTCTTCGCGCTACACCGCGCTCTGCTTCAAAGGATCTCTCATGGACCTCGAACTCAAAGGAAAATCCGTCGTCGTCACCGGTGGCGGTTCGAACATCGGTCGCGGGATCGTGCTCGCCTTTGCCGGCGAAGGCGCGCACATCACCATCGCCGACATCGATGCCGTACAGGCCGACAAGACGGCTGAGCTCGCGACGAAGCTCGGTGCCGCTTCGGTACAGGTGGTCAAGACCGACGTCACGAACCTTGAGCAGGTGCAGGCCATGTTCCAGGCCGCCACCGACAAGCATGGAACGGTGGATGTCCTGGTCAACACGGTCGGCTGGGACGACCTGATGTTTTTCACACAAACCACGCCCGAGTTCTGGCGCAAGGTGATCGACATCAACTATGTCGGTGTCCTCAACTGCACCAAGATCGCACTCGATGTGATGGTCAAGAACAAAAGTGGCGCCATCGTTTCGATCAGCTCCGATGCCAGCCGGCAGGGCGAGCCGCGCGAGGCCGTCTACGGGGGTGTCAAGGCGGCCATCAACAGTTTCATGAAGACGATCGCCAAGGAAAATGGTCGCTTCGGTATCCGCTGCAATGTCATCTGCCCAGGCGTTACGGTGCCGGTGACCACCGAGGAAGTGGGCGGCAGCAGCATGTGGAACAACGCTGCGGGCATGTTCACGCCGGAGCAGATGGAACAGATCGCCAAGACCCTGCCTCTGCGCAAGGTCGGGCGGCCGCAGGACATTGCCAACGCGGTGTTGTTCATGGCATCGAACACGGCGGCTGGCCATGTCACCGGCCAGGTGTTGTCCGTCTCCGGCGGCTACAGCATGATCGGCTGACCACTACGGTCGACGAGAGGCCCTGGGGTACCAGGGCAGGGAGCGCTGCAGGCTATGTGCCTGCAGCGCTCCCTGCGTTTTGTGCACGTCCACTTGACCCGGGAAGGGCGGCCTTCGCGGCAAACAAGCTTACCGAGTCACCTGCGGCGCCAGGAGCTTGCGCAGGTCCGTGCCGGGGTCGGCGAGCGCGGCGCGATCCGGCAGCGGGACGTTGCCCAGCAGTCGCTTGAGCGACGAAAATTCACGCGCGTTGTTCATGCAGGTGACGCCGACCACGCGACCTCGATGCAGCTGTATCAACGAAAATTTGGAGCCGGCCGCAGCCTCGCCACGGACGATTTCGTCGTCGCCAATCGAAACACCGGCCACCTGGAGGCGCAGATCGTATTGGTCCGACCAATACCAGGGAATGTCGGTGAAGGGCGCTGCGGTCGGATCAAGCAAGGTGCGCGCTGCAGCCAGCCCCTGATTCTGGGCGTTCGACCAGGTTTCGATGCGCTCGAAGCGTCCGCTGATCGGATTGCGCTGGCGGGTCACGTCACCGATGGCGTAGACGCCGGGACAAGTCGTGCGGCCCAGGCGATCGACGAAGATGCCGTCGTCGCAGGCAATGTCGGCCGCGCGCGCCAGGTCATCATTGGCGATGACGCCGATGCCCACGACCACCAGGTCGGCCGCCACCCGAGCGCCGTCGTCTAGCACAATCGCGGGGCCCTCAAATCCCACCACCTGACGACCCAGTCGGATGTCCACGCCTTGGTCGATGTGTGACCGCGCGACCACCTCTGCCAGGGTTGCCGAGGCGCAGCGATTCATCAGCCGATCGAGGGCTTCGATCACGGTGACCGAGGCGCCGAGGCCGCGCGCGGTGGCCGCGAGTTCGAGTCCGATCACTCCGCCGCCGACCACGATGAGCCGCGCGCCCGGCACTAGTCCGGCGCGAATGCGCTGTGCGTCGTCCAGGGTGCGCAGCGTGATGACGGGGATGGGGGCATCTTGCAGCGTCGGCAGGCGGCGAGGCCTCGCGCCCGTGGCAAACACCAGCGTCCCATACTCGATGCTGCGGTCGTCGGCTAGCAGCACTTTGCGCTGTTGCGTGTCGACCTTGCAAGCCGGCGTGCCGCGCATCCATTCGACATCCCGCGCGCGGCTCAGATCGAGGCGAACCTTGTCGCCGAGGCCTTCGCGCTGGAACTCCTTAGACAGGGGCGGGCGGTCGTAGGGAGGCTCGACTTCGTCGCTGATGACGACAATGCCGCCCTCGAACCCACCTGAGCGCAAGCCACCGGCAAACGAAACGGCCGCCAAGCCGCCACCCAGCACGACCACGGGGCCGCACGGAACAGTGTTGTTCATTTGAGTAGGCCGGCCTTGCGGATCACCGTGAGCGCGCGGTGGACGTGCGCCGTCAGCACGGCACCGGCGAGATCGGCATTGCGTGTCATCACCGCATCGAAGATCGCCCGATGCTCTTCGTGAACCTCGACAGGCGGCGGTCCCTTGATGGCCGCGACGCGGCGATAACGCTCGGACTGCTGGTACAGCAGGCTGCGAAACTTGAGCATCCAGCGCGACCTGCAGGCCCCCACCAGTGCTTCGTGGAACTGGCGGTTGCAGCCCTCCCAGTCGCCAAACGCGCCCTTGGGATCTGCACGCAAGCGTTGCTCGGCCAGCGAAAGCTTGTGAAACGCGCTCACGACACTCGCTTCCCAGTCATCTTTGCCGAGTGAAATGCTCTCGCGTACGGCCTCGCACTCCAGCAACACGCGCATGCGAGTCAAGTCCTCGAGGTCGGCGAGCGACATCGGCGCGACGCGAAATCCACGCTGGCCTTGCGCCACGACCAGTGAATCGGATACGAGCAGCGCAAGCGCCTCGCGAAGCGTTCCGGCACTGACCTGGTAGATCGACTTCAGGTGCTCGACGCGCAGCTTCTGCCCGGCCGGGTGGCTTCCCTCGATGATGTCGCGGCGCAGCTGGCGGTATGCGGTCTCGATCAGCGTTCGAGGTTCGTTGAGCGCTTCACCGTCTATCAGGACATCAGAGTCGTTAAGTGACATAGCAGACACGTGAAGGGATTTCGAGGGCGAAATCAACACATTCTAGAGCGAAAATCTCGATGAACGAACGGGTTTACACCATAAAGAAATTAAGTCAGTATTCGTCAGAATCTCGATATTGGCCATGGCTCTCGGAATCGTGGCGTCGCGACGCCGCTGGCCGTTTGACTTGCCGTACTTTTTGATCGGATTGCAATGAACACACCTTCATCTCCTGAGATCGCCAAGAGCATTGTCGCGGCTGGCTTGCGCACCAACTATCACGATGTCGGGCTTGGATTTCCGGTCCTGATGATCCATGGGTCTGGTCCCGGTGTCAGTGCCTACGCGAACTGGCGCTTGGTGATGCCCGAACTGGCCAAGGACCGCCGTGTCATCGCGCCCGACATGGCGGGGTTCGGGTTCACTGACCGTGTCCCTGGCGCGACCTACTCGATGGACGGCTGGGTCGCGCAGGCGGTCGGGCTGATCGACGCCCTCGATCTGGCGCAGGTCGATCTGGTGGGCAACTCGTTCGGCGGAGCGTTGTCGCTGGCGCTCGCGATCCGCCACCCCGAGCGGGTCCGCCGCATTGTGCTGATGGGTGCCGCCGGCGTGAACTTCGAGCTGACGCCGGCGCTCGACGCGGTGTGGGGCTACACGCCGTCGTTTGAGAACATGCGCAAGGTCATGGACTGGTTTGCCTATGACCGCAACCTTGTCAGCGACGAACTGGCGCAGTTGCGCTACGAGGCGAGCAATCGCCCGGGGTTCCAGGAATCGTATGCCGCGATGTTCCCGGCGCCGCGGCAACGCTGGGTCGAGTCACTGGCCAGTCGTGAGGAGGACATCCAGAAGCTGCCGCACGAGACCCTGATCATCCATGGCCGCGAGGATCAGGTGCTGCCGCTGTCGAATTCGGTTCGGCTGTCGCAGCTGATCCTGCGCTCTCAGCTCCACGTGTACGGCCAGTGCGGGCACTGGACCCAGATCGAGCACGCGCAGCGCTTCGCGAAGCTCGTGGGCAATTTCCTGGCCGAGGCCGACGCAGCCTGAACGAGCGATGGACCGAACTCAGTCCGTGTCGATGGCGGCGGCGCAGGTTGCTACTGCATGCCGGCACGCCGTTCGTCTCGGGCAGACGGGGAGGTCGCACGACTGCGCTGAGTCGGAAACGCCGCTGCCGGGCATGGTGAGACGTGGCCGCAAGGGCATTCTCGTTGGCTGCGTGAATGGGAATGCCGCCGGGCTCGTTCACCGACATGTCCACACCTGAGTCGCAGACCGGTCTTTCAGGCGCGCTGAAGGCCGGCACCGCCTTTCAGCGTCTTTTGACGCAGCCTTGAATCGAGACCATGGACCAGCCACTCATCGAAGCCCTCGGCGACGAGCTCTACGCCGCATTGGTCGGCTGCAATGTCGTCGCCCCGCTGACGAGCCGGCACGCCGACATCACCATCGACGACGCCTACCGCATCCAGCAGCGCATGCTGGCGCGCCGGCTTGAAGCGGGCGCGCGCGTGGTCGGCAAGAAGATCGGGGTGACCAGCGCCGCGGTGATGAACGCGCTGGGCGTGTTCCAGCCTGACTTCGGCTACATGCTCGACGGCATGATCGTGGCGCAGGGCGAGTCGGTCGCGATGTCGACGCTGATCCAGCCCAAAGCCGAAGGCGAGATCGCGTTCATCCTCAAGCGCGACCTGATGGGCCCGGGGCTGAGCAACGCCGACGTGCTGGCGGCCACCGAATGCGTGATGCCGTGCTTCGAGATTGTCGACTCGCGCATCCGCGACTGGAAGATCAAGATCCAGGACACGGTGGCTGACAACGCGTCCTGTGGCGTCTTCGTGCTCGGCGACAACGCCGTCGACCCGAGGCGGGTCGACCTGTCGACCTGCGGCATGGTGCTCGAAAAGAACGGCGAGGTCATCGCCACCGGCGCTGGCGCCGCGGCACTGGGCTCGCCGGTCAACGCGGTGGCGTGGCTCGCCAACACGCTGGGCCGCCTGGGCATTCCGCTCAAGGCTGGCGAAGTCATCCTGTCTGGTTCGCTGGCCGCGATGTTCCCAGTCAAGGCCGGCGACAACTTCCACGTCACGATCGGCGGCCTCGGCGGCTGCTCGGTGCGCTTCCATTGAAACTGCGAGAACCTCTGCCATGAAGAAGATCAAGTGCGCCCTGATCGGGCCCGGCAACATCGGCACCGACCTGCTGGCCAAGCTGCAGCGCAGCGCGGTGCTCGAGCCGGTGTGGATGGTGGGCATCGATCCCGAGTCGGACGGCCTGAAGCGGGCCCGCGAGATGGGCATCAAAACCACTGCAGACGGCGTGGACGGCCTGCTGCCGCATGTCAAGGCCGACGGCGTGCAGATCGCCTTCGACGCGACCAGCGCCTACGTGCACGCCGAGAACTCGCGCAAGCTCAACGCGCTCGGCGTGATGATGATCGACCTCACACCGGCCGCGATCGGCCCGTTCTGCGTGCCCCCGGTGAACCTGGAGGAGCACGTCGGCAAGCGCGAGATGAACGTCAACATGGTCACGTGCGGCGGGCAGGCGACCATCCCGATGGTCGCCGCGGTGAGTCGCGTGCAGGCGGTGGCCTACGGCGAGATTGTCGCCACCGTGTCGAGCCGCTCTGCCGGCCCGGGCACGCGCAAGAACATCGACGAATTCACCCGCACCACGGCGGGCGCGATCGAGAAGGTCGGCGGGGCAGCGAAAGGCAAGGCCATCATCATCATCAACCCGGCCGAGCCGCCGCTGATCATGCGCGACACCGTGCACTGCCTGACCGAGGCCGAACCCGATCAGCCGAAGATCACCGCGTCCATCCACGCGATGATCAAGGAGGTGCAGAAGTACGTGCCCGGCTACAAGCTGGTCAACGGCCCGGTGTTCGATGGCAATCGCGTGTCGATCTTCCTCGAGGTCGAAGGTCTCGGCGACTACCTGCCGAAGTACGCCGGCAACCTTGACATCATGACTGCCGCGGCCGCGCGCACCGCCGAGATGTTTGCCGAGGCGATGCTTGCCGGCAAGCTCACGCTCGAAGCCGTGTCCGCCTGAACCGCCCCCCAAGGAGAACACGACATGACGCTCAAGGGCAAGAAGATCACGGTGCACGACATGACGCTGCGCGACGGCATGCACCCCAAGCGCCACCAGATGACGCTGGCGCAGATGAAGAGCATCGCCGGCGGCCTGGACGCCGCCGGCGTGCCGCTGATCGAAGTCACGCACGGCGACGGCCTGGGCGGCAGCTCGGTCAACTACGGCTTTCCCGCCCACACCGATGAGGAGTACCTCGGCACCGTGATCCCGTTGATGAAGCAGGCCAAGGTTTCGGCGCTGCTGATCCCCGGCATCGGCACCGTCGATCACCTGCAGATGGCCAAGGAGATCGGCGTGCACACGATCCGTGTGGCCACCCACTGCACCGAGGCCGATGTCGCCGAGCAGCACATCAAGCGGGCACGCAAGCTCGAGATGGACACCGTCGGTTTCCTGATGATGGCGCACATGAACAGCCCCGAAGGCCTGGTCAAACAGGCCCTGCTGATGGAAGGCTACGGTGCCAACTGCATCTACATCACTGACTCGGCCGGCTACATGCTGCCCGACGACGTGAAGGCGCGTCTGGGTGCGGTCCGCGAGGCGCTCAGACCCGAGACCGAACTCGGCTTCCACGGCCACCACAACATGGCAATGGGGGTTGCGAACTCGCTGGCGGCGGTCGAAGTCGGTGCGAACCGCATCGATGCGGCTGCCGCCGGGCTCGGCGCCGGCGCCGGCAACACGCCGATGGAAGTGTTCGTCGCGGTGTGCGAGCGCATGGGCATCGCCACCGGCGTCGACGTGTTCAAGATCCAGGACGTGGCCGAGGACCTGGTGGTGCCGATCATGGACCACGTCATCCGCATCGACCGCGACTCGCTGACGCTCGGTTATGCCGGCGTGTACTCCAGCTTTCTGCTGTTCGCCAAGCGCGCCGGCCAGAAGTACGGCATTCCGGCCCGCGACCTGCTGGTCGAGCTCGGGCGGCGGGGCATGGTCGGGGGCCAGGAAGACATGATCGAGGACACCGCGATGACCATGGCGCGCGAGCGCGCCGGCGCTGCACGCCAGCCGGCCTGAGGAAGCGCTGATGGCACTTGACCGCGACACCATCGCCGGCTTGGCCGAGCACCTCGAGCGCTGCCAGCTCGAGGCGCGCGACACGCCCAAGATCACCGACGACCACCCCGGCATGGACTGGGAAGACGCCTACGCGATCCAGGAGGCGATCCTGCAGCGCAAGATCGGGCGCGGCGCCCGCGTCGTTGGCTACAAGGCCGGGCTCACGTCCTGCGCCAAGATGAAGCAGATGGGCGTCAGCAAGCCGGTGTTCGGCTTCCTTGTCGACGAATTCACCGTGCCCGAGGGCGGCGCGGTGACGGTCAGCGAGCTGATCCACCCGAAGGTCGAGCCCGAGATTTGCTTCGTCACGAAGACGGCGCTGAAGGGCCCAGGCTGCCACATCGGCATGGTCCTGGCCGCCTGCGACTTCGTACTGCCCGGCATCGAGGTCATCGACAGCCGCTACCGCGACTTCAAGTTCGACGCCGAGAGCGTGATCGCCGACAACACCTCGGCATCGCGCTTCGTGGTCGGTGGGCGCATTGCCAGCGCGCAGGACCTGGACCTGCGCACGCTGGGCGTCGTGCTCGAGAAGAACGGCGTGCCGGTGGCCTTCGGCGCCGGCGCGGCGGTGGTCGGTCATCCGGCCGCGGCGGTCGCGATGCTGGTCAACCACTTGGCCACGCGTGACCAGGAGCTGCCGGCTGGCAGCCTGGTGCTGTCGGGTGGCATCACCGAAGCGGTGGCGGTGCAGGCGGGCGACAGCATCACGCTGAAGATGCAGCACCTGGGCAGCGTCGGCATCCGGTTCGTCTGACGACAGGGCTGGAAGTCATGGGGCATCGAGCCCGTGGCTGTGGCGTTGGCCAGCGGGACGCGATGCTTTTAAATCTCGATATTTGTCGGGGTTAGCGATAATAGTCTGTTGTTCTTAGATTCGTGACACTGCTGTCCGCAGCAACAGCTTCCGAGCAAAGCGCACCTCTTAAAAAACAGGCTGCTCTGTTTGTTTCATAGCAAGGCTCTGCCATTCACACACTGGCGCTGACGCCACAAGGAGACAAGATGACCCCTTTCATCCGCACCGCCCTCGCCGCCGCGCTGGCCATCGCCTGCACCGTTCCACTGCCCGCGGCTGCGCAAGGCAAGGACGTCAAGGTGGGCCTGCTCCTGCCGTTCTCCCAGGTCTTCGCTGTGTATGGCGAGGCGATCAGGGAAGGCTTCGACCTGGCGATCGAGGAGGCCGGTGGCCAGGCCGCCGGAAGGAAGATCGTCGTCCTGAAGGAAGACAGCAAGGAAGACCCCAAGGTCACGCTGCAGCTGGTGCGGCGTTACACCAAGGACGACAACGTCGATTTCATGGTGGGCCCGATCGCGTCCCACGTGGTCGCCGCGATCCGCGATGAGGTCGACCGCTCCAAGACGTTCCTGCTGGTGGCCAATGCCGGCAACAACGAGGTGACCGGCAAGAACTGCAGTCCGTACATCGTGCGCACCTCGTTCTCGAACTGGCAGCTGAACCATTCGATGGGCCAGTACGCGGCGGAGAACCTGGGCAAATCGGCGCTCACCGTTGCCTCCAACTATGACTCCGGCCGGGAGCAGGCCGCGGCGTTCCGCGAAGGCTTCATGCAGAAGGGCGGCAAGGCGCCGCTGGAAGAGTGGCCGGCGCTGGGCACGGCGGACTTCACGCCGATCATCACCAACATTCGCGCCAAGCAGGGTGAGATTGACATGATCTGGGGGTTCCTGGCCGGCAGCGCGGCCCCCCGGTTCGTCACGCAGCTCACCCAGGCTGGCGTGCGCGGCCCGAAGTTGAAGATGGTCGTGCCGGTCTACGGCGCCGACGAACAGTTCTTTCCGGCAATGGGCGACGCCGCCGTCGGCGTGATGGTCAGCGGCCCCTACATGGCCAGCCTCGAGACCCCGCGCAACCGCGCTTTCCAGGCGCGCTTCCAGAAGAAGTACGGCAAGGTCGCTCACGCCATGCACGTGCAGGGCTACGACACCGCCAAGCTGATGCTCGCGACCATCGAGGCGCTGAAGGGCGACCTGAGCGACAAGGCCAAGGTCCGCAAGACGCTGACGACCCTGGAGCTCGACAGCCCACGCGGCTACTTCCGGATCGACCCGCGCACCGGCAACGTGGTGCAGAACATCTACATCGGCGAGGTCATCAAGCGCGCCGACGGCACGCTCGGCCACAAGATCTTGAAGACCTACGAACAGGTCGCCGACAAAGGCGAGGGTTGCGCGCTCTGACATGAGCGCGATTTGCGCCGCATTCCGAGTCACTGCCCCGACACCATGCAGATCATTGTTGAACAGGTTCTGAACGCCCTGCAGATGGGGGTGCTGCTGTTCCTGATCGCCTCGGGGCTGTCGCTCGTTTTCGGGCTGATGCACGTCATCAACCTGGCGCACGGCGCGCTGTACATGGTCGGCGCCTACTTCGGCATCACGATCGCGCATGGCCTGGGCAACTTCTACCTCGCGCTGCTGCTCGCGCCGCTGCTCACCGCGATGCTGGGCGTGCTGCTAGAGCGCACGCTGCTGGCGCGGACCTACGGGCGCGGCATGTACCCGCAGGTGCTGCTGACGCTCGGGCTGGTGTTTGCTTTCGACGAGCTGGTGCGCATCATGTGGGGCGGGGAAGTCCAGTCCCTGGCGTTGCCGCCCGGACTCGAAGGCACCGTCGCGCTGGCCGGCGCGACGGTGCCGGTCTACCGGGTGCTGGTCGTGGTCGTCGGCGCCGTGGTCATCACTGCCTTGCTGCTGGGCTTTGGCCGAACGCGCCTGGGGGCGATGGTGCGCGCCGGTGTCGACGACCGCGAGATGGCTGCGGCGCTGGGCATCGACGTCACTCGTCTCTTCAGCGGCGTGTTCGCAGTGGGCTCGGCCCTGGCCGGCCTGGCGGGCGTGCTCTCGGTGCCGATCTTCAACGCCTCTCCCGGCATGGGCAGCGAGATCCTGATCTCCGCGCTGGTGGTGGTCGTGGTCGGCGGCATGGGCTCGCTGGCCGGCGCGCTGATCGCGAGCCTGCTGATCGGTGCGGCCACCGTCGTTGGCCAGGTTTATGCGGCCGAGTTCTCGACCGCGGTGATCTATCTCGTGCTTGTCGCGGTGCTGCTGGTGCGGCCGCAAGGCCTGATGGGAATCGCGCGATGAACAAAGTTCGTCACTGGCCGACACTGGCCGTGCTGGCAGCGGCAGTGGCCCTGCCGCACTTCACCCGCGGCACGCAGAACGAGTTCGCGACCGAGGTGATGATCACCGGCATGTTCGCGCTCAGCCTGAACATCCTGATCGGGCGGCTCGGTCTGATCAGCTTCGGCCATGGCCTGTTTCTCGGCGTTGGCGCCTACCTGGCCGGGTTCATGCTCCGCCACCTGTCCGATAACCTGTTCCTGCTGCTGGCGGCCGCGCTGGTCGTCGGCATCTTGGTCTCGGCGTTGGTCGGCGCGATGGTGCTGCGGGTCGGTGGCGTGGGCTTCGTGATGATCACGATCGCGTTCTGCCAGCTGTTCTACGTGCTGGTCCTGTCGACGCAAGCCTGGTCGGGCGGGATCAACGGCATCCCGTCGGTCCCGCGCCCGAAGCTGTGGCGCGGCAACGACCTGCCGGCCTGGCTGTCGCTGGACAGCGAGTTGACGTTCTACTACGTCGCGCTGGTCGGGCTGGTGCTGCTGGTGTTCGGTCTGAAGCGGCTGGACGCTTCGCCGCTGGGCGCGGTCTTTTCCGGCATCCGCCAGAACGCAGCGCGCATGCAGGCGCTTGGCTACCCGGTGCGGCGCTTCCAGCTGCTCGGCTTCGTGATGGCCGGCTCGCTGGCCGCGGTGGCGGGTGCCTTGCAGGCCAGTCTGTTCAGCCTGGTCGATCCTTCGCTGCTGTTCTGGACCACCTCGGGTGAGGTCATCCTGATGGTGATCCTGGGCGGCGTGGGCTCCCTGTACGGGCCGCTGGTCGGCGCGGCCCTGTTCCTTGCGTTGTTCCACTACCTCGGTACGCTGACCGACCACTGGCGGCTCGTGCTCGGCATCGTCTTCGTGGTGGTCGTGCTGTACGCCCCGAACGGTCTGGTGCCGCTGGTGATGAATGGGCTGGGGCGTTGGCGTGGTACGAAGCCGAGCACCCGTGGTGCGGCCGTGGCGCTGCCCGAGGAGGCCACGTGACGGCCGCTGCATTGCTCGAGACCCGCGGCCTGACGCTGGCCTATGGGCGCTTTCGAGCGCTGAACGGCGTCGACCTGAAACTCATGCCGGGCAAGCGCTACGGTGTGCTCGGCCCGAACGGTGCCGGCAAGACGACGCTGCTGAACCTGTTGACCGGAACCCTGCGCGCGACCTCCGGGTCGATCCACTTCGACGGCGTCGACATCACGGCGTTGCCCGCCGCGCGGCGTAGTCACCTCGGTATCGGCCGCAGCTTCCAGAAGACCAGCATCTTCCCGGAGTTCACGGTGGCGGAGAACGTGCGCATGGCGGTCCAGTCGCGCGAGCCGACCCGGGCCTACAACTTCTGGTCGCCGCGTGAGCGCGACAAGCACTTCGACGAACGCGCTAGGGCCTACGTCGACAAGGTCGGTCTTTCGGCCAAGGCGCAGGTGCCGGCAACCGACCTGTCCTACGGCGAACTGCGCCAGCTCGAGATCGCGCTGGCGCTGGCGACCGAGCCGCGCCTGTTGCTGCTGGATGAACCGACCGCCGGCATGAGCGAGGAGGAGACGCACGATGTGGTCGACATGCTGCGCGCGACCCTGCCGGCGTCGCTGACCCTGGTGATCATCGAACACGACCTGACGGTGATCGAGGGGCTCACCGATCACGTGTTCGTCTTCGAGCAGGGCGCCTTGTTCGAGCAGGGCACACCGGCCGAGATCCGCGGCAGCGAGCGGGTGCAGAAGATCTACTTCAAGGGGCGCACGCTTGCTTGAGCTGAAAGACATCCGTGCCGCCTACGGTGCCACGCCGGTGCTGCACGGCATCAGCCTGCGCGCCGACGCATCGAGCTTTCTCGGCCTCGTCGGCCGCAACGGCGTGGGCAAGACGACGACGCTGCGCAGCATCGTCGGGCTGATGCCGCTGACCGCCGGTGACGTCCTGTTCGACGGTGTGTCGCTGGTCGGTCGTGCCACGCACAACATCGCGCGCCTGGGCGTGGCCTACGTGCCCGAGAACCGCGGCGTTTTCCCGTCACTGACGGTGATGGAGAGCCTGACGCTGGGGGCGCGACCGCGCCCCGACGGCACGGCCGGCTGGACCTTGGAACGCGTGCTCGAGATCTTCCCCCGCCTCGGCGAACGTCGGCGCAACCGCGGCGATGCGCTGTCCGGTGGCGAGCAGCAGATGCTGGCCATCGGCCGGGCCCTGATGACCAACCCGCGGCTGCTGATCCTCGACGAACCGACCGAAGGCCTGGCGCCGCTGATCGTCGAGGAGATCCAGTCGGTGTTGCGCTCGCTGCGCGGCAGCGGCATGGCACTGATCGTCGTCGACCAGAACCTGGACACGGTGTTCAACCTCGCCGACGAAGTCGCTGTGATTTCGCGCGGGGCTGTCGTGGCGCAGGGGCCGAGCGCCCAGGTGCGTGCCGATCACGCGCTGCTGAACCACTACCTCGGGGTATGACGGCATTCCCCGCGGCCAATCAATCCTTGTCTCGCACCGCAGGCCGTGCGAGGCAGCAACGCCTGGAAGGCAACAGGAGAAGCCCCGATGAAAGATATCTCCAAGGTCATTGAGCTGCACGTCGACAACGAGCGTCAGCTGTTCAAGGTACCGCGCACGTCGTTCGTCGACGCCGATGTGTTCGAGTCTGAACGCAGTGCGATCTTCAACCGCTGCTGGCTCTACCTGGGCCACGCCTCCGAACTCGCCAAACCCGGCCAGTTCGTCACGCGCACCGTGGCCGGGCGCAACGTTATCTTCAACCGCGATGCCAGTGGCAAGTTCAACGCCTTCATGAACACCTGTCCGCACCGCGGCGCCACGGTGTGCCGCGACCGCTCGGGCACGGCCAAGAACTTCCAGTGCTTCTATCACGGCTGGGTGTTCGGCAACGACGGCAAGCTCAAAGACCAGCCGGGCAAAGAGTCGTACTGCGAGGGCTTCAACGACCAGGGCGGCGCCGACCTGGTGCCGGCGCCGCGCCACGAGGCGTACCGCGGCTTCCACTTCATCGCGTTCGACAAGGACATCGTCGACCTGCCCACCTACCTGGGCAACGCGCGCGAGTACATCGACCTGGTGGTCGACCACTCCGAAGTCGGCATGGCAATCCTCGGCGGCACGCAGGAATACAGCCTGCGCGCCAACTGGAAACTGCTGGCCGAGAACAGCATTGACGGCTACCACGCCTCGACCACGCATGCGAGCTACCTCGACTACCTGAAAGGCACGGTCGGCTCGCTCTCGCCGACGCCGCTGGTGGGTCACGGGCACGACCTGGGCAACGGCCACGCCGTGATGGAGTACACCGCGCCCTGGGGCCGCCCGGTCGGGCAGTGGGTCCCGGCATGGGGTGAGGAGGGCAAGGCCGACATCGAGCAGATCGTCGCCGGGCTGACGCAGCGCTTCGGCGCCGAACGCGCGCAGCGCATCGCGCTGAAGAACCGCAACTTGCTGATCTTCCCGAACCTGATCATCAACGACATCATGGCGGTCACGGTGCGCACCTTCTATCCGCTGGCGCCCAATTTCCTGCACGTCAACG